>CAMAPP010000044.1 GCA_945860095.1 Rhizobium sp. Q54 | reverse complement strand
GGCCGCCTGGTACAGCCGCGTCGCGCGCGCGGGATCGGCGGCGACGCCGCGGCCATCGTCGTAAAGCGCGCCCAAGCCGTACTGCGCGTCGGCATCGCCCTGCGCCGCCGGACGCTCCAGGAGGCGCAGGGCGGCGGCCTCGTCGCGCGCGACGCCCTGGCCCTCGGCGAACATGAGGCCGAGCATGGTGGCGGCCTTGCCATGGCCCCGATCGGCGGCGGCACGAAACAATGCGGCGGCGCGCTCGGGGTCGCGCGCGACGCCAAGGCCGCGCAAATACAACAGCCCCATGCCGAATTTGGCGCGTGCATCGCCGCCCTTGGCGGCTTGCTCCCACAACCGGCGCGCTTGCCCGAAATCGCCGGTTTCGTAGGATTTTTGACCCAATTCGACGCTCGCCGCCGCCGGGCTCGCGGCGAGCGACATGAGGATCGCGAGAACGGCCGCGCGGCGCCTCATCGCTGGAGCTTGCGCATCATGCGATAGACGAACGGCGCCACGACCACGACATAGGCGATGCGCACGACGTGGTGGGTGGAAACGAAGGCGGCATCGGTCGCGAGCGCGAGCGCGACCAGGCTCATTTCCGCGAGGCCGCCTGGCGCGAAGGCGAGCACGAGCGCGGGCGTCGGTGCGTCTACCGCTTGGTGCAGCAATGCGCTCGCCACGATCGTACCCGCGAGCATGATCGCGGTCGCACCGGCCGCATGGCCGAGCGTGCGCAGCACTTGCATGACGGCGATGCCCGCGAAACGGCAGCCGATCGCGGCGCCGACCACGACCTGCGCCAGCGTCACGAGTTCGGCGGGCGGGCGGAAGGTCGTCCAGCCCAGCAGATGCGCGATCGCGCTTGCGACCATGGGTCCGATCAGATAGGTCGCGGGCAGGCGCACGATGCGCGCACCGACGGCGCCGGCATAGCCGATCAGGGCGAGGATCGCCATTTCGGCCAACGGGGCATCGACGAGCGAGAGGTCTTCCGCCGTGCGCCGCGCGGCGTCGTAGCCTTCGACCATGCGGAACCAGAACGGAATCGTCAGCACGATCAGCATGACGCGCGCGGTGTGAACGAGCGCGACCACCCGGTCGTCGCCGCCGTTTTCCTGGGCGAGCAAGGTCATCTCGAGCAGGCCGCCCGGCATGGCCGCGAAATACGCCGTTGGCCGGTCGTACCCCGCCCAGCGTCGGAACAGCACGAAACATGCGCCGCCGACCACGGCCGAATAGACCAACAGCGCCGACAAGGTGATCCACCAATCGCCCGCGCGCCCGAGCAGATCGGGGGTAAAGGCGCTGCCCAGCATCACGCCGAGCAAGGCGATCATCACGGCGCGCAGGCGCGGCGGCAAGGCCACGGGCAAGCGCGCGAGCGCCGCCACGGTGACGAACAACATGGCGCCGATCATCCAGGCGAGGGGCAAATCGATCTGGTTCGCAACGTATCCGCCCGCGGCGCCGATCGCGAGTGCAAGCGCGATCGGGCCCAGGCCGCGCCGTCCGTCCGACATGGCGACTAACCGAGTATGCGGCCGAGCCGGACCGCGGTCAGTCCCTTGGACAAGCGCATCGACGGCATGACCAGGATGCAATTGTCATAGGGCGTGCGGATCTCGGCCGTACCGTCATGGGCGATGAGCGTGCCGGCCTTGGGGACGATTTCGAGGCCTTGGTAGGGTGCCGTGAAGATGAAGGGTTCATTGGCGATCGTCACCGCGTGCGTGACCTCGATGACGCGCTGGGGCGGGGTCGCGGCCGCGAGATGGGGGGCGGCGATGTCGGCATCGATGGCGCCGGTCGCCAGCAGAAAGCGCAGCGCCGATTGAATGGCCATGTCGGCGGTCGGCGCCGTCCAATGCTGGCCGCATTCGACCAGCGCGGCGCATTTCGGACTTGCGGGATCGCCGAAGCCGGCGTAATCGCGCAAACGCACGCCCGAATTGTGGCCCCGGTCGGACACGACATTGGCCGGAACCTTCATCGCCAGGCCGAGCGCGCGGCCCTTCGCGGTCGGTCCGCACAAGGCAAGGGGCGCGGAAAGGCGCTGCATGGAATGGATGTCGAGCAAGAGATCGATGCCGTCGAACAGCGGGCGCATTTCGCGCGCGCGGCGAAGCTCGGTCGAATCGCGCGGGCCTTCAAGAACGTCGGGCGACCATACGCGGTTGAAATCCTCGTCGACGAAGCGCGAAACGGCCGGGTTCTCCGGATCGAAGCGCTCGTAGGCCGCGATATTGGCAAACGACAGGGTGAGGGCGCCGCGCTTGGGCCGGACGTCCAGCTTGAACAAAAAATCGAGCGCGATGGCGCCGCACAATTCGTTGCCGTGGACCAGGGCGTTGACCGCGACGTGCGGCCCGGCCTCGCGCGCACGGAACGTGGTGGCGTAGGGAATGCCGGTATTGCCCTTGCGGTAGGGCGCGATGTCGGGGGCCTTCAGCTCGACGATCTCGGCCATGGTCAACGCTGCGGCCGGCAGACGCGATCAACCAGGCGGCGCATCATCGCCTCGCACAGCGCGACCTGGTCGAGGCTCACGAACTCGTTCGGCTTGTGCGCCTGATCGATGCTGCCCGGCCCGCAGATGACGGTCGGAATCCCGGCCTTCTGGAACAATCCCGCCTCGGTGCCGAAGGCGACCTTGCTGGTGGCGTTCGCTCCGGTCAGGTTCTTGGCGAGCTCCACGGCCTCGTCGTCCTCGGCCGAATCGAGACCCGGAGTCATGCTGAGCTGGTTCCAGGTGAAGCCCGCGTCCGGCGCGATCGCGCGCATCGCGGGCTGCAGCTCGTCCTCGGCGTAGCGTTTGATGACGGCGAACATTTCCTTAGGGTCGTCCGCCGGCAGGTGGCGAAACTCGAAATCGAATTGGCAATCCTTGGGCACGATGTTTAGCTGCGTGCCGCCGCGCACCACCCCGGTGTGGACGGTCGTGTAGGGCACGTCGAAATCGCGGTCGAAGGGCCCGTTTTCGCGCTTCTCGTCGGCCATCGCGCGCAAGCGCACGATGACGAGGGCGGACATCTCCACCGCGTTCACGCCGTGCGGGGCGAGGGAGGAATGGGCCTCGAAGCCGCGCACATGGCAGCGGAAGCTCAATTTGCCCTTGTGGGCGCGCACGACCTTCATGCCCGTCGGCTCGCCGACGATGCACAGGGCCGGACGGCTGGGATGGGTGCTCAGCGTGTCGATGAGGCGGCGCACGCCGAGGCAGCCGACCTCCTCGTCGTAGGAAAAGGCCAAATGGATAGGCGTCTCGACGCCGCGCTTTAGGAACTCCGGCACATAGGCCAGCGATACGGCGACGAAGCTTTTCATGTCGCAGGCGCCGCGGCCGTATAGCTTGCCGTCCTTCTCGATCACCTCGAAGGGGTTGGAGTGCCATTCTTGCCCGTCGATGGGCACGACATCGGTGTGGCCGGACAGGCAGATGCCCGGCTTTCCCGCGGGCCCGAGCGTGGCGTAGAGATTGGCCTTCTTCCCGGTCTCGTCGTGGACAAGCTCGCTTTCGACGCCGTGGTCCTTGAGATAGCCCTGCACCCACGCGATGAGGGCGAGATTGGAATCGCGACTGGTGGTGTCGAACGAGATGAGCTTCTCGATCATCTCGATGCAGGCGGGCGACGGTCGGACCATGGTTCGATGTCCTAGGCTTGAAATTGTTCCTTGAGGATGCGTTCCTCGTAGCTGTGCTCGGCGTCGAATAGAATGGCCAGCGTGATCGCCGGGTCCTCGCGCACCGTCACCTCGGTCACGTCGCGAATCTCGGTGTTGTCGGCGACGGCGCTGACCGGCCTGAGCCTCGGTTCGTTGACCTCGAAGGCGACGGTCGCGGCGTGCGGCACGATGGCGCCGCGCCAGAGGCGGGGCCGGAACGCGCTGATGGGCGTGAGCGCCAAGACGCCCGAACCCATCGGCAGGATGGGGCCGTGGGCGGACAGATTGTAGGCGGTGCTGCCCACGGGTGTCGCCACGAGCACGCCGTCGCAAATGAGTTCGTCGAGGCGTACGATGCCGTCGACCTTGATGCGAATCTTGGCCGCCAGGCGCGTTTCGCGCAAAAGCGACACCTCG
Organism: Rhizobium sp. Q54; assembly: GCA_945860095.1. Classification (GTDB taxonomy): domain Bacteria; phylum Pseudomonadota; class Alphaproteobacteria; order CADEGL01; family CADEGL01; genus CAMAPP01. The sequence goes on along the minus strand of CAMAPP010000044.1, from coordinate 18,856 downwards.
TTGATCGCGATCGCTTCGCCGGTGCCGCCGTCGAGGCTGCGCGTGCGCATGCGCAAGGGATGAAAGCGCATGGGCACCGCGCGCGCCAAGCGCTCAAGCAGGCCGTCCTCGCGGTATTCGTTCATCAGGAATCCGACCGTGCCGCGGTGCATGCCGTAAATCGGCAGCCCCCGCTCGCGGAAGCGGTGCAGCATTTCGAGCATGAAGCCGTCGCCGCCGAGCGCCACCACCGCCTCGGCTTCCGCGCTCGGGACGTGCGGATAGCGCGCCGACAGCCGGGCCAAGGCTTCCTGGGCCGGCGGCGCTTGGGCCGCGGCAAATGCGATCTTCGGACCCGGCATGGCGCGCGGTCTCTCCCGTGGGACGGCCGCGCGGGGCGCGGAGCGGAGGAGTATAGCGCCGATACCCGGCGAGAAAAGCTGGCCTCGGCGAGAGAATCTGGCGCGGCCGGAGCCTCCGACCCCAGCGAGGGTATCTGGCCCCGGCGAGAAACGTTGCCGCAGGCGAAAGAATCTGGCCGCAGTGAAAGAGCGCGGCTCCAGGATCGGGGCGGCGGCGACATTGCCAATCCGTCGCGTCCCGGCCATCGTGGCGCCGATCGCGGAGGGGCCGATCGCGAAGGGGCCGATCGCGAAGGGGATGACGATGGCGAGGGCGTTGGGATTGTTGGCCGCTTTGGCGGTCTTGGCGCTGGTCGCGCCGGTGGAAGGCGGCAAGGTGGATCGCCATGCGGGCTATTACTACCCCGCGCCTCGCACCGAAGAGGTCTATACCGCGCGCGCCCAGACCCTCCCCGAGGGCGATCGTGCGCGGCGCATCGGCTTCGTCACCAGCCTATCGCTGCAATTGCAGTCGAACGCCCATCCGCCGCCCTTTGCCATTTTCGCCAAGGGCGAGGACGCCGAGAAAATGATCATCGTCGGCCTGCGCGACGGCGAGCTCAACACGATCTACCGGGCGCGCGCGTTGTTCGCCATGCTCACGGCGTCGGCGCGCGGCTCGCAATTCTTCGTCGATCACCATGTCGAGGATTACTTCACGTTCTTCGATTTGGCGAAGCTCTTGGGTTTTACCCAGATCACGATCAGCGACGGCCAGCGCTTCTCGCACCGCGTCACGATAAAATAGGCCACCCTCAGCGCTTGGCCTGCGACAGAAGCTGCACCAAGTCGCCGTAATTTTCCCTCTTGGCGTGATCGAGGGCGGTCAATCCGGCCTTGTCCTTGGTTGCGGGCTTGGCGCCGCCGGCAAGCAGCGCCTTCACGACGGCGGCGTGTCCGTTAATGGTCGCCCGGATGAGCGCCGTGCGCCCGGTAATATCGGGAGAATCGATTTCGACGCCCGATTTGATCAGCATGTCCACCACTTCCGGGTAGCCGTTGCTCGATGCCCAGTTGATGGCCGAACGCCCGTGCTTGTCGATCACGTCCGGATCCGCCCCGGCCTCGAGCAGTGCGCCGACCATCATGGGATCGCCGCGCCAGCCCGCGTTGATGAGCGCGGTCTTGCCTTCGATGTCGCGGCCATCCGCGTCCTCGCCGCGCGCGATCAGGGTGCGCAACTCGGCCAGATCGCCCTTGGCAACGGCCTCGAGCAAGGCTTGTTTCTTGGGCGCGGCGCCGGTGGGCGCCGCCTCGCCCAGCACGGCCTTCAGTTCGCTGACCTCGCGCCGCGTGCGGATGAGATCGTTGGAGTTGAGCGCGGGTTCGATCAGCGCCGCCGCCCGCGCCGCCGATTCGTTGCCCCGGCTAGCCGCGAGCGCAAGCCACGTCCGGGCGTCGGCAAGGTTTTGTTTCATGCCGTAGCCGCGCGCCGCCATGTAACCGAGGGTCATTTGCGCATTGACGTGGCCTTGGCGGGCGGCGCGCTCGAGCAACTCCGCGGCGTGGACGGGATCGCGCGGCACGCTCTGGCCGAGCAGCTCGCGGCGCGCGAGGCCGTATTGCGCGTGGGCAACACCGCGATCGGCGGCCTTGCGAATGCGTTCGACCACCTGCTGGCGTCGCGGCGTGGCCGGCAATTGGGGCACGGATTCGGGCGCCGTGATCGCGGCGGCGATATCCGCGTCCACGCCCGGCATCTGATGCACCAGGAGGCGCAGCGCCACGTTGCTCAGGCGATCCACCGGAGTTTGGGACGAGCCTTGCGCCGTCGTGGGATTGCCGCCGCCGCCCGTGGCCGGATCGCCCAGCGGGACATTGCCGGCTTTGCTGCCGGCCGCCAGGTTCTCGTTCGAGTTCGGGCCCTTTGCGACCACCACTGAGGTGCTCTTGGTCGATGTGAGCACGGCCTCGGCTTCGGCCTTGCCGCCTTGCGCCTTGCTATCGGTCTGCAGCGCGCCGCTCGTGGGTGTTTGGCTCTTGCCCTGCGAGTCCGGCGCGGCGTCGGGATTGACCAAGAGGGCGGCGGCGAGTTTGGTCGATTTTCCCGGACCCGGCGGCGCGGCGGCGCTGCTGCGGGCCGCCAGCACATCGGCGCGGCCGCGCGCCGCGTCGGCGGCGGTCGCGGCAGCGGCTTTTTCGCTCTCGGTCAGGCTTGGCGCATCTTGTTGGGTGCCCGAAATCGGGGCGATTTTGGCAACGTTCCCCTTGGCGGCGAGCGCTTTGTCCTCTTTATCCTTCGCGTTCTTCGTGCCTTGGACGATGGCGTCGGGTTTTTCGCTGCCGGGCGCCGTCTGATCGGGGGCGGCGCCGCGGCTCTCCTCGCCGCGCTCGGCCGATTTGAACTTCGCGGGTTTGGCGCTTTCCTCGTCCGCACGCTCGGATTTGGGCGCGCTGGTCGGGTTGTCCCGAAGCGCTTCAGGCGGCGTGGGCTTGGGGGTCGCGTCCTGCGCCGTCTTCACGGCGGACGGCGCGCGCCAAGGAAGGGGCGCCAACGCCTTGCCGTCGTCGCTACCGCCGGTCTTGAGATCGATTTTGCTGGCGTCGTTGGGCGGCGAGGCTGGTACTTGATCGCCTGCGTCGGGGCCGATCTTGGGCCCGGAACCCTTGCCGAAGCGCGACTGATCCCAACTGACCGAGCCGTAGGCGCGCAGGACCTCCGGATCTTCCTTCGGACCCATGAACACGACATCGACACGGAAGTTCTCGGGGCGCGTGCGTTCCTCGAGCCAGTCGAGATCGAGTTGCGGCAGGCCGAACACGAACACCGTCACCGCGCAGATATGAAGCGCAACCGATAGGAGAAGAGCGGGTTGGCTCATAAGCGCCACCTGGCGCGCCGTATCCGAGAGCGCCATGCGCGCTTCGTCGCGCTCGACCGTAAGGGGCGCGTTCACCGAATCTCCACCATCCTCGCGGTATGGGTCCGACATGGCTCCCAACTATTCCGTCTATCCTGTCCGGAAGCCGGCGTGCCGCGCGATAAGGCGGGCCCGTCTCCCGGTCCTGTGTTTCCCGGTCCTGTGTTTCCCGGTCCTATGTCTCCCGGTCCTATGGACCGTAGGCTTTGGCGCGGCTGCGGCGGCAAACGCTCAAGAGGCGGGCCCGAGGGGCGCAGCATACACCTTTCGCTGCTATCAGGCCGGGGTGCTGATCGTCGCCGAACAAGTTCGGGTGCCGCCTCGTAAAGATCAAGGGATGTGGAAGGGCGAACGCTGGAGCGCGGAACCCGGCGAAAACGGCCTTGCCATCGTGTTCGATCCCGGCGAAAGCGCCGCGTGCCTGGCGACCGAAAACCCCAAGCGCAAGTGAGTTAGCCGCCGGTCACGCTCATGTGGCGGGAAACGGATCGGGGTGCGTGGCGCCGGTCGATGATGAAGTCGTGACCCTTGGGCTTGCGGGCGATGGCCGCGCGAATGGCGTGCGTCAGCGCCGCGTCGTCGGCATGCGCGCGCAAGGGCGCGCGCAGATCCGCCGCGTCCTCCTGGCCCAGACACATGAACAGCGTGCCCGTGCAGGTCAGGCGCACGCGGTTGCACAGCTCGCAGAAATTGTGGGTGAGCGGGGTGATGAATCCGAGACGCCTGCCGGTTTCCTTGACCGTGACATAGCGCGCCGGCCCGCCCGTGCGGTAATCGCTGTCCTCGAGCGTGAAGGCGCGCGCGAGTTCGGCCCGCACCATCGAGAGCGGATAGTACTGATCGACGCGCTGCGCGCCGATATCGCCCATGGGCATGACCTCGATCACGGTCATGTCGTAGCCGCGGCCGCCGCACCAGCGCACCATGGCTTCGAGTTCGCCGATGTTCACGTCCTTGAGCGCGACGGCGTTGATCTTGACCGATAGACCCGCCGCGTCCGCCGCGTCGAGCCCGGCCAAGACCTGTTCCAGCCGTCCCCAGCGCGTGATCGCGGCGAATTTTTCCGGATCGAGCGTGTCGATGGAAACATTGATGCGCCGAACCCCGGTCGCGGCCAATTCGCCCGCGTATTTCGCTAGCTGGCTGCCATTGGTGGTGAGGGTCAATTCTTCGAGCGCGCCCGATTCGAGGTGACGACCGAGCGCGCGAACCAGGCTCATGACGTTGCGCCGCACCAAGGGTTCGCCGCCCGTGAGGCGCAGCTTGCGCACGCCGAGGCCGATGAAGGTCGAGCACAGCCGGTCGGGTTCCTCGAGCGACAGGACCTCGGCCTTGGGTAGAAAGGTCATGTCCTCGGCCATGCAGTACACGCAGCGAAAATCGCAGCGATCCGTGACCGAAACCCGGAGATAGCGGATCGCACGCGCGAACGGATCGACGAGCGGCGCGTTTTCGACGGCGAGCGGTGCGGGCGTGGGGGCGTTCATGGCGTTCTCTTCTTTAACATATGCCGCCGAGCGGCGCGATCAATGGCTGGCCGGAGCCCCGGCCCCGCGCGCCATTCATGCCCAGTCCGCCTTGTTCGCGCCCATCCTGGGGCGCATATTTCGCTGGCCATGGCCGCTCGCGCGCATCGCATCTGCTCCATTTCCCCGTCACGGCCATGTCTCCCGTCACGGCCATGTCCCCCGTCACGGCCATATCTCTCGTCACGGCCATGTCCCCCGTCACGGCCATGTCCCCCGATACGGCCATGTTCCCCGATACCGTAGGCATCTTGCTGGTGGGCGGACTGTCTCGCCGCATGGGCGGGGGCGACAAGGCGCTTTGCCTCCTTGGCGGCCGACCCATTCTCGATCATGTGATCGCACGTGCGCGGCCCCAGGTCGGGCGTCTTATTCTCAATGCCAATGGCGACCCCGCGCGTTTCGCTTCGTTCGGCCTGCCGGTCGTCGCGGACGCGATTGAGGGCCATGCGGGTCCGCTCGCCGGCGTGCTGACCGGCCTCGAATGGCTGGCGGCCCATGCGCCCGAGGCGCGGTGGCTCGCGAGTTTTCCGGCCGATGCGCCGTTCCTGCCGTGCGATCTGGTCGCGCGCCTGGGTGCGGGCATCGCGGACGGGGGGGCCGAAATCGCCTGTGCCGTTTCCGCGGGGCGCGCCCATCCGGTTTGCGCGCTCTGGCCGCTTCGCCTCGCGGGCGAATTGCGCCGCGCCATGATCGAGGACGGCGCGCGCAAGGTCGAGGATTGGGCCGCGCGCCATCGCCTCGCGCGGGTCGAGTTTTCCGCCGCGCCGCTCGATCCGTTCTTCAACGTGAATGGCCCGGCGGATTTGGCCGAGGCGGAGCGTCTGCTTGGCCGATCTCGAACATGACATGGCGAGAGGGCCGCTGCCTCTCAGCCGATGGCCCCGGCATATAGCTTCTGGAAATTGTGCACGCTCCGCTCCCAATAGGGCGAAAACCGCGTGCGAATGCCCGCTGCGTCGCGCACGCGGGCCATTTCCTGGACATTGCGCACGAGCGCGATGTCCTGCTCGCCGATGGTGCGCCAGCTATCGAACACGGCTTCGCGTTGTTCGCGGTGGACGGGAGAAGTCGCTCCGTCGCCGAACAGATAGAGATGGCGCACATAGCGCGTTCGGTCGTGCCCGTGCGGCAGCAGGAAGTTCAATCCGACATGATTGGCGTTGATGAAAAGGATGCCGGTCGGGAAGATCGTGATGAGATATTGCCGCCCGCCCAAATCGGGTGGCGATCGGGGGCAGCGGGGCAGCGAGTTTTGCCGGACGACGCTGCCGCCCTCGCCGAGCTTGCGAAACGCCTCCGGCGCGTAGTGCATGGATATGGCGCAATCGCCGAGCACTTCGTGCCGCCAATCGCCCTGCTTTTCGCCCGTGGAGAGCTGGGGATGGCAGAACGGCACGTGATAATTCTCCATCGCCCCCTCGACGACGAACTTCCAATTTCCCTCGAAGGGTGTGTCGATCGTGGTGCCGTGGCCGAGGCCGGAAAGGTCGAACCCCGCGAAGAACCCCGCAAGCGGCGCCAGCCAGTCCTCGAAAGGTCGCGCCCGGCCGTCGATATTGACGAAGACGTAGTCGAGCCAGCGCGCGCTGGGGATTTCGACGAGGCCGAGCGCCGAGTTGTCGAAGGCTTCGTGTCGGTGCGCGTCGTCGCCGGCGATCATGGGCGTGGCCGAAAGCGCGCCGTCGAGATCGTAGGTCCAGGAATGCCACGGGCATTGGATCGCGCGCTTCCTGCGGCAGGGCTCGGCCACGAGCTTCATGCCGCGATGCCGGCAGATATTGTGGAAGCATTTCACGCGCCCCTCGCGCGTGCGCAGGACTAGAACGTGCCAGCCCGCGATCTCCACGGGCTTCATGTCGCCCGGCTCCGGGACCTCGGCGCCGACCGCAACGGGCACCCAGCGGCGCGCGAAGATGCGCTCGTGCTCCATCTCGAAACTTGCCGGACCATAAAACCCACCGGGCAGTCCGATGGCTTGCGCCGTCGGCCGCGCGAGTGCGTCTCGATCCGATCGATCCGAAGGGGCGGCGGGCGAGGCCATGGCGGGTTTGCGTCCGGTTGATCGTGCGCTAATTGGTCTCGGGCATGACGTAGTTGAGCGCCAGGCGCCCGCCATCGGCGTAATAGGTTTGCCCGGTCACGAAGCTCGCTTCGTCCGAGGCTAGGAATACCGCCACCGCCGCGATTTCGAACGGTTCGGCCGGCCGGCCGAGCGGCGTGCGGGCCTTCAAGCCCTTGAGGCGGACGGGATCGGATAGCGGCCCCGCCATCATAGCAGTCTTCACCGGGCCTGGGCCGATAGCGACCACGCGGATGCCGTGCGGCGCCATGGATAGCGCGAAGGTGCGGGTGAGGAGATTGACGGCACCTTTGCTCGCGGGATAGCAGCCCTCGTAATTGTCGCCGACGACGGCGACGGTCGAGGCGATATTGATGATCACGCCCTTGCGCTTGCCCGCGATCATGCGCTTGGCCGCTTCCTGATCGGTCAGGAAGGTTCCCTTGACGTTGACTGCGAATACCTTGTCGAAGGTGTCGTCCGTCACGTCCATCACGTCGCCGAAATCAGGCAGCGCGGCATTGGCGATGACGATGTCGAGCTGGCCGAACGAGGTCACGGCGCGGTCCATCAGTGCGGAGACCTGGGCGCGCGAGGTGACATCGCAGCGCGCATAGATCGCGCGCCCGCCCTTGGCCTTGATGCCGGCGGTTACCTCTTCGCCCTCGCGGTCGAGGATGTCGGCGACGACGATGGCGGCGCCCTCCTGGGCGAAGCGTTCGGCATAGGCTTGACCGATACCGCGCGCGGCTCCGGTGATGACGGCGACTTTGTCCTTGAGGCGCATGGGTATTTTCTCCGTTATCGGCGCGAGGGCCTGGTCAGCCGCGCTCTTTCATATTGAGGTTCAGCACGAGGCGTCCGCCATCGGCAAAGATGGTCTGACCGGTAATGTAACTCGCATCGTCCGAAGCCAGAAAGACCGCCACGCCCGCCATTTCCTCGGGCTCGCCCATCCGGCGCATGGGGGTGCGCAACTCGATGTTCCGCAGGCGCGCGCTTCCCGGCGCCGCGTCGGCCATCATGGCGGTCCTGGTGCCAGCCGGGCCGATGGCGACAACGCGGATGTTGTGATCGGCCAATTCCACCGCCAGCGTGCGCGTGAGCGCGCCCACGGCCCCCTTTGACACCGGATAACAGCCTTCGCCGATCTCGCCGAGAATGGCCACGATCGACGAGATATTGATCAGCACGCCGCCCGTCTTGCGCGCGATCATGCGTCGCGCCGCCTGGCGGCAGGTGAAGAACACGCCCTTCACATTGATCGCCATCATCCGGTCGAACATGGCCTCGTCCGATTCCATGATCGAACCCGAATCGACGATGCCCGCATTGGCTATGGCAATATCGAGCCCGCCATGGACCGAGAGCGCCTCGTCCATGAGCCGGGCGACATCGCTTTCCCGGGTGACATCGCAATGGATATAGCTCGCCGCGGGGCCGAGTTCGCGCGCCAGGGCCTGGCCTTCCTTGTCCAGGACATCGCCGATGGTGACCTTCGCACCTTCGGCGACGAAGCGGCGCACATAAGCCGCGCCGATGCCCTGACTGCCGCCGGTGATGACCGCCACTTTGTTTTTGAGCCGCATAGGCGTTTCTCCCCGGATTACCCGCCGCAAATTGTCAGGGCCCCGCACCGATACCCTAGGCCCGCGACGCCAAGCCTGCGATGGGCAATTTTCTGACGTAACCGCCCGCCCGGCCGCCGCACCGGCTCCGGCCAGCCGGCGCGGCAATCCGAGACGGCGGAACATGCAAGGGTGGCGTGCAACGGGGGCTCGAATTAACCCCTGTTTATTGGTATGTGGCATTTATTGATATGTCGGCATGGAGGTCAAGCCGAATGGGAACCGCCCCTTTCGCGCCGCGCCGTCCGCGCGCCATGCGGCCGCGACTTCGCGAGCCATCTCGATCACGCAACCGCCGCCACCCCCGCATCCGGCGGGCCGCTCGGCATCGACGCGGTGACATCCCTGTTCGTCGCCCTGGAGGTCACGCCCGAGATGGGCGCGCAACGCCGGGGCACGAGCATTCTCGACCGGCTCGACGAGATACGTCACGGCTTGCTCGCCGGCGCGCTGACGCGCCGCTCGCTCGAGGACCTGGCCGGGCTTGTCGCCGCCGAACGTGCCCGGATCACCGACCCGCGCCTTGCCGGCGTGCTCGATGAGATCGATTTGCGCGCGCGCGTGGAACTCGCCAAGTACGCGCCTTGACGCTGCCCCGGCGGCCTAGTATCCCGGCCTTCCGAGCGCATCATCCAATGGCATCGTCCCGGCAATGGAGAAAATCGAACTTCCGCCCGATTACCGCCCCTGCGATTCGGACGAATTCATGAATCCGCGGCAGCGCGAATATTTCCGTCGCAAGCTCGTGGCGTGGCGGGATGAATTGCTGCGCGGCTCGACGGAGACCCTAGGCTATCTTCAAGCTGGCGGATTGCAAAAGCCCGACATCGCCGATCGCGCGTCGCTGGAAACCGGAACCTCGATCGAATTGCGCACGCGCGACCGTGAACGCAAGCTCCTGGCCAAGATCGATGCCACCTTGCGCCGCATCGAGGACGTCACCTACGGCTATTGCGCGGAAACCAACGAACCCATCGGTCTCCGCCGATTGGAGGCGCGCCCGAACGCGACTCTCTCGCTCGAGGCGCAGGAGCGCCACGAGCGCCACGAGCGCGTGCGGCGCGACGACTGAACGGCCTCAGCGCGCCTCGGTATCGCCAACCGGCGGCTTGATCAGCAGAACCAGGGGCAGGACCGCGAGCGTGGCGAACATAAGCGCCCAGAAATCGTTGACATAGGCGACCATCTCGGCTTCGCGCTCGATGACGGAGCCGAGCTTCAAGAGGACCTGGCCGTCGCCGAGGTTCGGAAGATGCGGCGAGCGCAGAAACTGGTTGTAGGGCGAGACGCTCTCGGCCAGCGTCGCGCGCGCCGCCTGAATGTCGCGGACCAAAAAGGTCACGAACACCGAGATGCCGAGACTCGCGCCGAGCGAGCGGACGACGGCATAGAGTCCCGTGCCCTCCGTCCGCAGAGCGCGGGGCAGGGTCGAGAAGGTGAGCGTGCTCACCGGCACGAAAACCAGCCCGAGGCCGAGGCCGAGGCAAAGCCCGCTCCAGACGATGTCCGATTCGCCGACATCGAGCGTGAACTGGGTCATTTCCCAGAGCCCGTAAGACGCGATCAGAAGGCCCATGGCGATGACGCCGCGCGGATCCACGTATCTCGGAATCCGGCTGACGGCGAACATGCCGATCAAGGTACCGATCGCGCGCGGTATGAACAGGACACCCGAGGTCAGAACCGGATAGTGGAGGACGTTTTGCAGCAGCGGCGGGATGAGCGCCACGGTGGCATAAAGGCTGAGATGCACCGAGAAACCGAGCATCAAGCCGACGATGAAATTCCGGTCGCGGAACAGGGTGCGGTCGAGAAACGGCCGTTCGGTCGTCAGGCTGTGCGCCACGTACAAATAGAATCCGACGAGTGCCGCGGATACGCCGACGACGATCGTCGAATCGGCGAACCAGTCGCGCCGTTCGCCGCGGTCCATCACGAGTTGCAGGCAGGTGAGCGCGCCCGCCAGGGCCAGAAAGCCAAAAATGTCGAATGCGCGCCGGCCGCCGCGATCCGATTCGGGCACAAAGCCGGCGATTCCGGCCAATGCCAACACGCCGATGGGCAGGTTGATGAAGAATACCCAGCGCCAGCCGTGAAATTCCGTGAGATAGGCGCCGAGCGTGGGCCCGATGATCGGCCCGGCCATCACGCCCACGCCCCAAATGGCCATGGCGCGGCCGTGTTCGCGGCTCGGATAGGTGTCCAGAATCACGGCCTGCGAAAGCGGAATGAGAACCGCGCCGAACCCGCCCTGGAGAAAGCGGAACATCAGTATTTCACCGAGGCCGCTCGCCAGACCACAGAGCATCGAGGCGAGGGTGAAGCCGCCGACCGCGGCCAGGAACAACCGACGCCTTCCGAGGCGTGCGGACAGCCAGCCGGTCGCTGGCGTGACGATCGCGACCGCCAAGACATAGCTGGTGAGAATCCAGGAAATTTGCTCCTGCGTCGCGGACAGTGCGCCCTGCATGCTCGGCAGCGCCACCGCCGCGATGGTGATATCGACCGAGTGCATGACGGTCGGCAGCATCACCACGCAATTGATCAGAAACCGGCGGTTCTCCGGAACCGCCGCCCCGGCTGCGTCCGACTTCAACTGCCGTTCTTGATGAACGCCGGGGCGGTGCGGACGAAGGCGGATATCTTGCGCTCGTGGCCGGTGTCGATTTCGACCACGACGCTGATGCCAGCGCGCAGTGGCGGGGCATCCTGCTGGGGCTCGATCGCGACCTTCACCGGAATGCGCTGAACCACCTTGACCCAGTTGCCGGTGGCGTTCTGCGGCGGCAACAGGGAAAACTCGGCGCCGGTGGCCGGGCTGATGCTATCGACCCGTGCCCGCCACACGACGCCGGGATAGGCGTCGATGGTGATCTTCGCGGGTTGGCCCACGCGCACATGGGTTAGTTCGGTTTCCTTGAGATTGGCTTCGACCCACATGCCGGTCTGCCTTACGATGCTGAACACGGGCGTGCCCTTTTCGACGTGCTCGCCGGGCTGCAGGGTCATGCGCGTAACGATGCCGTCGATCGGCGCCTTGATCTCGACCCGACGCAGGTCCAAGGCCGAATCGTCGCGCTTGGAGCGGGCCTCCATGTATTTCGGATGATTGTCGACCAGGATGTTGGGGTCGCCGCCGAGCTGGGCGAGCACTTCGTTGATCTGCTCGCGGATGGCGTTGGTTAGCTGCTGGGACTGTTCGAGCTTGTGCAGCGCCTCGTCGAATTTCGAGCGCGTGACGTGGCCTTGCTGGATGAGTTGCTGCTGGCGTTCGAATTCGCGCTTGTTGAAGGTGATGTCGATCTCGGCCTTCGTCAGGTCCTGCTTGCGCTGGCGATACAGCGCGCGGGTGGATTCGATCTCGGAGCGCACCGCGCGCAGCTTCGCCTCGGCCTCGTCGAGAACGATGCGGAACGGTTCCGGATCCAGGCGGAACAGCGGGTCGCCCGGCTGGACGATCTGATTGTCGGCGATCACGACTTCCTTCACGCGCCCGGCGACATCCGCGCTGACCGCGACCTTGTCCGATTTCACGTAGGCGTTCTCGGTCGTCACGTAGCGGCCGCCGGTGGCGTAGAAATAAAACCCGACCAGCGCGGCCACGAGCGGGGCAAGGGCCAGTAGGACGACGCGTAGCATGCGCCGCGACGCGGGGGGGTGGCGCATGGGGGCGGGCTCGGCGTGTTGGGTCGAGGTCATGTCTTATCAGTCTCCGGTTGCTGCATGCGCGGCCGGTGGAAACACGGCTGTCGGGCCGGCGCCAGCGGACATGCGCACGAGATTGCGTTTGACGTCGAGCAGGATGTCGATGAGGGCTTCGCGGTCGGCCTGGGCCATGCCCTTGAGCGCATCGCGCTGCAGGCCGGCGGAGATGTCGAACATCTCGTCGATTAGCGGTGCCGGTTTGGCGGTCAGGTACAGGCATTTCGCCCGCCGGTCCTCCAGCGAGGGCCGGCGCTCGATCCATCCCGCAGCCTCGAGCCGGTCGAGCAGGCGGCCGAGCGTCGGCGTCTCGATTTCCAGGAGATCGGCCAGCGTGGTCTGCGTGCAGCCTTCGTTGCGCGACAGATGCGCGATCACGCGCCACTGGGAGCGCGTGAGCCCCAGGTGCCGAACGCGCCGGTCGTACTCGATGCGCATCAGCCGCGACATGTCGTGCAGTAGAAAGCCAAAACTGCGGTCGAGATTGCGTATAGCCATGTCCGGAGCGGGCCTCCCGAGTCCGACCGAAAGTTAGCCGCGCGATTACTGCCTAGGCAATCAATATATCGTTCCGCTGGCCTTTTCGGGGCCGCGCCGAACCGCCTTAGCCGACGATCTTCAGATCCGAAGCCGAGGACCGGCCGTTATGTGACGCTGCCAAATCGAAGGCGATACGCTGTCCGGTGGTTAGGGTCTGAAGACCGGAAGCTTCGACGGCGGTGAAGTGCACGAACACGTCGTCCTTACCTTCGTCGGGCGTAATAAACCCGTAACGCTTTGCAGGATTGTACCATTTGACCGTACCTGTCGGCATGGCCACTTACCTCCCTATTGCGGCCGACCGGTCTTGTAACTCGCCGGTTCGATCTTACTGCCTTGTCCTATGCCTTGTCCTTTATCGGATATCTTAGTCTCTTGCCGCCCGGCCCCGAGGTGCAACCCCGCCATCGGCAAGGTACCTACGCAAGCCTATGTTCCCTTCGCGGATCAGACAACCGAAATTCGCATGGCTTTCGGAGCGATGCTTCCGGATTGGCCGGGCCATCTTGCTAGGTCGCTCAGCGTGCCTTACGCCTTGGGCTCCCGGTCCGGCGGCAACCCGAACCGCGGGCATTTACGTATCATGTCCAGGGTCTTATGCCCTGGACGGGCGATCTTATCTCCCAAGAAGGAGTTCTCGATGATGCGCGCGATCAAGGCGGCCGTGACGGCTGCTTCCCTGGCGATGTGCGGTCCGGTACTCGCGCAAGTCGGGGCGAAGCCCGACGGCGTGGCCGCACGGTTCGAGAACCAGACGATCAGCCGGGCGGAGGTTTTGTCCGCCCAGCACATGCTGCCCCATCAGTACCGCAGCTCGCCACCCGATGTGCTTTACCGCATGTTGCTCGACGAAGTGATCGACGGGCGGATTCTCGCGCTTGAGGCGCGCAAGCTGAAATTGCACCAGGATCCGGAAATCAAGCGCCGTCTGGCGCGAATCGAGGAGCAGGTTCTGCGCGAGGCCTTCGTCACGCGCCATATCGCCAAAACCCTGCCCGAAGCCGAACAACGCAAGCGTTACGCCGCCCTCGTCGGCTCCATCAATCGGCCCGAGGAGGTGCGCGCGCGGCATATCCTGGTCAAGACCAAGGACGAGGCCGAGGCGGTCATCAAGCAATTGCAGGGCGGCGGCGATTTTGCCGCCATCGCCAAGGAAAAATCCTCCGACGGCAGCGCGTCCGACGGCGGCGATCTTGGCTATTTCACGCGCGAGGGCATGGTCGCGCCCTTTGCCGAAGCCGCTTTTTCCTTGAAACCCGGCGAGCTGTCCGCGTCGCCGGTCGAGACCGAGTTCGGCTGGCACGTCATCAAGCTCGAGGACCGCCGCCTGACCGAAGTCCCGCCCTTCGAGGAGGTGCGCGAGCAACTCTTCGGTCAGCTGACCCGCAATGTCATGCTCGAATATCTGGCCAAGCGCAAATCCGCCATGAAGATCGAGCTGTTCAACTACGACGGTACGCCGAGTCCCAAACGCTAGGCGGTCGCCTAGAACGGGAACAGGATGTCGTAAAGCTGGTGAACGTAGCGCGGCTGCTGCACGTCCGTGATCTGACCACGGCCGCCGTACGACACGCGCGCCTCGGCGATCTTGTCGGAGGTGATGGTATTCGTCGCCGCGATGTCCTCGGGCCGGATGACGCCCGCGATCAGCATCTCGCGCACCTCGAAGTTCACCCGAACCTCCTGGCGACCGGAGATGGCCAGATTGCCGTTGGGCAGGACCTGCGTCACGACGGCGGCGACGCGCATGGTGATGGTCTCGTTGCGCGTGATCGTCCCTGCGCCGTTGCTGGAACTGGTATTGTCCATGTTCACGAGATTGCCCGGGTTCACGGCCTCGGGCAGGAAGCTGTTTGCGCTCGATTCGTAGCCGAGGAAGGCGGTGGCGGCGGCGGCCTCGCCCATGGCGCGTGAGCGCGCCGTCGTGTTGCTGATGGCGCCGCTGTCGGCGATGTTCACGACGACCGTCAAGATGTCGCCCACCTTGCTGGCGCGCTGGTCCTTGAAGAACGCGCGCGCGCGCGGGCGCCACAGCGAATTTGTCTGATGGCTGCTCGGCAGGGAAACCGGCATGGGCATGGTCACGGGGCGGTAGTCGGGCGCGGTTGTCGGATTCTGGACGGGCGTCATCTCGGGCGAGCCGCCCAAATTGGCGAGTCGGCTTGCGAGATTGCAGCCCGCGAGCAGGACGACGGCGAGGGCGATTGCGGCCAGGCGGCTGCCGGATCGAAGGTTCACGGTTCGCACTCCCATGTCTGCGGCGTTCGGGCGCGGGGTCACGGCGTTTGGCTGTGGACGAAGGGCACGACGACAGTGTCGGCGCGCGCGATCTGGGCCTCGACGATTTTCTTGCTGCGGCCATTGAGCACGCGGATGGTGTCGCCGAGCGCGCCTTCGTCGAGCGCTTTGCCTTGCGTCGTCAGCATCATGAAGGGGGTTTGGATGATCATGGTGACGAGCGAGCCCTTCTCGATCGCGATCGGGCTCTGAAGATCCGCGGCGCGCAGGATTTTGCCTGCGTTCACCGTTCGCCGCACGGCCTAGCCGACGATCTCGCCCTCGGCCGTCACCGCGTCGGCACTCAAGCCGCCCGCGCGCACCTTCGCCGAGCGCAGGTCCTTGGCTCGCACGACATCGCCGCGATTGAGTCGGACCGCGATGGTTGGAATCTCGATCATGCGCGCAGCAAGCCCGGACAGCGGCACACTAGCGGCTCCCGCCGCAGCGACGGCCGTGAAGCGCTCGCTTCGCGCGTCGAACCTCAGGTCCCGGATTTCCACCTTCGACCGGTCGGCGGCGGCGACTACCAGGCTCACCTGCCGGCCCTCGAAGGAGATCTCCCGCCCCCCTCCGGCGCCCGCGCGCGAAAGCGCCAGGCTCAACGCGGCGAGAATCTGATCGTGTTCGATCGCGTGGCTTGCCCGCTCGACAACCGCGCGCTCGAACCGGCTGGTTGCGCGCCCGCGCGCTTGCGGGCCTCGGCAGGTTCGAGGAAGCGGCGGCGCTTCTGCGCGGCGACGACGCGACGCAGGCGCAACTGCGCGCCGAGTTGTTGTGGTCCGGCAAGCAATGGCCGGCGCTGTCGGCGTCGTGCCGCGCGACGAACGCGTCCGCTCAGGCAAAAGAGGGCGGCCTGACGAAGGACGAGGAACAGGGTCTCATGCGTTGCGCCGTCGCAATGTCCTTGGCGGGGGACGAATCCGGCCTTGCTGCGGTGCGCGGAAAGTTCGGCGTGGCCCTGTCCAAGGGTGCCATGAAGGATGCCTTCCTCGCCGTTTCGGTGAAACCTTCGGCGCCCGATCTGATCGTGCTCGCGGCGCAACTCGGCGACACGAAGGCGTTCAAGGCGTTCGCCCAGAAGGCCGCTCCCTAGCACCGCGCGCAGCCGATAATTTTGTCGCGGCGAAGCACCGCGACATGACGGGGAATTTTGACGAAAGAGGGCGCTTTGACGACCGGGGCACTTTGACAAGAGGGCGCCAAGCGCGGACCATGGTGCTGGCAATCCAAGGGGGCGCGAATGAAGTTTGTCTTGCTTGCGACCGTGAGTTCGGACGGCGCCAAGAAACTAAAGCAGCGCGGCGCGGCCGCTGCGAAAAAGGTCAAGGAACTCGGCATCAAGGTCGAGGCGGTCCATTACATGAACGGACCGTACGATTTCGTCGAGGTGGTCGATGCGCCCAATGCCGAGGCGGTGCTCGCGCTTTCGGCGTGGTGGGCCAAGGGCGGCTATGGCGGCATGGTCTCCATGCCCGCGCACGATTCGGCGGCGATGAAGCGCGCCGATTCGAAAGCCCGTTGATCGCCCCAGCGAAGGGATAGAGCCATGAAATTCGTCGTTTTCGGCAAGGTCAGCCCGGAAGGCGCCAAAAGATATAAGGAGCGCGGCCCGCGCGCCGCCGCCAAGGCCAAATCCTTGGGCATCAAGCTCGATTACATGTATTACACGCAAGGCGTGTACGACATTATCGAACTGCTCGACGCGCCGAGCGCGGATGCCATGCTCGCCCACACGCTCTGGTACAAGAAACAAGGCTACGGCACGTTGATGGCCTATCCGGTGTTCGAGCGCGATGCCATGCTTTGGGCCGAGTCTCACGCGAACAAGAAGGTTTAATCTCGCCGGATAGCGCCGCGTTGCTTGTTGTACGTACGCATGTCCTGAGATTTAGCCGGGCGCAGAAAAGCCATCAAAAAAACACCACCTGGATCACGCTCAGGTGGTGTTTTTATTGATATATTTCAATTATGTACGTCTTGTATGTATGAGCTGCGTGCGCGGCATCTTCCGATCGTACGTGTAACGCGTTCAATCGAGCGCCTTGAGTGCTTCCAAAACTTCCTCGACATGGCCCGGGACCTTGACCTTGCGCCAGGTATTCCGAATTACGCCCTGCTTGTCGATAAGAAACGTCGCCCGCTCCATGCCCATATATGAGCGCCCGTACATCGATTTCTTGATCCATGTACCCCAGGCGACCGAAACCTTGCCGTCCTCATCGGCGCCCAGCGCAAAGGGCAACTCATGCTTGTCCTTGAAGCCGTCATGGCTTTTCACGCTGTCGCGCGACACGCCGATCACGACGGCATTCAGCTTTTTGAACCTGGGGTGCAAATCGCGAAAGGCGCAGGCCTGCGTGGTGCAGCCCGAGGTGTTGTCCTTCGGATAAAAATATAGGACCACGTTTTTGCCCTTGAGCGCGGCCAATTTGATGGCGCTGGCGCCATCGGTTTGGAGATGGAAGGCGGGGGCGCGATCGCCGACTTCGACGGTCATGGGGTGTCTCCTTTGTTTGGCGCGGCGGGTCCGATTGGCGCTGTGGGTCCGATGGGCGCGGCGGGGGCGATCGAATGGCTCGTGGCGGCGGCGCGGGCCGGAATCTCGATCAGGTTCTCGAATATAGTTCGCACGCGCGCGGCTGTCGCGTCCATGCGGGGGCCAAGCGCGGCGAAATCGGCGACATCGCCCGTGCGCGCGAGCAGCGCCTTGAGGGTCGCGGTCGCTTGGCCCTTGTCGAACGGTCCTTCGACCGTCAAGCGCAGGAGGCCCTGTACGCGCGACCAAAGCCGCCAGGCCTCCAAGACATCGCGCGCGTCCTCGGGCGCGAGGCGGCCCAAAGCGGCGAGATGGGCGATGGCATCCGCGATGTTCGTCGGCCGGCTTCCGCCTAGGGCGACCGGCGCGCGCAACAACAGGGCTTGGACGAGAAATTCCACGTCCACGAGGCCCCCGGGGCGGTGCTTCACGTCCCAGCCATCGGCCCGGCCGTGTTCGCGCGCCACCCGTGCGCGCATATCGGCGACGTCCCATACCAGGCGCGCCGCCTCGCGCGGCGCCGCCAACACGGCGCCGATTTCCGCTTCGACCCGGGCGCTGAGTTCGGCGGGACCGCGGATTACGCGCGCGCGCGTCAGCGCCATGTGTTCCCACGCCCACGCCGATTCGCGTTGGTATTTGACGAAGGCGGCGAGACTCGAGGCAATCGGGCCTTTGCGCCCCGACGGCCGCAGGCGCATGTCGACCTCGAACAAAGCGCCTTCCTCGGTCATCGCCGTGACGGCGTTCAGGAAATATTGCGACAGGCGGGCGAAATAATGCCCGGCCGCGAGCGGGCGCGGGCCGTCGGAGGCGGCGAACTCGTCCGGCGCGTCGTAAACGAACAGCAAGTCGAGGTCGGAGGTCACCGTCATCTCGCGGCCGCCGAGCTTGCCGAGGCCGACCACGACCATGGCGCCGCCCGGCACGCGGCCGTGTCGGCGCGCGAATTCGCTTTCGGATGAAGTGGCAAGGGCGCCGAGCGCGATATCGGCGATGTCCGCGAGCGCCGTGCCCGCGCGCAAGGCGTCGATCGTCCCGCGCAACATCTGCACGCCGATTTGGAAGCGCCGATCATTGGTCCAACGCCGGACCGCGCCCAGCCTGTCCTCGAAATCGCGCGCCTGGCCGAGCGCGGTTTCGAGATCCTCCGCCATGGCCGCGCGTTCGGGGATGCGGTCGAAGAACCCGGGCAGCAGCACCGCTTCGAGCGCCGCCGGCCGCCGGCTGAGATGGGTGGCCAGGCGCGGCGCGTCGCCCATGATGTGGGCGACGATGTCGAGCAATTGGGGATTGGCGTAAAACAGGGAAAATATCTGCACGCCTGCGGGCAGGCGGCCG
>CAMAPP010000043.1 GCA_945860095.1 Rhizobium sp. Q54 | reverse complement strand
GGGGGGGGGGGGGGGGGGCCGCGACGGGAGACCGTCTCTCCCCCGATCTATTTTGGTCTCTAGGCCGAGCCGCCGTCTTTCTTGGACAGGGTGTCGAACAGCCCCATGACTTGGGCGGCATGGAGCGCGAGCACTCCACCCCAGCCGATCATCGGCAGCAAGAACCAGGGATGGCCGGGATCCATCGCCTGGTTCAAGAGCACGCACGCAACGACCGTCGCGAAATAGGCCGCCAGATGGTTTAGAAACATACGCAGGCGCCGCCGGCCGCGTTCCTCCACTCGACGCATTTCGCTCAGAGCGGAATGTTGTCGTGTTTTTTCCATGGATTTTCCAGGCGCTTGTTGCGCAGCATGGCCAGCGCGCGGCAAACGCGCTTGCGCGTCGCGGACGGCATGATCACGTCGTCGACGAAGCCGCGGTGCGCGGCGACGAAGGGATTGGCGAATTTCCGCCGGTACTCCTCGGTTCGCTCGGCGATCTTGGCTTCGTCGCCGCGGTCCTCGCGGAAGATGATCTCGACCGCGCCCTTGGGGCCCATGACCGCGATTTCGGCCGTGGGCCACGCATAGTTCGCATCGCCCCGCAGGTGCTTTGAGCTCATGACGTCGTAGGCGCCGCCATAAGCCTTGCGCGCGATGACGGTGACCTTGGGCACTGTCGCCTCGGCGAAGGCGTAAAGCAGCTTGGCGCCGTGCTTGATGATGCCGCCGAATTCCTGCGCGGTGCCGGGCAGGAAACCCGGCACGTCGACGAAGGTAAGAATCGGACTGTTGTAGCAATCGCAGAAGCGCACGAAGCGCGCGGCCTTGGTCGAGCTCGCGATGTCGAGACAGCCGGCCAGCACCATCGGCTGATTGGCCACGATGCCGACGGTCGAGCCCTCCATGCGCGCAAGGCCGACGAGGATGTTCCGCGCGTAATTAGGTTGGATTTCGAAGAAATCGCCGTCGTCCACGACCTTCTCGATCAGCTCGTGCATGTCGTAGGGTTTGTTGGGATTGGACGGCACGAGGCTGTCGAGGGAAGGTTCGATGCGGTCGGGCGCGTCGGCGGTCGCGCGCACCGGCGGCTTTTCCCGGTTGTTCGGCGGCAGGAAGTCGAAGAACCGTCGCATCTGCAGCAGGGCCTCGACGTCGTTCTCGAACGCCCCGTCCGCCACGCCCGAGCGCGTGGTGTGCGTGATCGCGCCGCCCAATTCCTCCTGCGTTACGCTTTCGTGCGTGACCGTCTTCACGACATCGGGACCGGTCACGAACATATAGGCGCTGTCCTTGACCATGAAAATGAAGTCCGTCATGGCCGGCGAATAGACCGCCCCGCCCGCGCACGGCCCCATGACCAGCGAGATTTGCGGCACGACGCCAGAGGCCAGAACATTCAACTGGAACACGTCGGCGTACCCGGCGAGCGAAGCCACGCCCTCCTGGATGCGCGCGCCGCCCGAATCGTTGATGCCGATCACGGGCGCGCCGACCTTCATGGCCTGCTCCATGACCTTGCAGATCTTCTCGGCGTGCGCTTCCGACAACGAGCCGCCGAACACGGTGAAGTCCTGGCTAAAGACAAAGACCTGGCGACCGTTGATCGTGCCCCAACCGGTCACCACACCGTCGCCGGACACGGTCTGTTGCGCCATGCCGAAATCAGCGCAGCGGTGCTCGACGAACATGTCGTATTCCTCGAAGGAATCCGGATCGAGCAGCACGTCCAGGCGCTCGCGCGCGGACAACTTTCCCTTTTCATGCTGGGCCGCGATGCGCCGGGCGCCGCCGCCCGCGCGGGCCGCCGCGCGCATGTCCTCGAGCTGGCGCAGAATATCCGTCATCGTAACCTCCCGAACCGCGCGGTCAGCTGTAGCATGGCTCGACCCGCCCGGCCAACGCGGCACGCGGTCCCCCGCCGGCCCGCTCAGCCGTCCAAGAGGCCGACGAAACGCGCAGCCGCCGCCACGTCGCGCGCGGCCGTGGCCCGGCGCTTGAGCGCCTCCGGATCGTCGCCCCATTTTTCGCTTTGATAGGCTTCGTCGAGTTCGGCCGCGGCGATCGCTTGATCAGGCGACGCGGCATCCGTCACGACCGCGAGGCCGAGAACGAGCGAACCCAAGACCTGAGTTGCCTGCATGAGCGCCGATAGCCGCCAATCGTCGTGCGCCGCGACGGCCGCGCGCAGGGCCGCGAGCGCCGCCGCCGGCTGTTCTTCATGCATCACGCCCCCCACGACCGCGAGCCGCGCGCCATATCTCTGCGCCACCCAATCGAGCCAAGGCTGCCATGCGGCTTCCTGCCGCGCCACGAGATCGCCCGGGCCCTCGGCGCGGTAGCACAGCATGTCGGTTTGGGCGAAGCCCGCAACCTCGCCGATCACGCGCGCTCGTTCCGGGCCCACCAAATCGACGGCCCGGGCCGCAAGCAGCATGATCGGCATGGTGTCGAACTTGACCGTCTCGCCCTGCGCCCGCCATTCGGCGGCGACCGCGCGCGCCACGGCCTCGCCCAAAAGGAACGACCGCTTGCCGGGCGAGGCGAGCGGCTTGGCGTCAAGGGTAACCTCGAACCGGCCGCCACGTGGGGCGAAGTCCACCGCCCGGTAGAACCGCTTCATAAGCTTTGCGATTACGGCCGGGGCTTTACGACGTCAGCGGGATCGTCACGGCTTCAGTAGGCCTTTCACGCCCTTCGATAGGCTATCGACGGCGCCGGCCGGGCTCGGCTTCTCCGCGGGCGAAGGCGAAGCGGCGGGCGCCTGGCCTTGCGGCGCCGGCTGGGCTGCCGGAGCCGCCTTGCCAAGACACGAATTGCCCCCGCCCGCGGCCGATTGAGCCTGGGCAGGCTGGGCAGCCTGCTGGCCACCCAAGACGCCGCCAAGCAGGCCGCCAATGCCCCCACCGCCGCCCGCGCCCTTGGCGAGCACATTGCCGGCCGCGCCGATCAAGCCCTTCGCAAGCGCCGCCGGATCGGGGGTGAAGGACGGATTCAGCAACGTCCCGCCGATGCGGATCGGCACGGCAAGGTTGAGCAGACTCGAGTTCTTGGGTTTGGCATCGATGACGAGATCGAGGGTTTCGGGCCCGAGATTGATCTTGCCGTCGCCCAGGATCGAGAACGCCGCGCCGTCGACGATCATGGCCTGGTTCGTCGCCAAGCCGCCCTTGATGTCGAACTTCGAGAGCACGCAATGGATCTTGCCCGTGTCCTCCTTGGCGGCCCACGGATCGATCAGCTTGAACAGATCGCCCGCAACGAGGCGCAAATATTTGTTGTTAAGCTGGCTCTCGCCCATCTGCACGAGCGTCTTGCCGTTAAGCGAGGAGGCGATTGCATGCATGGATGCGCCCGAACCGGCGAGATCGATATCGAGATCGGCCATGCCTTCGATCAACTTTTCCTTGCCGGGCTGTTGCATCAGCGCGCCAACGTCGATCTTGCGGCCCGAGACCGCGATCGCCAATGCCGGCGTGCCCGAGCCGTCAACCATGACAGCGCCCGAAAGCGTGGCGCCTTTCAGCTCGACCGTGAACGGCTTCACCGACAGCTTGCCGCCCTTGAGCGCGATCTTGGCCGCGAGATTTTGAAGATCCCCGCCCTCCAGAACGATCCTGGCGCCGCTGAGATCGAGATCGGCTTCCGCCGCCTTGAGTGCGGACAAATTGAGCGGCGCGTCGCTGAACATGCGTTGCTTGCCGTCCGCCGTAGCCGGCTGTGCCTGACCCCCAGCCTTGGCATCGCCGCCCTTCTGGCCGCTGGCCTCCTGCAGTTCCTTCACGTCGAGCACGCGAATGTCGAGCTTGCCCGCGATACGCGGCGCGCCCTTGGCCGAAACCGTCAAGTCGCCGATGACGTGGGAATTGCCAAACTTGATGTCGAGCGCGAGCGGCAACGGCTTCTCGCCGGCGGCCTTGAGCGCGTCGATGGTGGCGAGCTTGCCGGTGATTGCCATGGCCTTGCCGTTGAGCGTGCCGTCGAGGACGATCAGCAGCGGCGCCGCGTTCGATTCGGCCTTCAGCGTCAGGCGGCTTAATTCGAGATTGGTCGTCTGGCCCGTCTTGCCGTCGCGATAGGTAAAGTTCAGGTCCTTGATCGCCACATGGCGCACCTCGACGGCCGGCGGCGCCTTGGCGGCCTTGGCGTCCTTCGGCTGCTCGGCCGGCACGGCCTCCTTCTTCGCTGGCGCGAACACCCAGTTGCCGATGCCGTCCTTGTTCGTCTCGAGCAGGATATCCGCGCCTTCGAGCTGGACGCGATTGATCTTCACCTGGCTCGAGAGCAGCGGCAGGAGCTGCACCTCGGCCACCAGGCTCTTGAACTTGACCATCTCGGGACGCGAGCCCCAGTCGGCATTGGCGAGCGCCACGTCGGCCACGGTGATGGAGGGGGTGAGCGTAAACAGCTTGAGCCCAACCTTGCCGGCCAAGGTGAGCTTGCGCCCGGTCGCATCCTCGGCGGCAGCGGCGATTTGATCCTTGAATTTGTTCGGGTCTATGAGGATCGACGCGGCGAGCGCCCCCACAACGACAAGGGCGACCAACGCCACAAGAGCAATCACGATCTTGCGAATCATAATGACCTCCAGATTGATCGTTGCAGGGCCGGCACGAGTTCATCGAATGATTCGAGAACCATGCGGGCGCCGGATGCCAATAGTTGGGCGCGTTCGTGATAGCCCCACCCGACTCCCACGGCGGCCACGCCAGCGCTGCGCGCCATCAACATATCAAATATCGTGTCACCGACCATAACGGTATCCGCCGCCTCGACGCCCAATTCCGCCATCGCCTGCAGCAACATGTCTGGGCGCGGTTTTCCCGGCGCGTCATCCGCCGTCTTGATGGTCACGAACTTGCGAACGAGACCGTGACGGCCGAGCGCGATATCGAGGCCCCGGCGGCCCTTGCCGGTAGCGATACCTAGAAGAATACCTTGCTCCTCCAAGGTCTCGAGGCAGGCGCGCACGCCGGGAAACAATGGCTCGTCGTCGTTGGATTCGCGGGGCAGCGTCCGAAAGGCCGTCTTGTAGGCCTCGGCCAGACGCTCGTGATCGGCCGGAGTGCCGCTGGGATGCAAGCCGGCGATGGCCTCGACGAGCGCCAGGCCCACGACCTTGCGCACCTCGCGCGTGGGCGGCGGCGAATCCAGCCCGCACGCTTGCCAGGCCGCGGCCATGCCGGCCGCGATTACGTGCTGGCTGTCGATGAGCGTGCCATCGCAATCGAAGACCACGAGCTTGAGGCGCGCTATCGCCATCGCTCAATCCAATCCCGTGGCTAGACCCAAGGGATCGCCGTCGTTCTTCTCGTCGAAGGCGAATATCCGCCAAGTGTCGCGCATGTGTTGGGGCAAGGGCGCGCGCACGCGCAAGGGGCCGCCCGGGCGCGGCAAGCGAATCTCGCGGGCGTGAAGGTGAACGCGTTTGGCATCGGGCAGCTCGGGCAGGAAGGCGTCCGGGCCGCCATATTTTCCGTCGCCCAGGATGGGGGTGCCGATCGCGGCCATGTGCGCGCGCAATTGATGGGTGCGGCCGGTTATGGGCATGAGCGCAACCCAGGCGAGCTTGCGCCCGATGGCCTCGACGACCGCATAGCGCGTGATCGCGCGGTCGCCGCTTTCGTCCACCGCCATGCGCTCGCGGCCAGCGCCGGATTCCTTGGCCAATGACGCATCGATTTCGCCCGAGAACGGTTGCGGCACGCCTACCGTTATCGCCCAATAGACCTTATGCATCTCGCGGCCACGAAACAGCCGCCCCAGGCGCGCCGCCGACGAGGCCGTGCGCGCGAGCACCAGGCAACCGCTGGTATCCCGGTCCAGGCGATGGACGAGACGCGGGCGTTCCGGCGCGCCGAAGCGCAGGACATCGAGCATCATGTCGAGATGGCGTCCGGTTCCCGTACCGCCTTGCACCGCGAGACCCGCGGGCTTGTCGATGACCAGCACGTCGTCGTCGCGATGAAGCACGCGCGCCTGCAAATCGGCCGCATCGCGCGCGCTGACCGGCGCCGGGCTTCGGCGCGGCGGAGCTCGCGCGGGCGCGGGGTCCGCCGGGAGCGGCGGCACGCGAATCTTTTGCCCAGGATCGAGGCGTTGGCCGGCCTTGGCCCGGCCGCCATCGACCCGAACCTGGCCGGTGCGCAGCAATTTTTGCAACCGGCCGTGCGTCAGCGCGGGAAAGCGGCGACCGAACCAGCGGTCGAGCCTCAGCCCCGCCTCGTCGTCCGCGACGGCCAGGGTTTGAACGCCCGCCACCGCTCAGTCCTCGGATTCCGGTCCGCTTTCGCCCCGCGCCAAGCGGTCGCGCAGACGTGCCCAGTATTCGAGGCGCTTTTTGACATCGCGCTCGAAACCGCGATCGACCGGACGGTACAACTCCTGCCGCGCCATGCCCTCGGGAAAATAATTTTGGCCCGAAAAACCGTCGGCGGTCGCGTGATCGTAGGCGTAGTCCTTGCCGTGGCCCAAATCCTTCATCAGCCGGGTGGGCGCGTTCAGGATGTGCTTGGGCGGCGACAGCGAGCCGGTTTCGCGCGCCGCCGCTTGCGCCGCGTTGAAGGCGCGGTAGGCGGCGTTCGATTTGGGCGCGGTGCCGAGATAGATCACGAGTTGCGTGAGGGCCAATTCGCCCTCGGGACTGCCCAATCTCTCGTATGCGTTCCAGGCGGCGATCGCTTGAACCAAGGCTTGGGGATCGGCGAGGCCGATGTCTTCGACGGCAAAGCGCGTCAAGCGGCGCGCGATGTAGTTCGGATCCTCCCCGCCATCAAGCATGCGCGCGAACCAATAGAGCGCCGCGTCCGTGTCGGAGCCGCGAAGGGATTTGTGCAGCGCGCTGATGAGATTGTAGTGGCCGTCCTGATTCTTGTCGTAAACCGGCGCGCGGCGCTGCACGGTCGCGGCGATGCCTTGAGTATCGAGCGGCGGCGTATCCTTGGGCAGGGCAAACAATTCCTCGCATAGATTGAGCAGGAATCGCCCGTCGCCGTCCGCCATGGCGCGCAAGGCCGCTCGGCCCTCGGGAAGAAGGGGAAGCTTGCGGCCCTCGATCGTCTCGGCGCGTTCGAGCAATTCGGCAAGCGCCGAGTCGTCGAGCCGCCGCAAGACCATGACCTGGCAGCGCGAAAGCAGCGCCGCGTTCAACTCGAAGGACGGGTTCTCGGTCGTGGCGCCGATCAACACCACGGTGCCGTCCTCGACATAGGGCAAGAAGCCGTCCTGCTGGGCGCGGTTAAAGCGGTGAATTTCGTCGATGAACAGCAAGGTGCCCCGGCCGATGCCTCGCCGGCCCTTGGCGGCATCGAAGATCTTTCGCAAATCCGCGACTCCCGAGAACACCGCCGAAAGCGGCGCGAATTCGAGATTCGTCGTCTCGGCCAGAAGGCGCGCGATGGTGGTTTTGCCGGTGCCGGGCGGGCCCCAAAGAATCATGGAGGCCAGACGTTTTTGCCCGACCATCCGCCCAATTGGGCCGTCGGGGCCGAGCAAATGATCCTGGCCCACGACCTCGATCAAAGTATTCGGCCGCAAGCGGTCCGCGAGCGGCCGCGGCGCCTGGGTCTCGAACAACGTGGTCACGGCTTGGCAGCCTGCATGTCGAGCATCTTGTTCTGGCGGCGCACGCCGAGGCGCCATTGGCCCCGGTCCTCGGAGGCCGCGCGCACCAGGCGCTCGACGCTCGTCACGTCCTCGCCGTTGATCTTCGAGATCACGTCGCCGACGGCAAGTTTGATCTTTTGCGCGGTGCTGCCTTGTTCGATTTCGAGAACGATCACGCCGTATTCCGGAATCCCCGGCGTGCCCAATTCCTCGGCAAGCGCCGGCGACAAATTCGCGACCGTCACACCCGCGAGCGGCGAGCCGCCGTCGATTTTCTTGGGATTGCGCGGCGGGTCCTCCGGCGGCGCGACCAGGACCCCCTGGACGATGGCCGCATCGCCGGCCCGGCGGTGCACCATGAAGGTGACCGTTTCCCCGATGCCGCGCGTTGCCACGCGGTAGCGGAAAGCCTCGCGATCGCCGACGTCCTTGCCATCCATGGCGAGGAGAATGTCGCCGAGGCGCAGGCCCGCGCGCTCCGCGGGCCCGCCGGGCGACAGAAACGTGATGACGGCGCCCGTGGGCTTGGCAAGGCCCACCCGGCGCGCGAGATCGGCCGTGACCGATTCCACACGCGCGCCGAACCAGGGGCGGACGAGCTGCTGGCCGCTCGCGGCACCCTGGATGACCGAGGCGACCATGTTCGAGGGGATGGCGAAACCGACGCCCTGCGAGCCGCCGCCGCGCGAAAAGATCGCGGTATTGATGCCGATGAGGCGGCCATCCATGCCGATGAGCGCGCCGCCGGAATTGCCGGGATTGATCGCGGCGTCGGTTTGGATGAAGGAGCGGAAATCGGTGATGCCCACGTTCGAGCGCGCGATCGCCGACACGATGCCGCTCGTGACCGTCTGGCCGACGCCGAACGGATTGCCGATGGCCAGAACCAGATCGCCGACCTCGATTTCGTCGGAATTGCGCAATTCGAGCGCCGGCAGCGCCTCGATCGGCTCGATCTTGAGCACCGCCAAATCGGTGCGTTCGTCGGTGCGCAGGACTTGGGCCTTGAATTCGCGCTTGTCCGCCAAGATGACCGTGATCGCCTCGGCGCCGCGTACGACGTGAAAATTGGTCACGATGGTGCCGTCCGAACGCACGATGACGCCCGAGCCGAGCGAGTTCTGATTTTTCTGATTTGCCGGCGCCTTCTCGCCCGGTATCTGGCGATAGAAGGGATCGTCCTTGAGACTGGTCGGCGAGCGCGCCGCATGGATGTTCACGACCGCGGGCGCGGCGCGCTTCACCAGGGGCGCAAAGGACAACTGGATTTCGGCCTGGCCCTCGGGCACGACCCGGCGCGCGGGCGCCGCCTCGGCCGCGCCGTGCCACAGCGCCGCGAGCAAAACGAGAACGGCGAACCAGCGCGACATGACGGGATTTTAACTCGCCTCGCGGCAAAGAGGCAGCCCCGCGCAAGGCCATCGTACTACAGGGGCGTACCGCAGGGGCGTACTGCTGGCGGGGGCGTGCCGCAGAACGGGCCCGTTCCGTGGGACCTAAGGCGGCGACCTACCTAGGCGGCGGCCTTGTCGGCCTCGTCCTCGGATATGTGCTTCGGCCCCGAATCCTGGCCCTTGGCCGAGACATCGCGGTCCACGAGCTCAATCACCGCCATGGCCGCCATGTCGCCGTAGCGGAACCCCGCCTTGAGAACGCGCGTATAGCCGCCCTTCCGCGTCGCGTAACGCGGCGCCAGCGTGTCGAACAGCTTGGCCGTTATCTTCGTGTCCTGGAGAAACGCCAGCGCCTGCCTGCGGGCGTGGAGCGTTCCGGCCTTGCCCAGCGTGACGAGCTTGTCCACGACCGGGGCCAATTCCTTGGCCTTGGGCAGCGTGGTCTTGATCTGCTCGTGCTTCAGCAGGGCCACCGCCATATTAGCGAAGGTTGCTAGGCGGTGGCTGGTTGTCCGGCCGAGTTTGCGGCCGCTGACGCCGTGACGCATCGGAACTTCTCCGTGATCTAACCCCGCCTTGCGGCAAGGGCTCTCATTTCGCCCTTAGGTGCGGGAACTCAGTAGGGTTCCTCGAGTTTCTTGGCCAAGTCCTGGATGTTCTCGGGCGGCCAGCCGACGACTTCCATCCCGAGATGCAGGCCCATCTGGGCCAGGACTTCCTTGATCTCGTTGAGCGACTTGCGCCCGAAATTGGGCGTGCGCAGCATTTCCGCCTCGGATTTCTGCACCAAGTCGCCGATATAGATGATGTTGTCGTTCTTGAGGCAATTGGCCGAACGCACCGACAATTCGAGCTCGTCCACCTTGCGCAAGAGATTGCGGTTGAACGGCAGATCCGCGACCGCTTCCTCAAGCACCGATTTGGTCGGCTCGTCGAAATTGATGAAGAGCTGAAGCTGGTCCTGCAGAATGCGCGCGGCGAGCGCGACCGCGTCGTCCGGGCGCACCGCGCCATTGGTCTCGACCTGAAGGGTCAGGCGGTCGTAATCGGTCACCTGGCCGACACGCGAATTCTCGACCCGGTAGGTCACGCGCCGCACCGGGCTATAGAGCGCATCGACCGGAATGAGGCCGATGGGCGAGTCCGCCGCGCGGCTCTGATTGGCCGCGACATAGCCTTTGCCGCTGGTGACGATGAGCTCCATCTTTATCTTCGCGCCCTTGTCGAGCGTGCAGATGACGTGCTCGGAATCCATGATTTCGATGTCGTGGCCGGTCTCGATCATGCCGGCCTTAATCTCGCCCGGCCCCTTCGCCTGGAGGACCATGCGCTTGGGCCCGTCGCCGTGCATGCGCAGGGCCATGCCCTTGATGTTGAGCACGATGTCGGTCACGTCCTCGAGAACACCCGGAATCGAGGAGAATTCGTGGAGGACGCCCTCGATCTGGATCGAGGTAACCGCGGCGCCCTGAAGAGACGACAGCAGGATGCGTCGCAGCGCGTTGCCAAGCGTGAGGCCAAAGCCGCGTTCGAGCGGCTCGGCCACGACGGTGGTGTTGCGCGCCGGGTCGGAGCCAGCCTCAAGCTGCAGCTTGCTGGGGCGGATGAGTTCCGTCCAGTTGCGCTGGACGACCGGGGTAATCTCACGCTTTCCGAGATCCATGGTTCACGCGCGTCCTTAGAAAAAATGCGATCCGGCGCCGTCGCCGGATCAAACAAAGAACGCGGGAGCCTCGTGTGATCCCGCGCCCAGGGAAGTCAAACGCGCCGGCGCTTGGGCGGCCGGCAGCCATTGTGCGGAATGGGCGTCACGTCGCGAATCGAAGTGACCTGGAGGCCGACGGCCTGCAACGCGCGCAACGCCGATTCGCGGCCCGCGCCCGGACCGCGCACCAGGATCTCGACCGTGCGCAGCCCGTGCTCCATCGCCTTGCGCGCGGCACCGTCGGCGGCCATCTGCGCGGCGTAGGGGGTGGATTTGCGCGAGCCCTTGAAGCCCATGCTGCCAGACGACGACCAGGCGATCGCGTTGCCCTGCACGTCGGTGATGGTCACCGTCGTGTTGTTGAACGAGGCGTTCACGTGCGCAACGCCCGAGGTAATGTTCTTGCGCTCGCGGCGGCGAAGGCGCGCGGCGGCGGCGGTGGCGGCGGTGTTGGCGGGCTTGGCCATGGGCTCCTACTTCGTCACTTTCTTTTTACCGGCGATCGCGCGCGACTTGCCTTTGCGCGTGCGCGCGTTGGAACGGGTGCGCTGGCCGCGCACGGGCAGGCCGCGGCGGTGGCGCAAACCGCGATAGCAGCCGAGATCGAGCAGGCGCTTGATGCTCATCGCCGTTTCGCGGCGCAGATCGCCCTCGACCTTGTAGTCGCGATCAATGACCTCGCGAATGCGCAGCACCTCGTCGTCGGTCAACTGATTGACCCGGCGATTGAGGGGAATACCGACTTTTCCGCAGATCAACTTCGCCTGCGTCTTGCCGATGCCGTAAAGATATGTCAGCGCCACTTCGACCCGTTTCTGGGCCGGAATGTTCACGCCGGCTATGCGCGCCACGCGGTCATCTCCCGTTTTTCGGAACGCTCACCCATCAGGACGCAAAACAGCGACCCCATCCAGCACGGACCGGGAGAGCGCTCGGAGTATAGACAATATCCTTCCACCGTCAACGCTTTACCGGCTTACGGAGAAGGGCTTCAAGCTGTCCTGTAACCTCGTCCATGGTCGCCATGCCGTCCAAACGCGTCAGCAGGGCTTGCCGTTCGTAATAGGGCAGAATTGGCGCGGTTTGCAGCCTGTAGGCCTCGAGACGGGCTCGGACCGTGTCCGGCTTGTCGTCGTCCCGGCGGACGAATTCGCTCCCCCCGCAAGCATCGCAAACCCCGTCCGTCTTGGGCCGCTGGAAGTGGTCGTGGTAGCCCGCGCCGCAGCGCTTGCAGGAATACCGGCCGGCAATGCGCTGGACCAGGACCTCCTCGTCGGCCTTGAGTTCGATCGCGTGGTCGAGGCGCGAACCGCGCGAGGCAAGGAGGCGATCGAGCGCTTCGGCCTGGGCGGCCGTTCGCGGAAAGCCGTCGAAGATCGCGCCTGACCGGCAATCCGCCTGACTTAGGCGCTCGTCGATCATGGCAATGATGATGTCGTCGGACACCAAGCCGCCCGCGTCCATGACGGCCTTGGCCTTCTTGCCGGTATCGGTGCCCGCCGCCACCGCCGCGCGCAACATGTCGCCGGTCGAAAGCTGCTTCAGGCCGAAGCGGTCCTCGAGCCGCTTGGCCTGGGTTCCCTTGCCACCGCCGGGCGGTCCCAGCAGAACGATGTTCACCCGCGCCGCCCGCGCAACTTGGATTTCCGCACCAGCCCCTCGTATTGATGGGCGAGCAGATGGGATTGGACCTGGGCGATCGTGTCCATGGTGACGCTGACCACGATCAACAGGCTCGTGCCGCCGAAATAGAACGGCACCGAAAACCGCGAGATCAGGATTTCCGGTAGCACGCAAACAAGCGCGAGATAGCCCGCGCCGACCACGGTCAGGCGCGTGAGGACGTGGTCGAGATAATTGGCCGTGTTCTTGCCGGGACGAATGCCGGGCACGAAGCCGCCGTTCTTCTTGAGGTTGTCCGCCGTTTCGTCGGGATTGAAGACGATGGCGGTGTAGAAAAAACAGAAGAACACGATGAGCCCGACATAGAACGCGATATAGAGCGGCTGGCCGTGCCCCAAGAGAGCGGTGATCGTGGTCATGATGCCGCCCGGATCCTGCCCGGCGCTGAATCCTGCGATGGTGGTGGGCAGCAAGAGCAGCGAGGAGGCGAAGATCGGCGGGATGACGCCCGCGCTGTTGAGCTTCATGGGCAGGTGCGAGGATTGCCCGCCGACCATGCGCGTGCCCATCTGGCGCTTGGGATACTGGACGACAATGCGGCGCTGGGCGCGCTCCATGTAAACGACGAAAACGATCACGGCCACGGCCAGGACAAGCACGCCGAGGATGAGCAAGGTCGACAGCGCGCCCGTGCGGCCGAGTTCGAGCGTTTGGACGAGCGAGCCGGGCAGTTCGGCGACGATGCCCGCGAAAATCACGAGCGAAATGCCGTTGCCCACCCCCCGCGCCGTGATCTGCTCGCCGAGCCACATGAGGAACATCGTGCCGCCGGTCAGCGTGATGGCGGTGGTGATGCGGAAGAAATAGCCCGGATCGACGACCGCCGAGGCGGCGCCCGAGCGCATGCCCTCGATCCCGACCGCGATGCCGTAGGCCTGCAGGAGCGCCAGCAACACGGTGCCGTAGCGCGTGTACTGGTTGAGCTTTTTGCGCCCCTGCTCGCCCTCTTTCTTCAGGGCCTCGAGCTTGGGAGACACCGCCGTTAGCAGCTGGACGATGATCGAGGCCGAGATGTACGGCATGATCCCGAGCGCGAAAACGGTCATGCGGCCGAGCGCGCCGCCCGCGAACATGTTGAACATGCCGAGAATGCCGGCGGCCTGGGTATCGAAAATCTGCCGGAAGATCGCCGGGTCGATGCCCGGCAAAGGCACATAAGTGCCGACGCGAAACACGATCAGGCAGCCGAGAGTGAACCACAGGCGCTTCTTGAGCTCGGTCGCCTTGCCGAAGGCGCCGAAATTGATATTGGCGGCGATTTTTTCGGCCGGGGAGGCCATGGCGCGCCCCGCCCTCAGCCTTCGGGCTGTGCGGCTTTAGAGGCCTTGGTCGCGCGGGAGGGCCTGTCGGCCTTCTCGGGCTTTTCCGCCTTGTCGGCTTTCACGGCCTTCTCGGCCTTCTCAGCCTTCTCGGCCTTGGACTGCGGCTTCTTTTCCGAGACCTGGTTGTCGAACGCGCCGGTGGCGGCCTTGGCGCGCGCCTTCACGGCGGCGCTTTCAGGATCGGGCCCACGCTTGACGCGCGCGGGCTCAAGCAGAATCACGCTGCCGCCGGCTTTTTCGACCGCGGCGATGGCCGATAGGGACGCCCCCGTTACCGTGAGCGTCAACTTGACCTTGAGCTCGCCCTTGCCAAGCACGCGAATGCCGTCGCGCAACTGCGAAACCAGACCCGCGGCCATCAAGGCCGCGCCGTCAACCGCGGCGCCCGAAGCGAGCTTTCCGGCATCGACCGCCTTCTGCAGCAGATCGAGATTGATGATTTGGAAACGCCGGCGGAACGGACTGCCCATGCCGCGCTTGGGCAGGCGCCGGTACATCGGCATCTGGCCGCCTTCGAAGCCGTGCAGGGCGACGCCCGTGCGCGCCTTCTGGCCCTTGTGACCCTTGCCCGCGGTCTTGCCGCGGCCCGAACCGATGCCGCGCCCGATGCGGCGGCGCGGCTTGCGCGCACCGCGGTTGTCGCGCAATTCGTTGAGTTTCATGTCCTGCTCCCGCCGCGACTCAAGCCGCCGGCACGATGCGCACCAAGTGGCGCACCTTGTTGACCATTCCGCGCACGGCAGGCGTGTCCTCGAGGACGCGCTTGCGACCCAGCTTGTTGAGGCCGAGCCCGATCAGGGTCTCGCGCTGGTCGTGACGACGCGCGATCGGACTGCCGATCTGCATAACCGTGATCTTTGCGCCCGCCTCGGCCATGACACCTACTCCTTCGCTTCCTCTTCGCCGCGCTTGCCGATCAGGTCACCGACCTTCTTGCCCCGCTTGGCCGCCACCTGACGCGGCGACATGACGCTGTTCAGCGCCGAGAACGTAGCGCGGATCATGTTGTGCGGGTTGGACGTGCCGATCGACTTGGCGACGATGTCCTGAATGCCCAAACACTCGAAAATCGCGCGCATCGGGCCGCCCGCGATGATGCCCGTGCCGGCCGAAGCCGCGCGCAGCACAACCCGGCCCGAGCCGAAATGGCCATGGGAATCGTGGTGCAGCGTGCGCCCCTCGCGTAGCGGCACGCGAACCAGCGTGCGCTTGGCTTTTTCAGTGCCCTTGCGGATCGCCTCGGGGACCTCGCGCGCCTTGCCGAGGCCGAAACCGACCCGACCCTTGCCGTCGCCCACCACGACGACCGCGGAGAAACCAAAGCGGCGGCCGCCTTTCACCACCTTGGCGACGCGATTGATGCTGACGAGTTTCTCCTGAAACTCGTTGTCCTCGCGATCGTTGCGATCGCGCCCGCCGCGATCGCGGGGCGGACGATCGGACGACCCCCGAGAGTTGCGATCGGACGGTCCGGTTGCTGCGCGTGCCATATTGATTGGACCTTGGGCTGATTGGAGCTTGGGTTAGAACGACAAACCGGCTTCGCGCGCGCCGTCGGCAAGCGCCTTCACGCGACCGTGGTAAAGATAGGCGCCGCGATCAAACACGACTTCCTTCACGCCCTTCTCGAGCGCGCGACTGGCGATCAGCTTGCCGACCGCCGCCGCCGCGGCCTTGTCCGTGCCCTTGGGCATTTCGGCCTTGAGCGCCTCGTCGAGCGAGGACGCCGACGCAAGGGTACAGCCGCGCCGATCGTCGATGATCTGGGCGTAGATGTGCTTGGAAGAACGGAACACCGAGAGGCGCGGACGGTTGCCCGCCGCCGCGCGCACCTGGTGGCGCGTGCGCGCCCGCCGGCGTGCGAATTTTTCGTCGGGTTTCAGCATTACCGGACCTATTTTTTCTTGCCTTCTTTGTGGCGAACAATTTCGCCCACGTAGCGGATGCCCTTGCCCTTATAGGGTTCGGGCTTGCGGTAGCCGCGAATCTTCGCCGCCACCTGGCCGACCTGTTGCTTGTCCGACCCGGTGATGTGCACCAGCGTCGGCTTCTCGCATTGGATGGTGATGCCCTGCGGAATCGCGAAGCGCACGTCGTGGCTGTAGCCGAGCTGGAGGGCCAACTCGTTCTTATCGACCGCCGCGCGGTAGCCGACTCCGTTGATCTCGAGGCTTACCTTAAAGGGATCGGCCAGGCCGCGAACCGTGCCTTGAAGCAGGCTCCGCGTCGTACCCCACAGGGTCCTGCCCTGCTGATCCGAAATGCGCGGGTTCAGCACGATCTTGCCGTCCGCGATCTTGGCCTCGATATTGGCAGGCAAATCGATGCGCTTCTCCCCGGCCTTGCTCTTGACCGTGAGAATCTGGCCGACGAGTTGAACCTCGACGCCCTTGGGAATGGTTACCGGATTGCGGCCGACGCGCGACACGATTGTCTCCTTCGATCTCAGAACACGCGGCAGAGCACTTCGCCGCCAACATTGGCCGCGCGCGCCTCGCCGTCGGACATGACGCCCTTGGGCGTCGAAAGAATGGCGATGCCGAGGCCGCCGTGAACGCGCGGCAACGATTTTATGTCCGAATACACCTTGCGGCCAGGGCGCGAGATGCGGCCGATCTCGCGAATTACGGGTTCCCCCTGATGGTACTTGAGCTCGATGCGCAGCGCGTCGGCTTCGCCCTCGACGCGGCTGTAACCGCGGATGTACCCCTCGCGCTTCAGCACGTCGAGCACCCGCTCGCGCATCTTGGACGGCGGCGAGGTCACCACCGCCTTGCGCGAACGCTGCCCATTGCGGATGCGCGTCAAAAGGTCGGCCAAGGGATCGGTCAGCATCTCGTTTGCCTCACCAGCTCGACTTCACGACGCCCGGCACCAGGCCGTTATTGGCCAGTTCGCGCAGCTTGATGCGCGACAGCTTGAACTTGCGGTAATTGCCGCGCGACCGCCCGGTCAGCTCGCACAACAGCCGCACGCGCGTGCGCGAGCCGTTGCGCGGCAGCTTGGCGAGCCTGAGCCGCGCCTCGAACCGCTCGTTCATCGACAGCGATTCGTCGTTCGCCAGCGCCTTCAGCGCTTTGCGCCGGGCCGCGAAGCGTACGACCATTCTCTCGCGCTTCTTGTTGCGCTCGATGAAGCTGGTTTTTGCCATGTCCTTGCCTGTTCCCCGCGCCTATTCGCTCAGCTCGCAAACGGAAAATTGAAGCCCTTGAGGAGGGCGAGCGCCTCCTTGTCCGTACGGGCCGAGGTCACGATGATCACGTCCATGCCCCGAATCTCGTCGATCGAGTCGTAGTCGATTTCCGGAAACACGATCTGCTCCTTGAGGCCCATCGCAAAATTGCCCCGGCCGTCGAAACTTTTGGCCGACAAGCCGCGGAAATCGCGCACGCGGGGCAGGGCGACGTTCACCAAGCGGTCGAGAAATTCGTACATGCGCTCGCGCCGCAACGTCACCTTGGCGCCGATTTTGAGGCCCTTGCGCAGCTTGAATACGGCGATGGCCTTCTTCGACGCGATGAGCTGGGGTTTCTGACCCGTGATCAGCGCAAGCTGCTTGGCTGCGGCCTCTATTTTCTTCGAGTCGTTGACCACCTCGCCCACGCCCATATTGACCACGATCTTCTCGATGCGCGGCGTCTCAAGCGCGTTGGTATAGCCGAACTCCTTGGTCAGAGCCGGCTTGACGGTGGTTTCGTAGTGTTCGCGCAATCGTGCGGCCATCTTCTCCTCGCCTACCGATCGATGACTTCGCCCGAGCGCTTGGCGATGCGCATGCGGGTGCCGTCTTCGAGTCTTTTGATTCCGACGCGGGTCGGCTTGTCGGTCTTGGGATCGGCGATCGCCACGTTGGACACGTGAACCGAGGCTTCCTTCTCGACGATGCCGCCGGAGGTGGTCGCGCTCGGCTTGGTGTGACGCTTTACGACGTTCACGCCCTGCACCACCACGCGCCGGTCCGCCGGGATCGCCCGCAGCACCGCGCCGCGCTTTCCCTTGTCCTTGCCGGCGATCACGATGACCGTGTCGCCTTTTCTGATTTTCATTTTGTTGCGCATGGCGGTCTTACAGTACCTCGGGAGCCAGCGAAATGATCTTGAGGAAATTGCGTCCGCGCAGCTCGCGCGTCACGGGTCCGAAAATGCGCGTGCCGATGGGTTCGCCCTGCTTGTCGATCAGCACCGCCGCATTGCGGTCGAAGCGGATTGCGCTGCCGTCGTTGCGATAGAATTCCTTGGCCGTGCGCACGATGACCGCGCGGTGCACGTCGCCCTTTTTGACTCGGCCGCGCGGAATCGCCTCCTTGATCGAGACGACGATGATGTCGCCGATCGAGGCGTTCTTGCGCTTGGAACCGCCGAGCACCTTGATGCACTCGACGCGGCGCGCGCCCGAATTGTCGGCAACGTCCAAATTTGTCTGCGCGCGAATCATGTCCTACTCCTTCCCGCCGGCCCGCTCAGGCTTTCGCCGCGGCGGCGGCTTCGTCCAGGACTTCCCAACGCTTGCGCTTGGACAACGGACGGCATTCACGAATGCGCACCTTGTCGCCCACCTTGCAGGCATTGTCCTCGTCGTGCGCCAGGTACTTTTTCGAGCGCACGATGTACTTCTTGTAAACGGCATGCTTGATCCGCCGCTCGACGATGACCGTCACGGTCTTCATCGCGGCGGAGCTCGTGACCGTTCCTTGCAACACGCGTTTCGGCATATCCGTCCCCTACTTCGCCTGGCGCTGGGCGATCGTCGTCTTCAAGCGCGCGATGTCGCGCCGCACGAGACGCACCCGCGCGGTGTTGGCCAGCTGTCCGCTGGCCCGTTGGAAGCGTAGGTTGAACGCTTCCTTCTGGAGCTCGCCGAGCTTTTCGGTCATCTGGTCTTCGCTCAATGCACGCACATCGGAGGGTTTCATGGCGTTCCTACTCCTCCCCCATGCGCTGCACGATGCGGGTCAAGATCGGCAGTTTCGAGCCCGCGAGGGTCAACGATTCCAACGCCAGATCCTTCGGGATGCCGTCGATCTCGAACATGATTCGCCCCGCCTTGACGCGCGCGATCCAAAACTCGGGCGAACCCTTGCCCGAACCCATGCGCACTTCGGCCGGCTTGGTCGACACCGGGACGTCCGGGAAGATGCGAATCCAGATGCGGCCCGTGCGCTTCATGTGGCGCGTGACGGCGCGGCGCGCGGCCTCGATCTGGCGCGCGGTCAGACGGCCGGCCTCCATCGCCTTCAAGCCGTAGGCGCCGAAGTGCAGCGTCGTGGCGCCTTTGGCGGCGCCGTGAATCCGACCCTTGTGGGCCTTGCGATACTTGGTGCGGGCGGGCTGCAACATTGTGTTGGCTCTGGTCTATGACTGCTATGGGCTCAAGCCGCCGGCGGCCGGCTGGTGGACGGCTGCTGGTCGCCGAGGCGCTTGTCCTGGGCCATCGGATCGTGGGCGAGAATTTCGCCCTTGAATATCCAAACCTTGACGCCGCACGTGCCGTAGGTCGTGCGCGCGGTCGCGGTGCCGAAATCGACGTCCGCGCGCAGGGTATGGAGGGGCACGCGGCCTTCGCGGTACCACTCCACGCGCGCGATTTCGGTGCCGCCCAGGCGGCCCGCGCAGGTGATGCGGATGCCCTCGGCGCCAAGGCGCATCGCCGACTGGACCGCGCGTTTCATCGCGCGGCGGAACGCCACGCGACGCTCGAGCTGCTGGGCGATATTTTCCGCGACCAGACGCGAGTCGAGTTCCGGCTTGCGGATTTCGACGATATTGAGCGCGACTTCGCTGCCCGTCATCTTCGACAGATCGGTCCGCAGCTTCTCGATGTCGGCGCCCTTCTTGCCGATGACGACGCCGGGACGCGCGGTGTGAATGGTGATTCGCGCCTTCTTCGCCGGCCGTTCGATGACGATGCGTGAAACGCCGGCCTGGCTGAGGCGACCGAACAGATAGCCGCGCAACCGGATGTCCTCGTGCAGCAAGGCCGCGTAGGCCTTGCCCGCGAACCAGCGCGAGTCCCAGGTGCGGTTGATGCCGAGGCGCAAGCCGATCGGATTTACCTTTTGGCCCATTAGGCCGTCTCCCCGCGTTCGCGGACCACGATGGTCAAATGGCTGAAAAACTTCTCGACGCTCGCCGAGCGCCCGCGGCCGCGGGCGTGAAAGCGCCGCATGACGACGCCCCGGCCAACGCTGGCTTCCGAGACGACGAGCTTATCGACGTCGAGCTGGTGATTGTTTTCGGCGTTCGCCACGGCGGATTCGAGCGTCTTTTTCACCTGAACGGCGATGCGGCGCTTCGAGAAGGCCAGTTCGTGCAGCGCCTGCTGAACCTTCTTGCCGCGTATCGTTTGCGCGACGAGGTTCAGCTTGCGCGGACTCGTGCGCACCGCGTTCAACTGGGCGCGGGCCTCGTTGTCCTTGAGCGCGCGCACGGTTTTGGGCTTGCTCATGCGCCGGCGCCTTCGCGCTTGGCCTTGCGATCGCCGCTACCGCCGCCCACCGCCGTATGGCCGTGGAACTGGCGGGTCGGGGAGAACTCGCCGAGTTTGTGACCCACCATGTTCTCGGTCACCAGAACCGGGATGAATTTCTGGCCGTTATGCACGCCGAAGGTCAGGCCGACGAATTGCGGCAGAATCGTCGAGCGGCGCGACCAGGTCTTGATGACGTCGTTGCGCGCGCTCTGCCGGGCCTTCTCCGCTTTTTTGAGCAGATAGCCATCGACGAACGGGCCTTTCCAAACCGAGCGAGTCACCTGCTCTCTCCCTTACTTCGCGTGCCGGCGACGAACAATCATGGAATCGGAGGGCTTCGTGCGCTTGCGCGTGCGATAACCCTTGGTCGGCTTGCCCCACGGGGTCACCGGGTGGCGTCCGCCCTTGGTGCGGCCTTCGCCGCCGCCGTGGGGATGATCGACCGGGTTCATGGCGGTGCCGCGGACGGAAGGGCGCTTGCCCATCCAGCGCGACCGGCCCGCCTTGCCGATCTTGACATTGGCATTGTCGGGATTGGATACGGCGCCGATGGTCGCCATGCAATCCCCGCGCACCAGGCGTATCTCGCCCGAACTCAAGCGAATGAGGGCGTTACCCATATCGCGACCGACGAGTTGCACATAGGCACCCGCCGCGCGCGCAAGCTGACCGCCCGCACCCGGCTTCATCTCGATATTGTGCACGATCGTGCCGACCGGGATGTTCTTCATCGGCATCGCGTTGCCCGGCTTGATATCCGCGCGTTCGCCCGAGATCACCTTGTCGCCGGCGGCGAGGCGCTGCGGCGCCAGGATGTAGGCCTGCTCGCCGTCTTCGTACTTGATGAGGGCAATGAAACCCGAGCGGTTGGGATCGTATTCGATCCGTTCGACCGTCGCGGGCACATCGAACTTGCGCCGCTTGAAATCGACGTCGCGTAGACGCTGCTTATGGCCACCGCCCATGCGCCGCATGGTGATGCGGCCATTGGCGTTGCGCCCGCCCGACTTGCTCTTGCCGCTCGTCAACGCCTTGACGGGACCGCCCTTCCACAGCTCCGAGCGGTCGATAAGCACGAGCCCACGCAGCGAGGGCGTAACCGGTTTGTATGTTCTAAGGGCCATCGCCTAGATCCCCGTCGTCACGTCGATCGTCTGGCCCTCGGCCAGAGTCACGATCGCCTTTTTCGCATCGCTGCGCCTGCCGATCCGGCCGCGGGTGCGCTTGACCTTGCCCTTCTGCGTGATGGTGTTGACGGCTGTCACCTTGACGCCGAACAGACCTTCGACCGCCGCCTTGATTTCGGGCTTGGTCGCACCGAGCGCGACCCGGAAGCTAATCTGGCCGTATTCCGAGCCTGCGGTCGCCTTCTCGGTGATCAGCGGGGCGACGATGATGCGCTGCATGGTTTCGCGGCTGAGCGCGATCTTGCCCGCGTGGTATTTGTGGCGTTTCATGCGAGTCGAGCCTCGAGATGCTTCACCGCGTCGCGCGTGAGCACGAGGATGTCGCGGCGGACGATGTCGTAAACGTTCGCGCCCTGCTGGGGCAGAACATCGAAATTTGGAATATTCGCGGCCGCCCGACGGAAATTGAGGTCGACTTCCGGGCCCGCGATGACCAGGGCGGAGCGCCAGCCTAGCTTGGCGACGGCCTTGGCCAGCACGGAGGTCTTCGCGCCCTCGAGCTTCGCCGAATCGAGCACCACAAGCTTGCCCGCCTTGAGCTTCGCCGATAGCGCCGCCCTGAGGCCGAGCGCGCGCACCTTCTTGTTCAGATCGAAAGCGTGGCTGCGCACAACCGGGCCGAACACCGCGCCGCCGCCCCGGAACTGGGGCGAGCGCAAACTGCCCTGGCGCGCGCGGCCCGTGCCCTTCTGGGCGTGGGGCTTCTTGGTCGTGCCCTGCACTTCGCGCAAGGTCTTGGCCTTGTGCGTGCCCGAGCGCCGCTTGGCAAGTTGCCAGTTGATGACGCGCGCGATGATATCCTTGCGCGGCGCGACGCCGAACACGGCCTCGTTCAATTCGATGGTCCCGAGCTCCTTGGCGTCGAGACCGAGGACGGGATGAGACGTTGCCATCAGCCCTTGGCCTCCGACCCTTCGGATGTTTCCGTCGCGGGCGCGGCCGGGCCCGCCGACTTGACGGCCGCCGGATACGGCACGCCCGCGGGGCGCTTGCGCTTGGCGGCGTCCTTGATCGTCACGTAGCCGTCATCGTGGCCCGGAACCGCACCCTCGACCAGAATGAGGCCGCGCGCCGCGTCCGTCGAAACCACCTTTAAATTCTGCGTGGTCACGCGCACCGTGCCCATGTGACCAGCCATCTTCTTGTTCTTGAAGACCTTGCCGGGATCCTGACGGCCACCGGTTGAACCGTGGCTGCGATGACTGATGGACACGCCATGCGAGGCCTCGAGGCCGGAAAAATGGTGGCGCTTCATGACGCCGGCGAAACCCTTGCCGATGGTCGTGCCGGTCACATCGACGAATTGGCCGGCCAGGAAATGCTCCACCGACAGCTCGGCGCCAACTTCGAGGAGAGCATCGGGCGCGACGCGGAATTCGATCAGCTTGCGCTTGGGCTCGACCTTGGCCTTCGCGAAATAGCCGCGCATGGGCTTGGTCACGTTTTTGATCTTCGGTGTGCCGGTGCCGAGTTGGACGGCGTTGTAGCCGTCCTGCTCGGCCGTGCGCCGGGCAACGACTTGCAGGCCCTCGACCTTGAGCACGGTCACCGGAATATGCACGCCGTCCTCGGCGAACACCCGCGTCATTCCCACCTTCTTTGCGATCAGCCCGGTGCGCATGGCGTCGTCCTTAAAGCTTGATCTCGACATCGACGCCCGCGGCGAGGTCGAGCTTCATCAGCGCGTCCACCGTTTGCGGCGTCGGATCGATAATGTCCAAGAGACGCTTATGGGTGCGGATCTCGAACTGTTCGCGCGACTTCTTGTCGACGTGCGGCGAGCGATTGACCGTGAAACGCTCGAAGCGTGTCGGCAACGGAATCGGCCCGCGCACGCGCGCGCCG
Source organism: Rhizobium sp. Q54 (assembly GCA_945860095.1). Lineage (GTDB taxonomy): Bacteria > Pseudomonadota > Alphaproteobacteria > CADEGL01 > CADEGL01 > CAMAPP01. The sequence goes on along the minus strand of CAMAPP010000043.1, from coordinate 247 downwards.
GTACGGCGCGCGGTGTTCACGATCTCGCGCGTCGATTGATCGAGCACGCGATGATCGAAGGCCTTTAGCCGGATGCGGATATTCTGGCTGTCCATGTTTGGTGCCGTGTGTCCCTGACTCGAGTTCTTGCCGGTTCGGCCGGTTATCGAATAACGATCTTACTTGATCACGGTGGCGACGACGCCCGCGCCGACGGTGCGGCCGCCCTCGCGGATGGCGAAGCGCAAGCCATCGTCCATCGCAATGG
>CAMAPP010000042.1 GCA_945860095.1 Rhizobium sp. Q54 | reverse complement strand
AGGTCCGCGCCGCCGCTGCCAGATCGCGCACGCCCACGCCCACATGATCGAGATCGGTGACGATGGCCATCGCGTCCTCCCTAGCGAGCGTTCAGATAGGCGCCGCGTCCGCTGCACAACAAATTGCCCGCGGCGTCGAGGATGCGCGCCTCGGCGGTGACGATGGTGCGCCCGGCCTTGATCACATGGCCCGTTGCGCGCAATTCGCCCCGCGCCATGGCCTTGTGATAATCGACGCGCATATCGACGGTCGGCAAGGCCCGGCCGATTCTGGCCGCGATGGCGAGATCGGCCACGAGATCGATGACGGCCGCCAGCACGCCGCCGTGCATGTAGGTTCGCGCTTCCTGGGCGTAAAACTCGTCGCGCCACGGCATCGAGATCTCGACCTCCTCGGCGGCGACGCGCACGATCTTGACGCCGAGCCAAACGTGAAACGGCGCGCTTACGTATTCGCGCGCGACCGCCTGCAAATCCACCGCTTCGCTCATGGCGTGACCAATACCTTGCCGAACACCCGGCGGTCGCGGAGTGCTGCAAGGGCGGACGCGGTCTCGGCAAGCGGCACCACGCGGTCGATGACCGGCGACAAGGCGCCGCCTGCCGCCAAATCCAGCAGCGCCGTCAGATTTTCGCGTTCCCAGCCATTGGAGCCGATGATCGCCGCCTCGCGCATCCAGAGATAGCGAAGATCCTCGACCGGATCGTACCCGGCCGTGGCGCCGCACACGAGAACGCGACCCAAGCGCTTGAGCGCGCGCAGGCTCGGAACCCAGGTCTCGCCGCCGGTGAAATTGACGACCACGTCCGCGCCCTGTTTGTCCGTGAGGCGCCACGCGGCGGCCGAAAACTCCTCGCGCGAGGTGTCGATCACCGCATCCGCCCCAAGCGCGACCAGCTTCGCCGCTTTCTCGGCCGAGGACGTGCAGGCGATGACATGCGCGCCCATGAGCTTGCCGAGCTGAACCGAAGCCACGCCCACCCCGCCGGTCGCACCGAGCACGAGCAAGGTTTCGCCGCGCTTCAAATCGCCGCGGCCGGGACCGAGCATTTTGTGCGCGGTGCCGTAGGCGATGGGCAGGGCGGCCGCGCGCTCAAGGCTCACGTCCTCGGGCAGCGCGATCAAATTGCCGACCGGCACGCACAGGCGTTCGCACAATCCGCCGTTCTTGTGCTCGCCCAGGGCCATGCGCTTGCGCCCCTCGACCACCAAGGGATCGACGAGCACGCGCCGGCCGATCCACGCGCGATCGTCCGGCGAGAAAGTCGCCGAGACCATGCCCGCGATATCCCCGCCGGTGATGCGCGGGAACTCGATATCGACCCCCGCCATGCCCTTGATGACGAACAGATCGAGATGGTTGAGGCCGCACGCTCGAACCTCGACGAGGGCTTGCCCGGGTCCGGGCGCGGGATCGGGCCAGTCCTCGTGGCGGAGCGCCTCAAGACCGCCATGGGCGCGGATGCAGGCGACGCGCACGGCGTTCAGGTAATCGCGCCGCGCGCCGCGATCGGCCAGATGGCTTCGACCCTTCCGGCGCGCACGCCGACATACCAGTCGTAAAGATTGACCGTCGGATCGCAATGGCCGGGTATCAATTTCAACTTCGCGCCGAGCTTGAGCGCGCGCGCCGAGGCGGCAAGGTGCAATTTCCCGTGCTCGTCCGAGGCGCCGAGATATTCGGCCTCGACGCCCTCGATGCCCGGCATGCCGGAATCGACCGAGAGCGCCTTCAAGCCCGCATCGACCACGGCGATCTCGGGTTTGGGCCGGCTCATCACGGTCGCGAGGATGAAGAGGGCGTGGCGGAAATCGTCGAAGGTGCTGTTGCCCGCGCCGCGATTGCGGGCGTAATCGGCGTCCATGAAAATGTACGAACCCGGCTCGATTTCGTTGTAAACGCGGCTGGCGGTTTCGTTGCGATAGGTGCCGGTGCCGGCACCCGTGACGATGGGGCACTTCACGCCAGCGTCCTCGATCAGCGCCTTGGCCTCGCCCGCGCGCGAGGCGGCGAAGGCGATCGCCGCCGCGCGTTCCTCGGGCGAGCGCAGATGCTGCGCGGCACCCTGATAGGCCAGCAGGCCCATGAAGCGAAGGTGCGGTTTCGACGCGGCGCGCTTGGCCAATGCGACGGCCGCCTGGTCCGGCGATACCCCGCAGCGGCCCATGCCAACCTCGATCTCGACATAGAGATCGAGGACCACCCCTGCCTCCTCGGCCGCCGCCGCCACGTCGTCGAGATTGCCCGCGTCGTCCACGCACACGCCGATGCGCGCGCGCCGCGCCAAGGCCGCAAGACGCCGCAACTTGCCCGCGCCGACGATCTGATTGGTGACGAGCACGTCGGACACGCCGCCATAGACCATGGCCTCGGCCTCGCCGACCTTCTGGCAGCACACCCCGACCGCGCCCAGCGCCATTTGCTGCAAGGCGATGACGGGGCATTTATGCGTCTTGGCGTGGGGGCGCAGGCGAACGCCGGTGCCCTCGAGCTCCTTCGCCATGCGGCGAAGATTGTCCTCGAAGGCGTCGAGCTCGACGATGAGGGCGGGCGTATCGACCTCGTCGAGACGCATGCCGATTTGTGCGGGTGGGGGAGTGGTCATGGGCCAAGTCTAGCCGCATAGCCGCGCCGAAGGCCATGCGGCCGATTTGGCCGAACAGAATTGGGGCCCTCTCGCGGGCGTGCTCGGCGCGCGGCGGCGACGTATAACCGGGCCGAACAACGGAGCATCCCATGGCCAGCCCCCAGCCGTCCTACAGCCAAATCACCTACGCGATCGATGCGACCGATAAATTCGCGATCCTCACGCTCAACCGCCCCGAAAAGCTCAACGCCCTCGGCAATGTCCTCATGGACGAGATCGAGGACGCGGTGAAGCGCGCCGGCAAGGAGGTCAACGCCCTGGTCATCACGGGCGCCGGCCGGGCGTTCTCCACCGGCTTCGATCTCGAGGCCGATAATTACGAAATGGGCATCGAGGCCTGGCGCGAGGACGTGCTGCGCAATATGCGCCGCCTGCACGCCCTGTGGTCCGCGCCGATCGCGACGGTCGCGGCGGTGAACGGCTATTGCCTCGCGGGCGGCATGGAATTGATGCTGTGCTGCGATTTGGCGATCGCCGCGACGGACGCGCGCATCGGCGAGCCCGAAATCCGCCACGCCTCGGCGCCGCCGACCTTGATGATGCCGTGGACCGCGCCCATCCGGCACGTCCGGCATCTCATGTTCACGGGCGACACGATCTCGGGCGAGGACGCGGCACGCATGCACATCGTCAACAAGGCGGTTGCGCCCGAGGCGCTGATGGCCGAGGCGACGGCGCTGGCGCGCAAGCTCTCGCGCGTGCCCGTGCCGGGCATCAAGTTCAACAAGCTCGCGATCAACAACGCCCAGCTCGCCTCGGGCATGCACAATGCCTGGCTTTACAACGTCGAGACCACGGCGCAGCTCCATTCCACGCCCGAAGGCGGGCGCTGGTTCCGCCTGTTGTTCCAGAAGGGCCTCAAGGCTTTCCTCAAGGAGCGCGAGGCACCGTTCAAGGAATTCGAGCGCCGCTGAGAATCAGCGGACCTGGCGCACCCGCCAAAGCTGCAATGTGAACAGCGCGCCGATCACGAGCGCGGCGCCCGCCGCGCGCTGAAGCGTCAGCGCCTCGCCAAGAATGACGATCGCCATGGCCATGGTGAACAGCGGCTCGCCCGTCTGGGCGACGGCCGTGCGCGTGGGGCCGATGATCTTGAGCGCGGACAGCGCCAGGATCGTTCCCGTGCCGTTCAAGACCGCCATGCCGACGAGCGCCGCGTATCCGATTCCCGTCTGGGGGAAGCTCAGCAGCCCCGCGAACCCGAACAACGGCCAGAACACCGCCAGGATCGCGATCAGCATGTGGACCATCAGCTTGATCGGATCGGCCGAGCGCAGGAGCCAGCCGTTCGCGATCAACCGGACCGAGGCGCCGACGGCGCTGCCGAAGGCGAACAAAACGCCGAACAGATTGAGCCGGTCCATGTCCACTTGCAGCGCGATCGCCACGCCCGCCATCGCCGCAAGGATGCAGCAGATTTTCAAGGCCGTGAGCGCCTCGCCGAAGATGACGCGCATCGAAAGGAGCACGATCACCGGATAGAGGTACTCGCAGAGGATGGCGAGACTCACCGGAATGCGTTCGATCGACATGTAGAAGCTGAGCTGCTGGAACGCCGTCACGACGCCCAAGGCCAGGGCGAACGCCCGCTCGCGCCTGGGCAGCATGACGGAGCGGCCGGCAAGCGCGGCGTAGATCAAGACCGCGGGCAGCACGATGGACGCCCGGATCGCCACCAGCGTCTGGGCGTTGGCGCCCGATTCGAAGACGGTGGAAGCAAAGATCGTGCCCGTCGAGTAGCAGAGCGCCGCCGTCAGGGCAAAACCAAAGCCGAGCCAGCGCCGCGCGAACGGCACGTGGTCGAAACCCCCCATCGACGTCATCGGCTCGCATCCCCCCGTCGGGCGAGTCTAGCGCGCCCGCCCGCACCGACCTAGCGCCCCGCCCCGGCCCCGGCAAGACAAACGCGCCTTGCGCCCGGCGCATGGCTAGGCAGAATCACCGCCTACACAGCGGGAGGCGCGCATGGCCAAGACCCTTATCGAGCACGGCTGGGTAATCCCCATGACACAGCGCGAGCACACGATCCCCGACGGCGCGGTGGCGCTGGACGGCGACCGTATCGTCGCCGTCGGTCCGACCGCCGAGGTCAAGGCCACATTCAAACCCGACAAGACCATCGACGCGCGCGGCAAGGCGGTGCTGCCGGGCCTCGTCAACACGCATATCCATCTCGTCGGCTCGCTGAACAAGGGCACGACCGAGGACGCCAAGCGCGCCATGGGCGGCTCGTTCAAGCGCGCGATCCCTCTCCAGGAAGACTACGTTTTCGCCGACGACGTGTATTTTCCCGCGCTCGTGCACGGCATCGAGGCGGTGAAGACCGGCACCACCACGCTCAACGAAATGTGGTGGTACATGCCCGAGCCCGCCAAGGTGGTGAAGGATTTGGGCGTACGCGCGGTCGTGGGCGGCGTGGTGCGCGAGATGAACACGGGGCAGATCACGCCGGGCAAGTTCGACCGCACTTGGCTGCCCGAGCTCGCCAAGCGCAATCTCGACGAGTGCGAGGCGCTCATCCAGGAATGGCACGGCGCCGCGAAGGGCCGCATCACCACGCGCGTGGCGCCCGACGGCCCCGACCGCGCCCGGCCCGAAACGCTGGCCAAATGCGGCGAGCTTGCGCGCAAATACGGCGTGGGCCTGCACACCCATTGTGCCTCGGTGCCCGCCGAACAGGCGTTCATGGAGCACAATTACGGCAAGCGCTCGGTCGAGGTGCTGGAAGATTGCGGCCTCATGGGACCCGACATGCTGGCCGTGCATTGCGTGTTCCTGAGCGACCGCGAACTCGAGATCTTCCGTTCGACCAACACCAAGTTCGGTCACACGGCCTATCTCGTAGGCAAGCGCGGCTATATGCCGCCGATGGAAAAATTCTACACCTCGGGCATCGAAATCTCCCTCGCCTCCGATTGGATCTCCAACGATATGTGGACGATCATGAAGGCCGCCGTGATTCTCGCGCGCGTGCAATCGGGCAATGTCGAATTGATCGACGCCTGGAAGGCGCTCGATATGGCGACCATGGGCGGGGCACGCTGTCTCGGGATGGACAAGGAAATCGGCTCGCTTGCCCCCGGCAAGAAGGCCGATGTCATTCTCGTCGATATGTCGGCCGCCTGGGTCAACCCCATCCGCCGGCAAAACGTGGTGTCGGGCCTGGTTTACAACGCCCAAGGCGGCGACGTGACCCATGTCTGGATCGACGGCGAGCTCGTGGTCGATAACCGCCGCATGACGACGGTGGACGAGAAGGAAGCGATCCGCGAATGTCAGAAGGTCGCGGACAAGGTGTGGGAACGCGGCAAGCATCTGTTCGGCGACGAATTGGCGGCCGAATAGCGAACCGGCGAACCCAAACACGCAAACCCAGGCAAGCCAACCCAAGAAAGCCAACAAGGAGCTAGCGATGGCGCTCGACATCGTGCCGGCGCGCCTCGGCGCGCATCTCGCCTTGCCCAAGGGCGGGCGCTTCAAGGTGATCAATACCCACGGCACCCAGGTCATCGACATGTGGGCGTTCGATGCGCGCGATCCCATGCGTTACATGTCGATGTCGCACACGCATAGTTTCCTGCGCCGGCTCTATCCGCGTCCGGGCGAGGCCTTCGTGACCTGGGAGCGCCATCCGATCCTGACCGTGATCGAGGACGCGTCCTCGGGCGATCACGACACCTCGTATCCGTGCTGCGACGAGCACCGCTACCGGCTCGAGGGCGTCGTCGGATTCCACGATAGCTGCGCCAACAATCTCAAGGTCGAATTGGCCAAATGCGGCATCGCGATGCCCGTGCCGACCCCGCAGCCCTTCAATCTATGGATGAACGTCAAGGTGCGCGACGACGCGCGCATCGACTTCATGAAGCCGACCTCCAAGCCCGGCGATTACATGATCCTCGAGGCGAACATGGACGCGATCGTCGTCATGTCCGCCTGCCCCTACGATCTCGGCACGATCCCCGTCAACGGCGCGCCGCCGCGCGACGTGCACTTCGAGGTTCTCTAGCGTGTCGCGGAAAATTCCGGAACCCGCGAACGCGGGCGCCGCTCAGTAGTGCGTGCCGTCCTTGCGCGAGAAGGCGAAGCCGGCGCGCCTGGCGTGGCCGCGCATGTCGATATCGGGATATTCGACCACGTCGCCGAACGACCGGTCGCCGATCTCGAGATAAACCGCATCCTTGGCGCTCCGATTGACCAGGCGATGGCCGTTCGTCTCGCCCGCCGGAAAGCCCGCGCACATGCCGGGATGCAGTACTTGGTCGCCCGCATCCGACTCCAGCACGAGTTCGCCCTCGAGCACGTAGATGAATTCGTCCTCCCGGCTGTGCCAGTGGCGCATCGCGGACGGCGTGCCCGGCGGCAAGCGCACGAGATTGACGCCGAAATTGGCGAGGCCCGAGGCGTCGCCGAGCGCGCGCTTCTCGCGCGCCGCGCATTGCCCGCGGAACGGCTCGGGATAGCCCGAACCGGTGCGCGCCGGCACGTCCTTTGCGGTGAAGCCGCCGGTAATGTGCGTGGGGGCCACCATGGCGCTCTCCTATTTCGTGCCGAAGATGCGGTCGCCGGCGTCGCCCAGGCCCGGCACGATATAGCCGTGATCGTTGAGGCGTTCGTCCACCGATGCGGTATAGATCGGCACGTCGGGGTGTTCGGCGTGGAAGGAAGCGACGCCTTCGGGCGAGGCGACGAGGCAGACGAATTTCATCGAACGCGGGCCGATTTCCTTCAGCCGGCGCACGGCGGCGATCGCCGAATTGGCCGTGGCCAGCATGGGATCGGCGACCACCATGTGGCGCTGATGGGCGTCTTCGGGGATTTTGAAATAATACTCGACGGCAACCAGGGTTTCGGGATCGCGGTAGAGGCCGATATGGCCGACGCGCGCGTTCGGCAGCACGTCGAGCATGCCGTCGACGATGCCGTTGCCCGCGCGCAGGATCGACACGAAGCACATGGAACGGTCGGCCAGGACCGGCGCCATCATCTGGGCGACCGGGGTTTCGATCTCGACCGTAGTGACCGGCAAGTCGCGCGTCACCTCGTAGGCGAACAGCGTGCTGATTTCGCGCAGCAAGCGGCGGAAATCGCCGCTGGGCGTCTCGCGCCGGCGCATCTGGGTGAGCTTGTGCTGGACCACGGGGTGATCCACGACGATGACACGGCCAGCCATGGGGAACTCCTCGATTGAACGCTTAGCTCAGAACACGGTGCCGTCGCTGTCAATGACAAGGGGCGGCGCGCCATCGGGCCGGCGGCGGCGCGCGACCGCCCGGCCCGCGGCCCAGGTTCCGCCCTGCAACACCTTGGCGAGCGGCAGCGTCGAGGCGTCGAGACCAAGGCACGCGCGCACCCGCTCGGCGACACGGTCGAGCAAGATCACCGTCGCCGCGCGCCATTCGACGACGAGGGGCGAGCCCACCGGATGGACAAGCGAGCAAGCGCGCCGGTCGCGCAAGACGAGCGCGCCCATGTCGATGAACAGCCCGCCATTGCGGTATTCAGGCAGGCCCGTCAACGCGTCGAGGCCATGGACCGCGATCCCCGCCCATTCGAGCGGCTCGACGAGCGAGTACGCGAGCCATTGGGACAATTTGTGGAACGGCACCAGGAAATCGGACGCGCCCGGCCCGCGCGCGGCCGCGTGACGCCAGACATCGCCAAGATTTTCGCCGCCAAGCGCGATGCGCCCCGGCCAGATGGACGAGAACGCCTCGAGCACCGCGCCGAGAACCGTCGACGCGGCGAGGCGTCCGCCTTGCGCCTGGGCGCACAGATGATCGAACAAGCCGCCGAGGCGACCCGCGAAAATCTCGGGGCGCGCGAGCACGGCGGCACCCAAGCGGCGCACGAGCTCGGCCCGGCCGTCGAGGCCTGCAAGGCGATTGTCGGCGCGCACCTGAAATGCGCCCGCCAAACGCGCGCTGTCCAGGGACGCGAGCGCCGCGCCGTCCGCCCGCCAAGGCGAGGATGGATCGGCCGAAAACAGACCGTCCGCAAAGGCGCGAAAGCTCGCGACCGCCAAGCCTTCCGAACGCGCGTATGGCGCTCCGCCCGGCTCGACGAAGCGCCAATCCGGTCCCGCGCCGGCATCGAGCAGCACGCTCGGAATCACGAGATCGTAGGCGATCCGGCCGCGCTCGGCCGCATCGGGTGCCGCGTCGGAGACGGCGCGCCAGCGCTCGACGCCGCCCGTCTCGAAATGGCGCCAGCGCGAGTGATAGGGAATATCGAGATCGGGATAGGATGCGCGCGTCGTCTCGACCACGAATTCGGCGACGCGATCGAGTTGCGCCACGTCCGCGACGAAATGCTCGGAGCGACCCGAGAGGATATAGGCGAAGATTTGCGCCGAGCGTTCGCGAATGGTCGCTGGCGAGCGCAATAGCCGCACGGCGGCGTGCGCGTCGGCGCCCGGGACCGCGTCCGCGCGCGCCATATCAGTCCGCGAGGCCTCGACCCTTGATCGCGGCTAGACTATCCGCGCCGGGCACTGGGCCGGCGGTGAAATATCCGGCGGCCTTCTTGGCTTCCATCTCGACCTTGGCGTCGGCGGGAACGAGGTCGTCGGGAATCGATACGCGCTCGCCGATTTCGATTCCCTGGCTCGTCATGGCGTCGTATTTCATGTTGCTCATCGACACCAAGCGATGGATGCGCTTGACCCCGAGCCAGTGCAACGCGTCGGGCATGATTTCCTGGAAGCGCGCGTCCTGAACGCCGGCCACGCATTCGGTGCGCTCGAAATACGCCGCCGCCGAATCGCCACCGGGCTGGCGCTTGCGCGCGTTGTACACCAGGAACTTGGTCACCTCGCCGAGCGCGCGGCCTTCCTTGCGGTTGTAAACGATGAGTCCCACCCCGCCCTTCTGCGCGGTCTCGACGCAGACCTCGATGCCGTGAATGAGATAGGGCCGGCAGGTGCAAATATCCGAGCCGAAGACGTCCGAGCCGTTGCACTCGTCGTGGACGCGGCAAGCGAGCGTGCGCGAAGGATCCGACAGCGCTGCGGGATCGCCCATGATGTACACGGTGATGCTGCCGACGGGCGGCAGGAAGACCTTCAGGTCCGGGCGCGTGACGAGCTCGGGAAACATGCCGCCGGTTTGCTCGAACAAGCCGCGCCGCAGCACGGTCTCGGTGATGGCGAAGCGCCGGGCGATGCCCGGTAGATACCACACCGGATCGATCGCCGCCTTGGTCACGCGGATATCGCCCGAGGGCAGCAACACCTCGCCGTCCGGCGCGAGCCTGCCCGCGGCCATGGCCTGGCCGATCTCGGGCAGGTTCATCTGCGCCTTGGTGATGGCGATCGAGGGCCGGACATCGATGCCCGCCGCGATGTCCTCGGCGAAGACGCTGCCGACCATGTGGCCGTAGGGGTCGAGCGAAACGATGCACGCCGGATCGTGCCATTGCGGGTGGGGGCCGATGACGGCGGCGGGCTCGGTATTGGTGTAATCGGGCTTGCGATCGGGATCGAGGCTGCCCGAGGCGACCGCGAGCGCGCGATAGATGGCGTATGACCCCGCGTGGGTGCCGATCGCGTTGCGGTCGGCGGGATTGCTCACGGTCGCGATGATGGGGCCGCGTTCCTTGGGCGTGGCCGCGCCCCAGCGGATGGCGCGCGGCTTGGTGCGCCGTCCCGCCGGATGGGACGTGAGCATGATGTGCTTGGACGGCGCCATGGCTGGCCGTTTTGGGTCTGTCGCTCGAAACCGATTGTCCACAGACTGTGGATAAGACGCAAAGTTATCGTGAAACCGGGGCTTTATCCAGGGTCTGGAAAGCGCCCGTTCAGCCGCCGTGCGCCAGCAAGCAGCCTTCGCCGAGCACCACCACGGGCGAATAGTCGTGGCATACCACCCAACCACGCCGCGTGCCCGTTGCCTTGTTGGACACCGCCGAAAGGGTGAGCGAGAGCATCGTCCGGCCCCAGGGCGAGAGATTGGGCCCCGAGCCGTGCAGCGCGTTCAAGTGCTGGAAGATAACCGATCCCGCCGGCCCCTTGGGTGCGACCAAGCCCTTTTCCTTGATGATCGCGGCGATGTCCTCGGCCTTGGGCGAGCGCAGGGGATAGCTGGTGGTCGAGGTGTCGATTTCCGGCATCTCGGTCACCAAGGTGTGGGTTTCCGGCACGATCATCAGCGGGCCGTTGAACTCGGACACGTCCTCGAAGAACACCAGGCAATTGACCCCGCGCGGCTCGGCCATCAGATCGTCGGCCCGGTATGTCGGATAATCCTGGTGCCATTGCCAGACATCGCCCGTGAAGGGCCGCTTAAAATTGACGATGGACTGAAAAATATAAACCGGCCCGCCCGAGAGCTGTTCGGCCGGTTCGATGACGCGCGGATGGCGCACCATGGTGCGCATCATGTCGTCGAACAGGTGGGAGTTGAGAATCGAGCGCACGGTCGTCTTGTCCTTCTCGCGCACGACCTCGCGGCGCTGATAGGACATGAGACGCGGCAGCGCCGCGGCCGCGGTCGCGATCTCGGCCGCGGGGATGAGGCCGGGCACGAACAGAAAACCCTTGTCGTGGAAATGCGCGACTTGATCGTCCGAAAGGCGCATGCCGTCCCCCTGCCGCTAATTCGTGCCGAAATTGGCCCAGACATCGTCGGCGCGATTGCCGTGGCGGAACGGCAGGCGCTTGGACAAGGTCATCGCAACCTCGAGCGGCGCGCGGCCCTGCCACTCGGCGATGTCCTCGATCGTTATGCGCTCCGCGCCGTCCGCGCCAAGCACCGTCACCGCCTCGCCGACCTTTAGGTCCTGAAGATCGGTCAGGTCGAGCGTCGTGTGTTCGAGCGAGACCGAGAGCACCGGCACGCGGCGGCCCCGGAACAGCGCGAAGGCCTGATTGCCCGGCGCCGGCATGCGCAAGCCATTGGTCATGCCCATGGGCAGCACGCCCGTGGTGCGCGCGGAATTGATGCCGTAAAGCCCGCCGACCGCGATATCGCGGCCTGCGGGATGGCGCCCGATATGCACCAATCGGCCGCGCACGGCCGCAAGGATCGGCTCGAAACCCGCCAACTCGGCCTCGCCCGGCGCCATCGAGGACAGGCCGTACAACAAATGCCCCACGCACACGGCATTGCATGGATCATCGAGATCCATGAGCACGCCCGAGGACGCGCGCGCCTGGGTGATCTCCGGGCGGATGCCGCGCCGGGCCAATTCCGCGATGAGTCCGCCGAAGGCATGAAGCCCGCGCTGGGACCACTCGGCGGTCGCGCGCGTGGCAAAGGGCACGTGGCTATAGACGCCCTCGATCACGATGTTCGCCAAGCGGGCGATGCCGGCGATGTATTCGGCGGCCTCATCGAGACGCACGCCCAAGCGCCCTAGGCCGCAATCGACCTTGACGTAAACCGGGGTGGACTTGGTCGCCGCGCGCGACACGGCCTCGGCGCCTTCGTGGTCGTAAACCGTCGGGATGAGGTCATGCGCGAGGAATTCCTGCAAACCCTCGGGCAAGGGTCCGGCGAACATGACGATCTTCGCCCGCACGCCCGCGCGGCGCATGGCGATCGCCTCGTCGATATCGCCCGTCGCGAGCGAATGGCAGCCCATGGCCGCGAGACGCTCGGCCACCGCAACCGCGCCATGGCCGTAGGCATCGGCCTTGATCGAGCAGATGATGTGCGTGCCCGGCTTCAGGCGCCTCTGGACGTTGAGGTAATTGCGCTCGAGCGCCTCGAGATCGATATCGGCCCAGCGCGGGTGGGCGGCTTCGCTGCGGTCCATATGTTCTCCCCTTGGGGGGACTATACCAATCCCGAGCCGCCCGCGACAACCAGCGCGCTCGGGACCTGGCCGGCCCTATTGGGCCGCCCTACCGAGGCCGCCGCCGAGCTGGCGCGAGACCAGACGCGCATAAAGTCCGCCGCGCGCGAGCAATTCGGCGTGCGTCCCGCTCTCGACCATACGCCCGTCCTCGAGCGCCACGATCTTCGCCGCCTCGCGCACGGTCGAAAGCCTATGCGCGATCACGATGGTCGTGCGCTCGCGCATCAGGAGATCGAGTGCCGCGCGCACCTTGGCCTCGCTCAGCGCGTCGAGGTGCGAGGTCGCCTCGTCGAGGACGAGCACCGGCGCGTCCTTGAGGAAGGCGCGCGCGATCGCCACGCGCTGGCGCTGGCCGCCCGAGAGCTGTGCGCCGCGCTCGCCGACCACCGTGTCCAGGCCGTCGGGCAATTCGGCGATGAATTCGTCGAGCGCGGCCTTCGACGCCGCCTCGCGGATTTGGCCGTCATCCGCCTCGGGCCGGGCGATGGCGATATTCGCGCGCAAGCTGTCGTTGAACAGATAGGTGTCCTGCGCCACGAGGGCGATGCACCGACGCAGATCGTCGAGCTTGAAGGCGGTGAGCGGCACGCCGTCGAGCCGCACCTCGCCCTGCCCCGGGTCCCAGAAGCGCAGCATGAGATTGGCGAGCGTGGTTTTACCCGCGCCCGAAGGGCCGACAAGCGCGGTCGTCGTGCCGCGCGCGGCGGTGAACGCGACGCCCTCCAATGCGCGCCGGCCCCGCCCAGGATAGGAGAAGGTGATATCGGCGAATTCGACCGCGGGCGCGCCCACGGGACGCGGGGCGCCCGGGCCGTCCAGGACCGGCACGGGCTCGCTGTGGACGGCGTAAATGCGCCTTGTCGAGCCGAGGGTGTCGGCCAATTGGCGCCCTACATGGGCGATCTCGGACACGGGAAGAAAGGCCGCCATGGCGAGGAGTGCGAGCAAGGGAGCGAGCGCCATCTCGAGGGCGCCGGTGTTCGCGAGATATACGCCCGCGATCACGACCGCCAAGCCGCCCAAACCCGTGGCCAATTCCTGCGCGACCGTCTGACGCGACAGATCGTCGAACAACGCCATGCGGATATCGAGATAGTCGCGTGCCTTGCCGGCGAATTGCGCGCCGCGCCGCCCGGCGTCCTGGTAGGCGACGATTTCCGCCAGGCCCTGGACCGTATCGACCGCATGGGCATTGAGTTCGCCCAAGGCCTCGCGCGCGCGCGCACCGAGCGCGTCGATGCGGGCGCGCCCGAGCACGGGCGACAATCCGGCATACAGAAGGAACGGCGCCAGCGCCGCGGCCAGCATCCAGCCCTGCCAGGCCAAAATCGCGAGAACGCTCGCCGGCACCACCACGGCAACGAAGGCGGGAGCGATGGTGTGGGCGAAGAAATACTCGACGAGCTCGATGTCGTGGGTGGCGACGCCCAGAAGATCGCCCGTGCGCCGGCGCGCGAAATAGGCGGGCGCCAGGGCGTCGAGCTTGCGGAACATGTCGATGCGCATGGCGGCGAGCAGGCGATAGGCCATGTCGTGCGCGAGCCAGGATTCGAGCCAATGCAACACCCCCGCCGAGGGCGCGAGCACGGCGAGCGCGATCAGCAGCACATCGAACGGCGCGGACGATTTGACCGCCGCGACGACGAGCGCCGAGAGCACGCCGATGCCGATAAAGGCCGCGACGCGCGCCACGCCAAGCGCAAAAACAAGGGCAAGCCGCCCGCGCCAAGGTGCTATCAGCGCCGTGAGCACGCGGATCAAGCCGCCCCAGCCCATTTCCTCGGCCGCCGCCGCGGCCTCGGTCGGCTCTTCCGGCGCGTCCCGGCGGATTTGCGCCTCGACGATCTCGTCGGGACCGGGGGGGCGCGCGCCGTCGTCGAGCAGGGCATCGGGTGCCGTATCGCGCACCTGGGCGGCCATGAGGCGACGATAGATTCCGTCGGCGCGCATCAATTCGCCGTGCGTGCCCGATTCGGCGACCCGCCCGCCATCGAGCACGAGGATGCGGTCGCAGCCGATGACGCTGGAGAGACGATGGGCCAGCACGATGGTCGTGCGCCCGACCATGAGCCGGTCGAGGGCTTCCTGGATGACCGCCTCGTTCTCGGCATCGACCGCCGACAGCGCCTCGTCGAGCACCAGGATGGGCGCATCGCGCAGCAGCGCCCGCGCGATGGCGATGCGCTGGCGCTGGCCGCCCGAAAGGCGCACGCCGCGCTCGCCGACCACGGTCCGGTAGCCGTCCGGCAGGCGCGCGACGAACCCGTGGGCGTTTGCCGCGTGCGCCGCGCGTTCGATTTCGTCCTGACTCGCGCCGGGTTTTCCCATGCGCAAATTGTCCTCGACCGTGCCGTGGAACAGATAATTGTCCTGGCTCACCACCGCGATGCGCGCGCGCAATTGCGCCTCGGTCCAATCGCGCACGTCGTGCCCGCCCACGACCACACGCCCCGAATCGGGGTCGTGGAAACGCAGCAGCAGCTTCACCACCGTCGATTTTCCGGAACCCGAGGCGCCCACGATGCCGACGCGCTCGCCCGCTCGCAGCGCAAAATCGAGGCCGCGATGGGCGGGCGCGCGGTTGCCGGGATAGGCGAAGCGCACGTTCTCGAACGCCACGCTCGGCGCCAGGGAATCGGCGCCGGCCAGTGGCGTGGCCGGATCGCGGATGACGGGCTTGGCATCGAGCAGGCGGAAGATGCCGTGCGCCGCCGCGAGGCCGACCATGCCGTAATGCAGTAGGCCGCGGATTTCGCGCAAGGGACGAAAAACTTCGACCCCGAGCATGAGCACGATCAGCAAGGTCGCAAGTGCCATCTCGCCTTCGACCACGCGCCAGGCACCCCAACCGAGCGCGACCGCGGCGCCAACCGCGATGCCCGTATCGGTGATGCCACGCGCGAGCGTGTTGGTGGAAAGGACCCACATCGTGTCGCCGAACAATTTGTGCGCCTTGTGCGCCAGCATCGCCGCGCGCGGGCCGCTCTGGCCGAAGGCCTTGAGCGTCGAGAGACCTTGGATCGAATCGAGGAATTCGGCCGCGAACGCGCCGTAGGATTCCTGACGCGCCTGACTCGCCGCCGAATCGCGCCGATGCCAGATCGCCGGCGCCGCGAGGGTGACGAGCGCCGCCACCAGCAGCACGGCCGCGATCGGCGCATCGAGCCATACCAGGAAGGCGAAGACCAAAGGCGGGGTGAGCGCGGCCACGGCCAGGGCGGGCAGATATTGGCCGAAATAGATCTCGAGTTGTTCCACGCCCTCGACCAGCGACAAAGTGATATCGCCCGTGCGCTGGCGCATAAAATGCGCGGGGCCGAGCGCAACGACCTGATCGTAGATGCGCCGACGCAGCCCGACCTGCACCGCGCCCGCGGTGTGGTGCGCCATCATGGCGCGAAGATATTCGAGGCCCGCGCGCGCGGCCATGATGGCCGCGACCACGGCCGCCGGTTCGGCCAAGTCGCCGAACTCCGCGCCGTCGAACGCCTTGCCGAGGAGCCAGCCGAGCGCGCCCAGGCGCGCGATGCCCGCGGCCGCGGATAAAAGTCCGACGAGCACCGTCGCCGCTATTCGCCCGCGCACGCCCGAAGTGAACTGCCAGAGCCGATAATCCCAATACATCCCTGCTCCCCGGCGCGCGGTTGATGCGCGAGTTGTTCGGTGTCGCGCAGACCGGCGCGCGGGCGCGCGTCGTCATCGCGTTTGAATTGGCCAGGCGTTATCCCGGCCGCTTATCTTAAGTCGAAAACTCGCGGCGCAAAGCCTCGGTGTGCTCGCCCAGAGCCGGCACGCGGCCGAAATGCACATCGACGCCTTCCGCGCGCACGGGCGGGGCCACCAGCGCGACCTCGCCCTTCGGCGTTTGGACCGCCATGCGGCGGAGCTGGGTATGGCGCGAGAAATCCGCGACCGAATTGAGTGCGCCGTAGGCAATCCCCGAAGCGCGCAGGCGCGCGACCACTTCGTCGCGCGTGAGCGCACCGAACACGGTCTCGATTTCCCGGTCGAGCGCGGCGCGATTGGCGACGCGAAGATTGTTGTCGGCGAACACGGGATGTTCGGCGAGGCCGGGCAGAAGCAGCACCTCGGCGCAGAAGCGCCGCCATTCTCGTTCGTTCTGGATCGAGATGACCACCTTGGCGTCCTTGGCCGCGTAATCGCCGTAGGGCGCGATCGAAGGATGGTTCAAGCCCACGCGCCCCGGCGCCTTGCCCGCATAGTCGTGATGGAGCAGCGGCACGCTCATCCAATCGGCGATGGCGTCGAACAGCGAAACCTTGAGCACGCGGCCCTCGCCCGTGCGCGCGCGATCGAGCAGGGCTTGGTGGACGGCGACGAGGGCGTACATGCCGGCCGCGATATCGACGAGCGAAACCCCGACCCGCCCCGGACCGTCGGGCGTGCCGGTGATCGAGGCCAAGCCCGATTCGGACTGGATCAACAGATCGTAGGCCTTCATCTCGGCATAAGGCCCGTCCTCGCCATAGCCGCTGATATCGACCGCGATCAAGCCCGGATGGCGGCGGCGGAGTTCGCCCGAGCCGAAGCCCGCGCGCTCGGCCGCGCCGGGCGCGAGATTTTGGATGAAGATATCGGCGCGCGCGATCATGCGCGCGAGCAAGGCGGCGTCCGCCGGCGCCTTGATGTCGAGCACGGCCGATTCCTTGCCGCGATTGAGCCAGACGAAATAGCTCGATTGGCCGTGCACGGCGCCATCGTAGCCGCGCGCGAAATCGCCCTCGGGCCGCTCGATCTTGACGACGCGCGCGCCCGCGTCCGCGAGACGCGAAGACAGGAACGGCGCCGCCACCGCCTGTTCGAGGGCGACCACCAAAAGGCCGTCGAGGGTTCTTGCCGTCATGGCGCGCGAAGCCGGGAATCGGGGTTGGGGCGGGCGCAAGCTTGCGTCATCATGGCGGACTAGTATCTCATCGGACGATGCGCGCGAAGAGCCTCTTATGCGCCGCGCGGCGCGGGGATATCGGACGGACTATTCGGGCGGAAGGCAGACTGTTCGAGCGGAAGACGGACTATTCGAGCGGAAGACAGACGATTCGGACCGAAGACGGCACGACGCGCCAAACCGCAACCATGCCCATGCCCATCGATCTCGTCATCGGCTTTCTCGGCGGATTGGCCCTCGGCTTTGCGGGGCTGAGGAGCAATTTCTGTGTCATGGGCGCCATATCGGACATCGTTCTGATGCGCGATTGGCGGCGCTTTCGCGCCTGGCTTCTGGCCATTGCCACCGCGCTCGCCGGCACCGAGGCGCTTTTCGCCGCGGGCGCGGTCGAACTCGACGCCGCCGCCTATTCGGCACCCGAATTCGGCTGGCTGGCCGCGCTCGTTGGCGGGCTTTGCTTCGGGTTCGGCATGACGCTTGCTGGGGGCTGCGGGCTGCGCGCCCTCGTGCGCTTGGGCGCGGGCAGCGTCAAATCCTTGGTCGTCATCCTGGCGATCGCGGCGTTCGCCTATCTCGCGACCGACGGCGCAGGCGCGCCGGTGCGCGATTGGCTGACGGCCGCCGCCAATCCCATGGCGGCGATGGCGATGCCGGACGCGCTCGGCAGCCAGGATGTGTCGGCGGTCCTAGCCGAAGCGACCGGATTTTCGCGCGGCGCGCTGCGCGCGACCCTCGCGCTCGGCGGGTCGGGCATATTGCTGATTCTGTGCTTCAAGGACGCGAAGTTCCGCGCCTCGCGGCGCGATATCGCGGGCGGGGCGATCCTCGGCCTGATCGTGGTGCTCGGCTGGCTGGCGTCCGGCAGCCAAATGGGCGAGATCGAAGGCCATCCCGATTCCTTGAATTTCGTGTCGCCGCTCGGCGATTTTCTCGCGCTCGCGCTCGGCAAGGCGCCGATCGCCGGCTTCGCCCATGGCGCCGTACCTGGCGTCATCCTGGGCGCATTCGCGGCGGTCGCTTGGCCGTGGCGCCTGCGCGTCGAGCTTTTCGCCGGCGGCGAGGACTTCGTCCATCACGCGCTCGGCGGCGCGCTCATGGGCCTGGGCGGCGCGCTCGCGCTCGGGTGCACGATCGGCCAAGGCGTGACCGGGGTGTCCACCCTGGCGCTCGGCTCGCTCGTCGTCTGGTCGGGAATCGTCGCGGGCGCGATCTTGGCCTTGCGCTATCTCGAAGCGCGGGCTAACGCCTGATCTTGTAGCCGGATTTTTCCAAGTCCCACGAATCGCCCACGCCCTTGTCGAGCTTTTCCTTCTGGATGCGCTCGGTCGCGGTCTTGGAAAACTCGCCGACGAAGGCGACATAGCGCGGCACCTGGAAATGGGCGAGGCGTTCCTCGCACCACTTGACGACCTCCATGGGCTCGACGCTTTTTCCGGGCAGAATCTTGATGAAGGCCTTGATGTCCTGTTCGCCCAATTCGGCATCGACGCCGATCACCGCGCATTCCTCGACCGCCGGCAGGGCCGCGATCACGCGCTCGACCTCCCAGGCCGAGACGTTCTCGCCGCGCCGGCGCAGGCTGTCCTTCTTGCGCCCAAGATATTTGTAGAAGCCCGCGGGATCGCGCATGCCGAGATCGCCGGTGTGCATCCAGCCGCCCTGGAGCGCCTTTTCGGTCGCCTCGGGGTTGCGGAAATACCCGGTCATGATGAATCCGGGTTCGCGCTCGCGCACCAGGATCTCGCCCATCTCGCCGTCGCCCAGGGCGCGGCCGTCATCGCCGACCAACTTCACCTCGAAATACGGCAAGGCCACGCCGACCGAGCCGAGCTTGCCCTCGACATTGACGGTCGTAAGGCTCGAACACTCCGACATGCCGTAATTCTCGCGGATCTGCACGCCGAAGCGGTCCATGAAGGGCCGCCACACCGGCTCGGGCGCGCCGCCGCCCCAGGCCACGCGCACTTGGTGGTCGCGGTCGTCGGGCCGCGGGGGCTGTTTTAGCAGCATGGACAGGATGCCGCCGAGATAATGGATCTGTGTCGCGCGACAATGGCGCACCTGATCCCAGAAGCGCGAGGCGCTGAAACGTTCGACCAGCGCGATGGTCACTGGAAAGCCGCACGCGCCGACGATCACCTGGCTGCCGCCGATGTGGAACAAGGGCTCCCACAGAAACATCCGGTCGCCGGGGCGCGCGTCCGCCACGAGGAACATCGCCGCCGCCGAGGCGCGGAACATCTTGTCGGTCACCTGCACGCCCTTGGGCGGGCCGGTGGTGCCCGAGGTATAGCTGATCGAAATCACGTCGTGCCATTGCGGCTCGCCCGGTGGAGGCTTGGTGGCGCCGCGCGCCAGCAACGCGTCGAAGGTCAGGATTTTGGCGCCCGGAACCACCGCCGTGCCGCGCCGCCAGATCGCGATTTCGACCTTGGTGCGCGCGAGCGCCGGCAGCAATTGCTCGGCGTACACGGTGTCCGCGATCACCGCCTTGGGCGCGGAATGTTCGACCAAATATTCGAGGCTGGCGCCGCGCAGGTTGGAATTCACCGGCACCTGGACGAGGCCGGTCTTGGCGCAGGCGAGGAAGGCGATGAAGTGATCGGGATGGTTCGGCAGCATGATCGCGACCCGGTCGCCCTTGACGAGGCCGAGACCGGCGAGGGCGTTGGCGAAGCGATCGACGCGCGCGTTGAGGTCCGAAACCGTGATCTCCTGGTCCTCGTAGATCGCATAGACGCGCTCGGGTTCGGTGCGCGCCGAATGTTCCAGGGTCTTGCGAATCGACGTGTCGTTTCCCGGTACATGGAGCGTCATGGCCGATTCCCCCGTTTCGATGCGCGGCTTTCCAGCGCGCCGCGCATGGCGCGCCCCACTTCGGTCACGTCCGCGGTCAGCACCGCGCCCGCTTGCGCCAGCACGCGGCGCTTGTGCGCGGCACCTTCCTCGACCTCGCCCGTGCGCGCGCCGGGATGGCCCATTTGCCGGCCCTCGGGCGCCGAGCCGCCGATGATCGTTGCGATCACGGGTTTCGTCATTTGGGCGACCGCGAACGCGGCCTCGAGCTCGGACCGGCCGCCGATTTCCCCGATCAAGACCACGGCGTCTGTGTCCGGGTCGGCCTCGAACAGGCGCAGCACGTCGGCGTGATGGGTGCCGAGCACATGATCGCCGCCGATGGAGACGACGGTCGAGACGCCCAAGCCCGCTTCCTTGAGGTAAGTCGCCGATTCGGCGCACATCGCGCCGCTCTTGCACACGACACCGATGCGCCCGGCGAGGAGAAAACGCGGATCGACCTCGGACAAAGCGACGCCGCCCGCGGTGATGCAGCCCGCGGAATTGGGGCCGAGCACGACCGCGCCCCGCGCGCGCGCGTGACGGGTGAGACGCAACGCATCGAGGACGGGCACGTTCTCGATATAGAGCACCATCAAGCGAATACCGGCATCGACCGCCTCGTACACCGCATCGAGCGCCGCGGCGGGCGGCACGACGACGAAGCTCGTGTCGGCACCGGTGCGCGCGACCGCGTCGTGGCAGGAATCGAATACCGGCAGGCCATCGACCTCCGCCCCGCCCTTGCCGGGCGTGACGCCGCCGACGATGCGCGTGCCGAAGCCCGCGAGCCGGCGCGCAAAACCCGCGCCAACCCGGCCCGTGATGCCCTGCACGATCACCCGCGTTTCGGGCCCGGTCAGAATGCCCATGCTAAGCCCCGGCCGAAACCGTCGCCGCGATGGCGGCGGGATAATCGTCGACGCGCCTAAATCCCGCCTCGGCGAACAGGATTTGGCCGTCCTCGGCCCGGTTGCCCGCAAGCCAGGTGATGACTTGGCCGGTGAGCGGCGCCTTGCGGTTTGCGGCAATGACCGCCGCCGCGAAGTCATGGGCGACCGGCGCCATGAAGCGCCCGCCAATGAGCGTGACCGCGGGTTTCATCCGCCCGACGAGTTCGAAGATGGGCGCCATGCCCTCGACCCCCTGAAGGGGCAGGCCCTGCATGTCGATAACGCAGCGCACGCGCGCGCCGCGCGCGGTCAGCATGTCGAGGGTGGTCATCATGAGCCCGGCACCGCTCAGCACCGCGACGATCTTGGCCCCGGGGTCGGGCACGCAAGCGACCGCGCCGATGCGCCGGAACGGCGCTTCCTCGGCCGTGCCCTCTAGGCGTTCGCCGTAGGGCGCCCATTCGGGATGGCGAAAGCGCGCGGTGGCATCGAGCACGACGCGCGCGCCCGTGATGCGGCCTTGGCAGAGGCGCGCCTCGACCGAGAACGCGTCGTCGAGCACGAGCGCGTAGGACGCGGCCAGCGCCCGGGCGGAAAGTTGGGCCGCCTCGCCCGAATATCCGAGATATTGCGCCGCGCGCCGCGCGAGGAACCCCGGCAGCGCCGTCGCCGGTTCGACGAAATGCGCGAGGCGCGAGCCGTCGATGCCTGCCCCGTCGATGCGTGCGCCTGCGATGCGCGAGCCGGCGATGCCTGCGCCTGCGATGCGCGCAAGACGCACCACATGGCCCCGGCGGTCGCGGTCGAGCGAGATGGCGAGGGTGCCGTCCGCGCCTGCATCGCCCAAGGCACGCGTCGCGGCATCGGCCGGAAGGGCACCCTTCCCGGCCAGCAACGCCGTGCTCTCCGCGTCGTCGAGCAGCACGGCGTCAGTAAAGCCAGCTTCCCGTGTCTTCGAAGTCCCAGATTTCGGCGGTCTTGGCGCCGCCCACGGACTCGAGATGACGGGTGGCCTTGACCCGGCCGTTGAGAATGCGCGTGCCCATGGACTGGAACTGGAAGAACGCGGCGCGCAGGCCCTCGGGCGCGTCGTCGGCGAAGGGCCGATACGAGCGGAGCGCGATGCGGTGGCGGGTGGGGGAAATTTTCTCGGCGGTGAAATCCTGATAGCAGGCGTCGAGCATGGCCGCGAACAGGCTCGCGATCGCGCCCACGTCCTTGCCCGCAACGCCGGTCATGGTCTTGAGTTCGTGGATGTACTGCACGGCGAGCATGCGGGCGGTTTCGCCGACGATGAAGTTCGTGACGTATTCGCCGTAGGTGCGCCCGAGCATCTCGACGGTGGTCGCGACATAGCCGCCCGAGAAATTGCGCTGGGCCTTGAGCAGGCGCGCCTCGGGCCAGATTTTGGGGTCGAGCTTCGGCGCCTTCGCCGGATCGAATTCGGGCGTCTTGTGCACGACCTCGTAGCGCATGATCTCGCCCGGCGCCAAATCGCGGTCGTATTCGAGGAAATAACCCTCGTCGTACGGATCGCCTTCCATGATGAACTTGGTGCCGACATAGCCCAAGCGCGGGCAACCCATGAGCTGGCCGTTGCGCGGATGCCAGGCCGAGAAGATCGTGCGCCGCACGCGCCCGGGCAGCGCCAACAACGCAACGCCGTTGTACGTCCACATCGGCGCGACGTAGCGAATCCAGACCTTCTTCGGCGATTCCTCGACATATTCCATGTCGAGGCCGCCGATTCGATTGGTCAAATAATGGTACTTCGCCGCCGCGATGGCGGGCGGATCCTTGTCGATGCCGAGAAGCTTCAGCCCTTCGTGATAATGGCCGACCTGATGGCCGCACAGCACGTCGAACCACAGCTTGTGCAAGGCATCGGCGCCGCGTTCGCGGAAGGTGACGCAGGTCAGGCCCGAAAAAGTGCGGCCCCATAATTTGGTCGAGAGCACGCAGCGTACGCGCACCCGTTCGAGCGTGTCTTCCACCATCCGGCGATCTCCCCATTTCGGCCAGCGGCTAGCCTATGGGGGCGAGGGCCATAGTCAACCGGCGCCCAAGCGCTGTATTACCCGACGCGCCGTATCGCCCCGCGCGCCGTATCGCCCCGTATCGCTATGCAAGCGGCAAGGAGAGCGGCGCGATTTCGATCGCCGCGCGCCCCGCGTGATCGTAGCGCGGCGTGTCGGCCTCCATCCGCGCCTGGCCTTCCGTGAGGCGGCCCGCGATCTCCGCCATGTCCATGGTCAGAACCTTGCCGTCGCGCACGACCTGCGCGCCGCCGACATAGACATCGCGCACCGCCCGGTCGGCCGCGCTGTAAAGCAGCGAGCGCCACGGGTCGCGCTCGGGACGCATCATGGGGTGATCGAGATCGCG
>CAMAPP010000041.1 GCA_945860095.1 Rhizobium sp. Q54 | reverse complement strand
CCATCGTGGCGCGCTCGGACGAGACGCCGAGCAAGGCAACGCCTCGCCCCGAGGCGAGCAAGCGCGCGGCCAGCGCGCCGTAATGCTCGGCCGGCCAGCGCTTGGCCGGCCGGTGGGCGGCACCCGCCGGCGCGAACAGGACATAGGGCCTGGGCAAGGCAAAGCGCGAGACGTCCGCCTCGAGCCACGACAGATCGATGCGCGGCGCCACGCTCACGCCGGCCATCGCCAGTTGCTCGGCCTGGCGGTCGATGGTGTGGAGGAAATCGCGGCGCGGGTTCGCATGCGGGTGCGAGCAGCCCCGCGCGATTCCCGACCATTCGGGGCGCGCGGCGAAGGGCCGCGCCATCAGGCGAAAATACAATCCCGAGCGGCCGGAGGTTTGCAGGTCGTAAACGCGCGCGAAACGCGCATCGCCCAGGCGCCGGCGCAGGGCGAGAAGCGCGCAAGCGCGCCACCGGGACGGCCGGTCGTCGATCCAGAGCTCCGAGAACCAGCCGGTCGCGCGCGCGATCTCGGCATAGGGAGCGGTCGTCAGGAGCGTCAGGCGCGCGTCCTTGTGATGGCGGCGGATCGCGGCCATGGGGCCGAGCGTCTGCACGAAATCGCCGAGCGCGTCGAGCTTGATGACGAGAATCCGCCCGCTCATGGCGCCGTCACGCCCGCGCGGGGTCCATTGCGCGTCATTGGAGTTGCGCCGCGGGAGAATTGCGTCGAGGACGAGTTGCGTCGAGGAGGAGTTGCGTCACGGGAGCGTTGCGTTACGGGTGCCCGTCACGGACGTGCGCCGGCCGCGACTTCGCGGTAGAGCGCGAGCTTGGCGCGGCACATGACGTCCTTGGTGAAGCGCGCGCGAATATGCGCCATCGCGGCGGCGGCGATTTCGGCGCGCCGGCCGGCCTCGAGCGCGAGCGAGTCGCGAATCGCGTCGGCGAGAAGGCCGGGATCGCCAGGCGGCACGAGCAGCCCGGTTTCGCCCGCGATCACGGTTTCCCTTGAAGCGCCGTGATCGGTCACGACCACCGGCCGGCCCATGGCCTGGGCCTCGGCGGCGACGCGGCCGAAGGCCTCGGGGTCGGTCGAGGCCGAGACCACGACATCGGCCAGCATGTAGGCCGCCGCCATGTCCCGGCAATCGGGCAAGAGCCGCACGATCCCGCCGAGATTGCGGCGCTCGACCAAGGCCTCGAGTTCGCGCCTGTAGGCGTGGCGACCCTGATCGGAACCGACGATGACCACGGCGATATCGCGCCTGCCGAGCCGGGCGATGGCCTCGATCAGCACCGCCTGGCCCTTCCAGCGCGTGAGCCGGCCCGGCAGCAAGACGACGGGCACGCCGTCCGGGAGGCGCCAATCGGCCGCGAGCTTCACCATGCGGCCCGGATCGACGCGCGCCGGGTCGAAGATTGCTGGATCGATGCCGCGGTGGATCACCGTGACGCGCGGCGCCACGTCGGCGTAATTGGTTTCGATGTAGCGCGCGATGAATGCCGAAATCGCGACCACGCGATCGCCCTTGGTCATGACGGCGTTGTAGAGATTTTTGGGCCAGCCCGCCGAATAGGGCCCGTGCACCGTGGTCACGAATTTGCAGCCCGTGCGCCGTGCGGCCCAATAGGCGCTCCATGCCGGGGCGCGGCTGCGTGCGTGCAAAATATCGACGCCGTGGGCGCGCACGAGTTCGGCGAGCCGGCCGGCATTCGCGTGTATCACGAGCGGATTCTTGCTGTGGACGGGCAACGTCACGTGCTTGGCGCCGCCGCGTTCGAGCTCGCGCACCATCCGCCCACCCGAGGACGCGACCAAGGCCAGGCCGCCCTCGCGCGCGAGCGCCAATGCCACGTCGACGCAGCCCCGCTCCGCCCCGCCCGTATCGAGCGACGGCAAGACCTGGAGCACGGTCGGCGCGGCCCTAGCTTGGAATACGGGGACTTGGGATGCGGGGGCTTGGGCTGCGGCCGAGGGCGCGGTGTTTCTGTTAT
Organism: Rhizobium sp. Q54; assembly: GCA_945860095.1. Lineage (GTDB taxonomy): Bacteria > Pseudomonadota > Alphaproteobacteria > CADEGL01 > CADEGL01 > CAMAPP01. The sequence goes on along the minus strand of CAMAPP010000041.1, from coordinate 21,488 downwards.
GCTGGGATTTCATGACCGATACGGCGCAAATCTTAGCACGCGAGGGCGGCGTCTCAATCGCCTACCACCGCACCCCCGGGCGCGCGCCGGGCGTGGTGTTTCTCGGCGGCTTCATGTCCGACATGGCGGGAACCAAGGCCGTCGCGCTCGAAGCTTGGGCGCGCGCGCGCGGCCAGGCTTATCTGCGCTTCGACTATCAAGGCCACGGCCAATCCTCGGGCCGGTTCGCGGACGGCACGATCGGAACCTGGACCGAGGACGCCCTGGCGGCGCTCGATCGGTTGACCGAGGAGCGGCAGATCCTCGTCGGCTCCTCGATGGGCGGCTGGATCATGTTGAAACTGGCCATGGCGCGCCCCGCGCGCGTCGCCGCCCTGGTCGGCATCGCGGCCGCGCCCGATTTCGTCGTGCGCATGTGGGACGATTTCCCCGACGAGGTCGGGCGCGAAATCGAACGCGACGGCTACCATCGCGCGCCGTCCCAATACGGCGCCGAACCCTACACCATCACGCGCGCCCTGATCGAGGACGGCCGGCGGCAATTGGTGATGGACCGGAAAATCGAATTTTTCGGACCCGTGCGCCTGTTGCACGGCATGGCGGACCCGGACGTGCCGTGGCGGGTCGCGCTCGACCTTGCCCAGGCCCTCGCCTCGGCCGACGTGGCGGTGACACTGGTCAAAGACGGCGATCACCGGCTGTCGCGGCCGGAGGACATCGCGCGTCTGTGCGCGACGCTCGACGATTTGTGCGGGCCCGCGCGCTAGGCGCGCTCGGCGGCAAGGATCGCGGCGAGACCCGCGCGGTAATCGGGATAAAGCAGCGCAACGCCGAGTTCGCTTTTGACGAGCGCGTTACACACCCGGCGATTGTCGCGATAAAAACTCGCCGCCATCTCCGACAGCGCCGCGCGCTCGATGGGCACGAGCGGCGGCGGCTCTTGCCCGAGCAGCGCCGCGGCATGGGCCAAAACCTCGTCGGCGGGGGCAGGCACGTCGTCGCAAACATTGTAGATCGCGCCCGGCGCGGGCCGGGCGATGGACGCGCACAAGATCCGGGCGATGTCCTCGACATGGATGCGCGAGAACACCTGGCCCGGCTTGTGGATGCGCCGGGCGCGCCCGGCGCGCAGGGCGTCGAAGGCGCTGCGTCCGGGGCCGTAGATGCCGGCCAGGCGAAAGACGTGAACCGGCACGCGCGCCTCGCGCCACAGCCCGAGCCAGGCGTTCTCGGCCGCGATGCGCCGCCGGGACCGCGGCTCGGTCGCGCGGAGATCGGAGCCTTCATCCACCCAATCCCCGCCTCGGTCGCCGTAAACCCCCGTGGTCGAGAGATAGCCAAGCCATCGAAGGTCCGGCAGCGCCTTGAGATCGCATCCGTGGGTCTCGAATACGGGATCGCCTTGTTCGTCGGGCGGAACCGAGATCAATACGTGCGTGGCACCCTCGAGCGCGCGCGCATCGAGCGTGCGGCCGCGATCGAATCGATAGGCCTCGAAGCCATCGGACGCGAGCGCCGCCTGCCTGTCCGCCGTGCGGCAAGTGCCCGCGACGCGCCAGCCCTCGGCGCGCACACGGCGCGCGAACGCGCCCGCGCAATAGCCCGCCCCGAAGCAAAACAACCGCGCTTGCCCAAGCATGACTGAACCCGCGATAACTCGTGCCATGCGATATGGACGCACCATGCCAGAGTGCGGGACGCGGCGACAGGGCACGCGCGCCTTCGCGGTCGCGATGCTTCTCGGGGCGCTCGGGGCGCATCCGGCCGCGGCCGCGATCAAGGACCCGGCGGCAGTCGCGATCAAGGACCCGGCGGCAGCCGCGATCAAGGACAAGGACGTTGAAAGCTACGGCGCATGCCTGCGCCAGATCGGCGAGGACGCGCAAAAGGCGCTCAGGACCGGCGAGGCTTGGCGCGGCCAAGGCGGCGGCGCGCCGGCGCTGCATTGCGTGGCACTGGCGCTCGCGGCGCTCGGCCAGCACACGGAAGCGGCGGTCAAACTCGAATCCCTGGCGGACAATCTGGCCAATGAACGGTCGGAATTGGTGCCCGACGTGCTCGCGCAAGCGGCGCAATCCTGGGCGCGCGCGAGCCGGCCCGAACGCGCAATGAAGGCGCTCGACCGCGCCCTGCTGCAAAAACCGAACGACGCCGATCTGTTGCTTGACCGCGCTGTGCTGCGCATCGATCCGGCCGGGCGCGAGCCCGCGGGCGCACCGGCAAAGCAAGGTGCGGCCAAATCTGCGGCCAAGCCCGCGCCCGCAAAGACCACGCCAGGCGCGCCCGCCGGCGCAAAGGACAAGACCGCGCCCGCCCAGCCCACAACCGGCCCGTCCATCGATCCCACGCGCCTCGCCGCCGCGCTCGACGACCTCGACCGCGCGCTTGCCGCTTCACCCACGCGCGACGATGCGCTGACCCTGCGCGCGACCATCCGGCGCAAGCTCGCCCGCCAGGCCGAGGCGCGCGCGGATGCCGACAAGGCGGTCGCGCTCAACCCCCGCAATGCGGACGCTTGGCTCGAGCGCGGCATCCTCCGACATCTTGAGGGCGACGAGGAGGGCGCCGGCCAAGATTGGCGCCAAGCCCTGGCCGCCGACCCGGACAGCGCCGCCGCCCGCAGCGCCGCCGCGAATCTCGCCCAGCTGCGCCCCACCCAGCAATGAAAGACCGACGACGGAAAAGGAGGATTCCAAATATTGGGGGTATCACGGTTAAAATAACAATATATAGATTTCCAATAGTTATCCACCGTTCTTGATAACTTCTAAACAACCGCGCATGCTGTCCCCTTCGTTATTCGAAGCGGGCATTATTCGAAGCGGAAATCCCATGCGGCGGACCAAGCGATCTTTGTCGGCAGCCTTCGCCTCGGCTTTCTTCGCCGTCGCTTGGCTATCCGCCCCCATGACCGCGCGGGCCGCCGAGCGCGCCATCGCCGCGGGTCAGGCCGACCACGCGCGCGCCCTCGAACACGGCGCGTCCTTGGCGAGCGGCATCGAGCAGGGCCGTCTGCTCATGCGCGCGGGCCGCGCCTGGCTGCTCGCGGGCGAGGCGGCGCGCGCCGACGACGCGCAAACCCGGGCGCTGGCCGCGCTGCCCGGCGACTCGGCGCTTTACGTCGATCGCTCCCTGGCGCGCCGCATCCTGGGCAAGCCGTGGGACGCGCTCGACGATCTCCACCGCGCGCTCGATCTCGGGCCGGAGAATGTCGAGGCGATGGTCTTCCGCGCCGAGTTGTACCGCGCGCTCGGCCAGGGTGATTTGGCGCTGGACGATCTCGAACGCGCCCTCGCGATAAACCCTTCCCACCCCGAAGCGCTTTATCGGCGCGGCGAGATTCGCAAGCTCGCCGGCGATTGGGCGGGCGCGCGCGCCGATTGGGTGCGTTTGATCGCGCTCGCGCCACAATCGCCCGCCGCCGGCAATGCCCAGGCGGCCTTGCGCGTACTCGACCAGAGCGCGTCGCTCGCGCGCCAGAGGCCCGCGGAGCTTCCGGCGTTGCGGTAAATGGCGCTGCGGTAAATGGCGTTGCGGTAAATTATCGGCGCCGCATCAAGCGGGCGCGACCGTTAAGTGGATGAGGCCACGCGTCTTCGACAGCTTGCGAAGACCGGCGCTTTCCTCGACTCCGACCGGCCCGAATGATCCGCCCGAACGATCGGCCCGAACGATCGTAGAAAGATTACCGTTTGGCTGGGAATCCGGGCCGCTTGGCGGCCGCTTTTCCCGGCGAACCGGCTCCGCCCTAGAAATCGAGATTGGCGTAGTGCTTGGGCGGCGGCGCGCCCGGAATGTGATCGGCCAAGATCGCGCGGAAACTCGGTTGGGATTTGAGCCGCGCGTACCATTCGCGCGCGCCTGGGTGTTGTTCCCACGGCACGTCGCCGAGATAGTCCAGGCACGAAACATGCGCGCCCGCGGCGATGTCGGCGAGCGAGAATTCCTCGCCCGCCAGCCAATTGCGCCGTTCGGCGAGAAAGCCGATGTAATCGAGATGGTAGTGCAGATTGGCGAGGCCCGCGCGGATCGCCGTGCCGTCGGGCTGGCCGAGGCCGAGAAAGCGCTTCAAGAACTTCTCGTTCAACACCAGATCCGAAACCTCGCGGCCGAATTTCTGATCGAACCACGCGACGAGACGGCGCACCTCGGCGCGCTCGAGCGGCGCCTTGCCGAGCACGAGGCGGCCACCGTGCACTTCGTCGAGATATTCCGAGATCGCGTTCGAATCGGCGAGCACGGCGCCGTCTTCCTCGATCAGGACCGGCACGGTCCCGGCAGGATTGAGGGCGAGGAATTCGGGACGCCGCTCCCACACCTTTTCGACCTTCATGTCGAATTCGAGGTGTTTTTCCGCCAACACCACGCGAACTTTCCGCGATTCGGGTGAAAGCCAGACGTGAAAAAGTGTCCGCATGCGCAAAGCAGTCTAAACGAAGTACGTGCGGGAAACACCTCACTGATGCCGAAATCCCGGCGGAAACGTGCGATTTTCCGCCCCCCCGCCCCGCCCCGCCGGCCGGGGACGGCCTTAGGCCCGCTTGAGCACGGCCGGAGCCGCGCGCGTGGGCTCGGCCAGACGCGCGGCCATTTCCTTGGGAACGACCTGCCAGAAATGCCCGCGCGCGGCGTCCCAATCGTTAAGAAGCGCGGCGGCGAAGCTCGAACCCGTGCGCTCGGCGTGCTCGGCAACGAGGGCGCGGCAGGCGCCGTCCCAGTATTCGGTTTCGATCCGGTGGGCAAACACGGTGTCGGGATTGAGGCGCGCGCCGAATTCGCCCGCCTGGTCGTAAACGAAGGCCATGCCGCCCGTCATGCCCGCGGCGAAATTGTCGCCGACCGGTCCGAGGATGACGACCCGGCCGCCGGTCATGTATTCGCAGCCATTGGCCCCGCAGCCCTCGACCACGGCATTGGCGCCCGAATTGCGCACGGCGAAGCGCTCGCCCGCCTGGCCCGAGGCGAACAATTTGCCCGAGGTCGCGCCGTAGAGCACCGTGTTGCCGATGATGGTGTTCTCGTTGGTGCGCAGCTGGCTTGCCATCATCGGGCGCAGCACGATCGAGCCGCCCGACAACCCCTTGCCGACATAATCATTGGCGTCGCCGAACACCTCGAGCGCGACACCCTGCACCAGGAAGGCGCCGAGCGATTGCCCGGCCGCGCCGCGCAGGCGCACGGTGATGTGCCCAGGCGCGAGGCCCGCCATGCCGAAGCGCCGGACGATGGCCGAGGACAGGCGCGTGCCGATGGCCCGGTGGGTGTTGCGGATATTGTAAGTGAGCTGCATGCGCTCGCCGCCCTCGAGCGCGGGGCGCGCGTCGCGGATCATCTGGGCGTCGAGCGAGTCGGGCACTTCGTTCCGGCCCTCGATCGCGCAATGGCGGGGGAATTCGCCGGGATCGGCCTGGGCGAGCAGAGGGTTCAGGTCGAGGTCGTCGAGATAGGCCGAGCCGCGATTGACCTGGAACAGAAAATCGGTGCGCCCGATGATTTCGTTCAACGTGCGCGCGCCGAGGGACGCGAGAATCTCGCGCACCTCTTCGGCTATGAAGCTGAACAGATTGACGACCTTCTCGGGCGTGCCGGAGAAGCGCTCGCGCAGCTTTTCGTCCTGGGTGCAGATGCCGACCGGGCAGGTGTTGGAATGGCACTGGCGCACCAGGAGGCAACCCATGGCGACGAGCGCCGCGGTGCCGATGCCGTATTCCTCGGCGCCGAGCAGGGCGGCGATGACGACGTCGCGCCCGGTCTTGATGCCGCCATCGGCGCGCAGGCGCACCCGGTGGCGCAAGCGGTTGAGCGTCAGGACCTGATTGGTTTCCGATAGCCCGATTTCCCACGGAATGCCCGCGAACTTGATCGAGGACAAGGGCGACGCGCCCGTGCCGCCGGTATGGCCGGAGATGAGGATGATGTCGGCCTTTGCCTTGGCGACGCCCGCGGCGATGGTGCCGATGCCCGAGCGCGCGACAAGCTTCACCGATACGAGCGCGTCCGGATTGATCTGCTTCAGGTCGTAGATGAGCTGCGCCAGGTCCTCGATCGAATAGATGTCGTGGTGCGGCGGCGGCGAGATGAGCATGACGCCCGGCGTCGCGTGGCGCAGGCGCGCGATCATGCCCGACACCTTGAAGCCGGGAAGCTGGCCGCCCTCACCGGGCTTGGAGCCTTGCGACACCTTGATCTCGATCTCGCGGCAATTGTTCAGATACTCCGCCGTCACGCCGAAGCGGCCCGAGGCGATCTGCTTGACCGCGGAATTGGCGTTGTCGCCGTTTTCGCGCGGCCGGAAGCGTTCGGGCGCCTCGCCGCCCTCGCCCGAGTCCGATTTGGCGCCGATGCGGTTCATCGCGATGGTCAACGTTTCGTGCGCCTCGGGGCCAAGGGCGCCGAGCGACATGCCGGGCGTCATGAAGCGCTTGCGGATCTCGGTGATCGATTCGACCTCGTCGACCGACACGGGCGCGCGCGCGGGCGCGAGTTCCCACAGATCGCGCAGCTGCGTCGGCGGCATCTGCCGCACGGCCGCGCTGTACTGCTTGTACGTCGAATAGGAATCCGTCGAAACCGCCGCTTGCAACATATGGATGAGATGGCCCTCGAAGGCGTGCGTCTCGCCGCCGCGGCGGAAACGGTAGAACCCGCCGATGGGCAAGGGCGCGATATCGGGCGCATGGGCCTCGCGGTGCTGTTCGAGCACCTTGTGTTGGATGCCCGCCAGCCCGATGCCGGAGATGCGCGACGGCATGCCGGGAAAATACTCGGCGACCAGGGTGCGCGACAGTCCGATGGCCTCGAAATTGTAGCCGCCGCGATACGAGCTGATGACCGATATGCCCATCTTGGACATGATCTTGAGCAGGCCCGCATCGACCGATTCCTTGTAGCCGCGCATGCAGTCCTTCAGCGCCCGCTGACCGAACAGGCCGCGCCGGTGGCGGTCGGCGATGGTTTCCTGCGCCAGATAGGCGTTGACCGTCGTGGCGCCCACGCCGATCAGCACGGCGAAATAGTGGACGTCCATGCACTCGCCCGCGCGCACGTTGACCGAGGCGTAGGTGCGCAAGTTCCGCCGCACCAGATGGCCGTGCACCGCGCCCGTCGCCAGAATCATGGGAATCGCCGCGCGGGCGGCCGAGATCGCCTGATCGGTTAGGATGACGTGCTCGGAGCCCGCCTTGACCGCCTCCTCCGCCTCGCGGCGAATGCGCTCAAGCGCGGCGCGAAGCGCGAACTCGCCGCCGTCTTGCTCGAAGGTGCAATCGATCTCGGCGATGGTCGCGCCCATATAGGCGCGCATCGCGGCGAACTCGGCGTTCGAGAGCACCGGCGAATCGAGCTGCAGGATGCGCACCTGGGTTTCGTCCTCGGCGAGGATATTGCCGAGATTGCCCAGACGCGTGCGGATCGACATGACGCGGCGTTCGCGCAGGGGGTCGATCGCCGGGTTGGTGATCTGGCTGAAATTCTGCCGGAAGAAATGATGCAGGCCCCGGTAACGCTCCGAGAGCACCGCGAGCGGCGAATGGTCGCCCATGGAGCCGAGCGGCTCCTTGGCTTCCTCGGCCATGGGCTGGAGAACGAGTTCCAGGTCCTCGAGCGTCCAGCCGGCGGCGAGCTGGCGGCGGCGCACGGTCTCGGGCGACATCTCGTGCGGCTCGTCGTCGGATTTGATCAGCGAATCGATCTCGCGGATATTGCGCGTCCACTGGCCGAAGGGCTGCTGCGCCGCCATCCAATCCTTGAGCTCGCGGTCGTGATAGAGCTTACCCTCGGCGAGATTGACCGCGATCATCTGCCCGGGGCCGACGCGCCCCCTCTCGATCACGTCGGCTTCGTCCACCCGCACCATGCCGGTTTCCGAGCCGCAGATGAGCAGCCCGCCGCGCGTCAGCGTGTAGCGCAGGGGCCTTAAGCCGTTGCGGTCCATGCCGGCGAGCGCCCATACCCCGCCGAAGGCCGCGATCGCCGCCGGGCCGTCCCACGGCTCGATCACCGCGTTCGAGTAGGCGTAGAGATCCTTGTGCGCCTGGGGGATGGGCGATTGCGCCGTCCACGCCTCGGGCATGAGCATGGTTTTCACGAGCGGCAGCGAGCGCAGCGAGCGCGCCATGACCTCGAAGACCGCGTCGAGCGCCGCCGAATCCGACCCGCCCGGCTGGATGAGCGGCTTCAAGTCCTCCATGTATTCGCCGAAGAACTCGTGCGCCATGCGCGGCTCGTGCGCCTTCATCCAATTGATATTGCCGAGCAGCGTGTTGATCTCGCCATTGTGCGCGATGACGCGAAACGGCTGGGCGAGGTGCCAGGTCGGGAAGGTGTTGGTCGAGTACCGCTGGTGATAAATGGCGAAATTGGAAACGAAGCGCTCGTCGAGCAGGTCGGGATAGAAGCCGGTGAGCTGTTCGGCGACGAACATGCCCTTGTAGATCACCGAGCGGCACGACAGCGAGCAGACGTAGAATTCCTTGATGCTTTCCTGCATCGCGGCTTTTTCGATGCGGCGGCGGATGATGTAGAGATCGCGCTCGAACAGCTGGTCGGACACGCCGCGGCTGTTGTAAATGATGATCTGCTCGATTTCGGGGCGCGTGGCGTTGGCCTTTTCGCCGATCACGCCGACTTCGATCGGCACTTGGCGCCAGCCATGGATGCGGTAGCCGAAATTGAGGATTTCCGCCTCGATGATGCAGCGGCAGCGTTCCTGCGCCGCGAGATCGGTGCGCGGCAGAAAGACCATGCCGACCGCCAGGCGGCCGTCGCGCGGCTCATGCCCCATGCGCCGCACATGCGCCTTGAAGAAGTCCTGCGGGATCTGGACGTGGATGCCCGAGCCGTCGCCCGTCTTGCCGTCGGCATCGACCGCGCCGCGATGCCAGACGCATTTCAGCGCGTCGATCGCCGCCTCGACGACCGAGCGGCGGGGCTTGCCGTCGATCGCCGCGATCAGGCCGACGCCGCAGGCATCGTGCTCGTTCGCCGGATCGTAGAGGCCGGACGCGCCAAGATGCGCCGCGTTCGCCCGCCACTCGGCGGCGAAGCGTTCGCCTTCCATGCCCGCGCGCTCGCCCATCACGCGACCTGGCGCGCCGAAGCCCGCGCGGGACTGGCGGCGACCTTAGCGGACAGGAAACGATGGATGCCTTCGGCCGCGTCGCGGCCGTCGCGGATGGCCCAGACGACCAGGGACGCGCCGCGCACGATATCGCCCGCCGCGAACACGCCGTCGAGATTGGTCATGAGCGATTTCGGATCGACGCCGAGCGTGCCGCGCCGCGTGACCGCAAGCTCGGGACAGCCAAACGCGCCGCGCAAATCCTCCGGCTCGAAGCCGAGCGCCTCGATCACCAGATCGGCATCGACGTGGAATTGCGAGCCTTCGATGACGATGGGCGGCTGGCGGCCGGACTGGCCGGGCACGCCGAGATGGGTGCGCAGCGCCCGCACGCCGCGCGCGACATCGTCGCCGAGCACCGCCTCGGGCTGCGAGAGCCAGACGAATTCCACGCCCTCTTCCTCGGCGTGACGCACCTCGCGCTCGGAGCCGGGCATGTTCTTGCGGTCGCGCCGATAGAGGCATTGCACCGCTCGCGCGCCCTGGCGCACCGCCGTGCGCACGCAATCCATCGCCGTATCGCCGCCGCCGACGACGACGACGCGTTTGCCGCGCGCGTCCAAGGCACCGCTCTCGAACGCCGGCACTCGGTCGCCGAGACCCTTGCGGTTCGCCGCGATCAAATAGTCGAGCGCCTGCACCACGTTGCCAAGATCCACTCCCGGAACGCCGAGCTCGGTCGCCTTGTACACGCCCGTCGCGATCAGCAGCGCGTCGTGGCGAGCGCGCAAATCCTCGAACGCCAGCGCGGCCCCGATTTCGGTGCCCGCCCCGATTTCAGCACCCGCATGAAAACGCACGCCCGCCTCGGCCAGGCGATGAACGCGCCTTGCGACGATTTGTTTTTCGAGTTTGAAATTGGGAATGCCGTAAACGAGCAGCCCGCCCGCCCGGTCATGGCGGTCGTAAACCTCGACCTGGTAGCCGCGCTTGCGCAATTCCTCCGCCGCCGCCAGGCCCGCGGGGCCGGCGCCGATGATGCCGATGGACTGGCCGAGCTCGCGCGCCGGACGCGGCACCTTGACCCAGCCGCGCTCCCAGGCGGTTTCGGTGATGTATTTTTCGATGGCGCCGATGGTCACCGTGCCGTGGCCGGATTTCTCGATGACGCAAGCGCCCTCGCACAAGCGGTCCTGCGGACAGATGCGGCCGCAGATCTCGGGCATGTTGTTGGTTGCGGCCGCGATCTCGTAGGCCTCTTCGAGCCGGCCGGAGGACGCGAGCATCAGCCAGTCGGGGATATTGTTGTGCAGCGGGCAATGGGTCTGACAGAACGGAATCCCGCATTGCGAGCACCGCGCCGCCTGCGCCGCGGCGCGCGCGGCGTCGAATTCCCTGAAGATTTCGTCGAAGTCCGCGCGCCGTTCCTCGGCCTCGCGCTTGTCGGGCATCGCCCGATCGCGCGACACAAACTTGAGCATCTGCGTCGACATGGCTCGCCCGCACCTCGAATTCTCGTGCTGCAACGCAGCAGAAACTTCAAATCTAAGCGAGTATTCCACGACGTGCACGCGGAATCGCAATGCGCTACGGGACGACTTTCAAGCGGCGCCGAACGTCCGCGCCTTGCCTGTAAGGCGCCGAATCCCTGCTGTATGCTCGGGTCCTGCTCCCGATGGGGAACCCCTAGGCGGGGCGGTTGGGGCTGATCGGGGAGCCAGGTGGCGTTCTTTGAACTTGTCGTCACGGCGCTGGTCCAGGGCGCGAGCGTTGTGTTGCCCGTCAGCGCCGCCACTCACGCGATGATTTTGCGTGCCGTATTCGGCGGCCCGGGCCCCTCGCCCGCAGCCGAGGCGGCGATGCATTTGGGCAGCGGCCTGGCGCTCGCGGTGGTGTTGTCCCAGGACATCTGGCGGATGACGTTCGGGCTCTTTCAGGCGGCGCGCCGGCGGCGCGATCCGGGCGGGCGACTTGCGCTCAATTTCCTGCTTGCGAGCGCGCCGCTGCTGGCTGCGGGGATGGCCCTCGACGGTTCGGAGATCGCGGCCGATCCCGCGAGTCTGGGCTTGGTTTCGATCGTCTTCGGCGTGCTGCTGTATCTGGCAGACCGGCTCGGCATGACGATCCGGCGCATGGAGCACATGCGCGTCTCCGGCGCGCTGGCCATGGGTGCCGCGCAGCTCCTGGCGCTCGTGCCCGGCGCGGGGCGATCCTCGGTCACGATGACGGCCGCGCGCTTTCTCGGCTACGAGCGCGTCGCCGCGGCCAGGTTTTCCTTGCTGATTGCCATTCCGGTGACGTTCGCCCTGGCCGGACGCGGCGCGTTTGGCGCCCATGCGCCCGTCGACGGCGAGGCGCTGATGGCGGGTGGCATCGCTTGCATCGCAAGTCTCGCCGCCGCAGGCGCCTTGCTGGCCGCCTTGAAGCGCGAACGCTTCACGCCCTACGCCCTGTACCGGGTGCTGCTGGGCGCTGGCCTTCTGGCCTGGGCCTATATGCCGGCGCTCGGCTGACGGCCCGTCATGGCCCCGCAAAGCGCCCGCGATTGCGAAAGCGCTCCATGTAGGTCGGCAAAATGGCCTCGGCCGAGACCGGCACGATGCCCAAATCGGCGAGCGCGAGCGCGCCCGGCGCGACCACGTTGTCGGCGCGCAGAAGCTTTGCCTGATCCGCCGTCAGCGGTGGATTGGGCAGCATGCCCAAGAGCGCGCCCTGAATATCGGCGACGAAAAAGGGCAAGGGCACGAGCCAGCGCCGGCGCTGGGTTTGGGCAAGGACGAGTTCCATGATCTCCTTGAACGAATAAACCCTTGGCCCGCCGAGTTCGTAGGTCTTGCCCGGCGCCCCATGAGCCGTCGAATCGCCGTCCAGCGCGCGCATGATCGCGTCCGCGACATCGCCGACATAGACCGGCTGGAAGCGCGTGCCGCCGCGCCCCCAAAGCTCGAGGCGCGGGGGCCAGTGCGCGGTGTCGAGCTTCGGCGTGCAGCCGAACACCGGCAGCGCCGGCAGGACGCGCGCAAGCGCCGCGAAGCGATTGAAGAAATCGTCCTCGGGGCCGAAGACCACGCTGGGCTTGAGAATCGTCGCCGCGGGAAATTCGCGGCGCACCGCGGCCTCGCCCGCCGCCTTGGAGCGCGCATAGGACGAGGCCGAGTTCGCCCCCGCGCCGAGCGCGGACAAATGCACAAAACGCCGCGCACCCGAAGTCCGCGCGACGCGCGCGACGCGCGCGGCGCCGCCGACGTGCAAGGCGGCAAAACTCCGCCGGCCGCGCGCGTACAGAATTCCGACGAGATTGACGACCCCGTCCGCGCCATCGACCGCCGCCGCCACCGCCGCCTCGTCGCGCACGTCCGCGCGGACGGGCACGATCTGGCCGACATTGCCCATGGGCTTGAGGAAACCGGCGGCCTCGGGATCGCGCACGGCGACGCGCACGACCGCGCCCCTCGCAGCCAGGCGTTGCACCAGATGGCGACCTAGGAACCCCGAGCCGCCGAAAACGGTCACGCGACGCAAAGCCTTGCCTCCATCCTTTGGCCCGCGCCCGGCAACGCTAAGTGCCCGTGCGCGCGCAATTTCTATAGCCGAAGCCGGGCACGCGCGCACGCGAAAAGCCGGTTGACAGGACGAGCGCGCGCACGATACGCACAACCGCCCCCACACAGGGCCCAGGTGGCGGAATTGGTAGACGCGCAGGTTTCAGGTACCTGTGGGCGCAAGCTCGTGGAAGTTCGAGTCTTCTCCTGGGCACCATTTTTTGTGTACCGCGCGCGAGGCGGCGGTGACGTGGGGCGACACGGCGGAGCCAAGCGCATATTTGACGCGCGCGCGCGTGGCGATTTTTGCGCTCACACGCACGGGGACGACCGCGATGGCGATGGCGAATGACGTTCACGAAGGCGATTTGCCCGCGGGCCTGAATTGGGGCCCGGTCGTCGCCATCGACACCGAGACGATGGGCCTCGACCCCCGGCGCGACCGGCTGTGCGTGGCGCAATTGTCGAACGGCGACGGCCATTGCCATCTGGTGCGGTTTGCCGAGCGGCGCTACGAGGCGCCCCGGCTCAAGGCCCTCTTGAGCGATCCCAAGGTGCTCAAGCTGTTCCATTTCGCCCGTTTCGACGTGGCGACGCTCAAGCGCCATCTCGGCGTCGAGACCGGCCCGGTTTACTGCACCAAGATCGCCTCGCGCTTGGTGCGCACCTACACCGACCGGCACGGTCTCAAGGATCTGTGCCGCGAGCTTTTGGGTCTCGACATCTCGAAGGTCCAGCAGTCCTCCGATTGGGGCGCGCCCGCGCTCAGCGCCGAGCAGATCGAATACGCGGCCACCGATGTGCTGCATCTGCACGCACTCAAGGCGCGCCTCGACACCATGCTGGCGCGCGAAGGCCGGACGGAATTGGCGGCGCGGTGCTTTGCCTTTTTATCCACCCGGACCGATCTCGACCTCGCGGGCTGGCCGGGCGAGGATATTTTCTCGCACTAAAAGCTCTTACCCCCGTCAACCAAGGTGCCGCCCCCGCCGCCTCGGGGCAGCCAAACCCAAGCCCGCCGCCTCGGGGCGGCCAAACCCAAGACAACCGCCTCGACCCCTTCTCGGCCAATTCGGGGGTCCGGGCCGGACCCGGTATTCCCGCCAAATCAATGCCTTAATTGGCAGGGTATATTTGACCCTCCAAGCGCGCCTGGGGCATACTGGCGGTCCGGCCAGGCAAGAGCTCGACCGGGCGCCGACTGCGCCGGCGCGGGCTGCCCACGAAGAGCAACCGCTCCGTGCGCGGCGTGATAGGGTTCGTGGAGGCGATGGACCGGCCAAATGGCGGGGTCGTCCTCTGCGTTAGCGCGGGGCATCAGCTTGTGAAAGCCAAGTCAAAATCCGTCGAGCAGGGCGCCGACATCAAGTCGGCCCGACGGGTGCTGCGCATGGAGGCGCAAGCGCTCGACGATCTGGCGGCGACGCTCGACCATCGGTTCGAGGCTGCCATCGACCAACTCGCCAATACCGCCGGCCGGGTGGTCGTGACCGGCATGGGCAAGAGCGGCCATGTGGGGCGCAAGATCGCCGCGACGCTGGCCTCCGTGGGCACGCCCGCGCTCTATGTGCATCCCGCCGAGGCCAGCCACGGCGATATGGGCATGATCGCGGTCTCGGACACGGTCGTGGCGCTGTCGAATTCAGGCGAGACGGCGGAACTCGGCGATTTGCTGTCCTATGCGCGGCGGTTTTCCATCCCGGTCATCGCCATCACGGCCAACGCCGCCAGCACGCTGGGCGAAGCGGCGAACATCACCCTGGCCCTGCCGCCAAGCCCCGAGGCCTGCCCGCTCGGCCTCGCGCCCACGACCTCGACGACCATGATGCTCGCGCTCGGCGACGCGCTCGCGGTGGCCTTGCTCGAACGCAAGGGCTTCACCAGCCAAAATTTCCACGTCCTTCATCCCGGCGGCAAGCTCGGACGCAAATTGCTGCGCGTCTCGGACGTGATGCACGCGGACGGCGAGGTACCGTTGCTCGGCATGGACGCGCCGATGGGCGAGGCGCTCATCACCATGACCGCCAAGCGCTTCGGCTGCGTCGGCATCGTCGATGCCGCGAACGCCCTCGTCGGCGTCATCACCGACGGCGATTTGCGCCGCCACATCGGCGACGATCTGTTGCACCGGCGCACGCGCGAAGTGATGACCCCCGACCCCAAGACGATCCGCCCCGCGGCGCTCGCCTCCGAGGCCTTGGGCCTCATGAACGCGCGCGCGATCACCAGCGTGTTCGTGGTCGAGGACGGCGTGCCCGTCGGCATCCTGCACATCCACGACGTGCTACGGGCCGGTGTCGCCTGACGGCCATGGCGAGCGAGCCCGCAGCCGAACGCCGCGCGCCGCGCGTCGCCATTCTGGCGCGCGAGTACGGCCGGACGCGCGGGCCCGCGCCCGCGATCAGCGCACGCTACAACCGCATCGTCGGATGGATGAAGTTCATCCTGCCGGGCGTGGCGGCGCTGCTGATCGCCGTCGTCGCCATCTGGCCGCTCGTCAATCCGCGCAACGACCGCATCCCCATCGGCCTATCGACGGTCAGCCAGGAGGAAATCGACCAGTTGCGCATGATCAATCCCCGCTATGTCGGCGTGGACGGGCGCAACCAGCCCTTTTCGGTGACCGCGAGCAGCGCCACGCAGGTCGATCCGAAGAAGGACATGGTCGAACTCGAACAGCCGAAGGCCGACATCACCCTGCAAAACGGCACCTGGATCGCTCTGACGGCGACGAACGGCACGTTCTCGCAAAAGGAACAGGTCATCCAATTGAGCGACAACGTGAACATGTTCCACGACGCAGGCTACGAGTTCCGCACCCAGCGGGCCGTCATCGATCTGGCGGCGGGCACGGCCTACGGCCAGGATCCAGTCGAGGGCCAAGGCCCCTTCGGAGCCATCGCCGCCCAAGGCTTCCGCGTGTTCGACAAGGGCGCGCGCATCGTCTTCGCCGGCAAGGCCAAGCTCTTCATCCAGCCCCAGCACGCGCCGCAAGCGCGCAAGGCAGGCGCACGATGACCGCCCGTTTCGTCTCCGCCCCGCTCCTTGGCGCCCGTCTTGTCGCCGCGGCGCTCGCTGTTGCGCTTGGGGTCGCCCCCGCCTCGGCGGTGGTGGGTTTGGGCGGGAGCAAGAATTCGTCCGCCCCCGTCGCCATCGAGGCCGAGGACGGCATCGAGTGGCAACAGGCCAAGCAGATCTACATCGCGCGCGGCAATGCCCGCGCCGCGCAAGGCGACACGACGGTGCGCGCGGACACCCTGACGGCGCATTACCGGACGGCGGCGAACGGCGACACCGAAATCTGGCGCGTGGTCGCCGAGGGCAATGTTCGCATCCAATCGACGGGGCGCTTGGCGACCGGCGACCAGGGCACCTACGACATCGACAAGGGCGTGCTGGTGCTGACGGGCAAGGTCGTGCGGTTGGAATCACAGCTCGAAAAAATCCGCGCCTCCCAAAGCCTCGAATATTGGGAGCAGCGGCGCATCGCCGTCGCGCGCGGCAACGCGGTCGCGCAGAAGGACGGCCGGGAGCTGCGCGCCGACGTGCTGACCGCGCACATGCGCGAGAACAAGGCCGGGCAGCTCGAAATGTGGCGCATCGAGGCGTTCGGCAATGTCGAGGTCGCGACCGCGGCCGAGGTGGCGCGCGCGCGGTACGGCGATTACGACCCCGATAGCGGTATCGCCCATTTGGCGGGCGGGGTTAAGATCAGCCGCGGCCAGAACCAGATGAACGGCGAGTTCGCGGAAGTGAACATGAAAACCGGCACAAGCCGCCTGACGGCCCAGCCCAAGGGCGCGGACGCCGCCCCGCGGGTGCGCGGCGTGTTCCAGCCCAAATCGGCGCCCGCGCCGGCCAAGCCCTGAACCGCGCGCCGATGACCGACAACCATCCGCCGTTCGCCGATCCCGAGGACCAGGATTATCCCGGACCCCGCCTGGTCGCCGACAATCCCGGCCTGATCGCCTCCAATCTCGGCAAGAGCTTCAAGAAGCGGCCGGTGCTGCGCGACGTGTCGGTGACGGTGCACCGCGGCGAGGCCGTGGGCCTGCTCGGCCCCAACGGCGCGGGCAAGACGACCTGTTTTTACATCATCACGGGCCTCGTGCGCGCCGATGCCGGCAGCATCACGCTCGACGGCCACGACATCACCGATTTGCCCATGTACCAGCGGGCGCGCCTGGGCATCGGCTATCTGCCGCAGGAGCCCTCGATCTTTCGCGGCCTGTCGGTCGAGGACAATTTGCGCGCCGTGCTCGAAGTGGCCGAGCGGGACCGCGACCGGCGCGAGGCGATGCTGGACGAGCTTTTGGCGGAATTCTCGATCACCCATCTGCGCCGCACGCCCTCGCTCGCGCTCTCGGGCGGCGAGCGGCGCCGCGTCGAGATCGCCCGGGCGCTCGCCACCCAGCCGCACTTCATCCTGCTCGACGAACCCCTGGCCGGCATCGATCCCATCGCGCTGAACGACATCCGCGACCTGGTTTCCCAGCTCAAGGACCGCAATATCGGCGTACTCATCACCGACCACAATGTCCGCGAGACCTTGGACATCGTGGACCGGGCCTATATCCTGCACGAGGGTTCCGTGCTCATGGACGGGGCGCCCTCGGAAATCGTGACCCATGAGGATGTTCGCCGCGTTTACCTCGGCGAAAGATTCAGCCTTTAAGAACTGATCGGAGTTCAGCACCGATCGGCCTTCGTCACCTCTCGGTACGATCGGGATGCCCCGCGAAACCTAGGAGCCATGGCACTCAATCAGCGACTGGATCTGCGACAAACGCAGTCGCTGGTCATGACCCCCCAGCTGCAGCAGGCCATCAAGCTGCTGCAG
The DNA here is from genome assembly GCA_945860095.1 of Rhizobium sp. Q54. Lineage (GTDB taxonomy): Bacteria > Pseudomonadota > Alphaproteobacteria > CADEGL01 > CADEGL01 > CAMAPP01. The sequence goes on along the minus strand of CAMAPP010000041.1, from coordinate 4,048 downwards.
ATGTCGAACGCCGAAGTGTCGCAATTCGTCGAAGACGCCCTGCAGCAAAACCCGCTTCTCGAGCGCGAGGAGGAAGAGCGCAACGACGAGCGCGCCGGCGACGAGCGCGCCCGCGAGGGCGCGCCCGACGACACCGCGCCCGAGGCCCGGCTCGAGGGCGCGGGCGCGGACGAGGGCTCGCCGAACATGGCCGAGGACAATCTGTGGGACGGCGACACGGCGGCGCGCGCGCCGGGCCCGGCCGAGGGGGAGGCCTATAGCTATCTCGGCACGGGCGGCGGCGGCACGGAGTTCGACGGCGGCGAGAACGTGCTCGAACGAACCCTGGCCCGCGCCGAAACCCTGCGCGAGCACCTGCTCGACCAGCTCAATGTCGATATCACCGACCCGATCGAGCGCCTGATCGGCGCGCATCTCGTCGATTTGGTCGACGAAACCGGCTACCTGACCGGCGATCTCGGCGCGGCGGCGAGCGCACTCGATTGCACGTCGGAGGCACTGGAACGGGTGCGCACGCGCCTCGCGCGCTTCGATCCGCCGGGCGTGTTCGCGCGCTCGCTCAAGGAATGTCTGGAAATCCAGCTGCGCGAACGCAACCGCCTCGACCCCGCGATGCAGGCCCTGCTCGACAATTTGGAACTCTTGGCGCGGCGCGACATGGCGGCGCTGAAGAGCGTCTGCGGCGTGGACGAAGCGGACCTTGCCGAAATGGTGGTCGAGCTTCGCGCGCTCAATCCCAAACCGGGCCTGGTCTTCGACAACTCGGTCGCCCAGCCGATCACCCCCGACGTTCTCATGCACGCGGACAATGCCGGGGGGTGGGTCGTCGAGCTCAACTCCGAAACCCTGCCGCGCGTGCTGGTGAACGCACAATATTTCGCCCGATTGTCGCGCGGCGCGAAGTCGAAGGACGACAAGGTCTATCTGACCGGCTGCTTCCAGTCCGCCAACTGGCTGGTCAAATCGCTTCACCAACGCGCGACTACGATCCTCAAGGTCGCGGCCGAGCTGGTGCGCCAGCAGGACGGATTTTTCGCCCACGGCGTGCAATTCCTTCGGCCCCTCGTCCTGCGCGACATCGCGGAGATTGTCGGCGTGCACGAAAGCACGGTCAGCCGCGTGACGACGAACAAATACATCGCCACGCCGCGCGGGCTTTACGAACTCAAATACTTCTTCACCTCCTCGATCGCCGATGCCCACGGCGGGGCCGCGCACTCGGCGGAGGCGGTGCGCTTTCGGATTCGGGCGATGATCGACAACGAGCCGCCCGGCGACGTGCTGTCGGACGACAAGATCGTCGAGACCCTGCACAAGGGGGGCATCGAGATCGCCCGACGCACGGTGGCCAAGTACCGCGAAGCCATGCGCATCCCCTCCTCGGTCCAGCGCCGGCGAGACAAGGGCCTGGCGCAACACCTCGCGCGCGGCTGAAAGGCGCGCGCGGCACGGGTTCGGCCGAGTTGACACCCGGGAAGGGCGTAACTATGGTGCGCCGCCTTCGGAAAATATCATCGCAACGCGCTGCGGCCTTCTCGCGAATGCCGGATTGCGGCCGTCGGCTGAATCGCCCGCGAGGCCGGGCGCCGCGCGCAGACGTTTCCGCCCGACGATTTCGCGATTCACCGCCGTGCCCGTTTTCAATTCAACACCCGTTTTCGGATCATCGTCTGTTTTCGATTCATAGACCGCACCGGAACCCCGCCATGCTGGGAACACCGAACGAACCGCGCGCGATCCGGCGTGCCAAGTCTTGGCGCATGGCGGCCTGACGCGCATGGACATCGCCGACATCCTGGCCCGCGAGGGCGTCGTCGCCGACCTGCGCGCCGATAGCAAGCGCCGCGCGCTCGAGGAATTGGCGAAATTGGCCGGTCCCATGGCCGGCGTGCACGAGCGCACGGTGTTCGACGTATTGCTCGAGCGCGAGCGCTTGGGCACCACGGGGGTCGGGCACGGGGTCGCCATTCCCCACGGCAAGCTCGAAGGCTTGCCGCGCCTTTACGCGCTGTTCGCGCGGATCGCGCAGCCGATTCCGTTCGATGCCATCGACGACCGGCCGGTCGATCTCGTCTTCCTGCTGCTGGCCCCCCACGATGCGGGCGCCGACCATCTCAAGGCGCTGGCGCGCGTCTCGCGCCTGCTGCGCGACACGCGGTTCTGCGACCGGTTGCGCGCGGCCAAGGACGCGAACGCGCTGTATGCGCTGTTGCTCGAGGGGCCGGCGAACCGCGCGGCCTAAGCCGAGGTGCCGCCTCCTTGCTTGCGGTGAGCGCACCCGGTCCGTCAGCCCGGACCGCTAGCCAACCGGTTGAAATGCGGCGCGGATCAAACACGATGAGAGCGAGGGAAGCGCGCGATCCGCACCACTCACCACGAGTGTACCGAGAGCGGCTAGTGTACCGAGAGCGGCTCGAGCGCGTTCTGCCGCGCCGCGGCGAAGGCCGTGTCGCGGTCGGTGAAGGCGCCGACCTGGCGGCCATCCGCCAGGCACACAACATGGAAACGCGCGCCGCCATCGCCGAGCATCGTCCGGATGTACGCCACGTCGCCGATACCGAGTGCCGCGAGCTGCTCGGCGGTCACGGGCAGGAACGCCTCTGTTTTCATGACCGTTCTCCGGTTTTCCGCAATCCGCTCTTCGGCGATCCGTCGTCGATGGCGATGCCCTTGTGCGCCTTCGGCGCCTCCCGCCCCTTCGCGGCCGGGCGGCCAGTGTTTTTCGCTTCACCCGCGTTTTTCGTTTCACTCGTGTTTTTCATTTCATGGGTACCTTTCATCTCATCGGTATCCTTGATCCTGCGAGTGGCCTTGATCTCGACGGTTCGCACGCGTGCCTCGACGGACGGCTGCACGAGGTCGATGTGCAGCAGGCCGTCGCTCAACGTCGCGGCGGTCACTTCGACGCCGTCGGCCAGGACGAAGCTGCGCTGAAATTGGCGCGCGGCGATGCCGCGATGGAGATAGACGCGCCCAGGTTCGTCGTCCTGCTTGCCGCGCACCGCCAATTGGCGATCCTCGATTTGCACCGAAAGATCGGCCTCGACGAAGCCCGCGACCGCCAGCGTGATGCGCAGGGCGTCGGGACCGGTCTGTTCGACATTGTAGGGCGGGTAGCCGTCCGACTGCGCCTTGGCCACCCGTTCCAGGGTCGCCTCGATGCGTTCGAAGCCGAGAAATAGCGGACTGTTCAAAGCCGACATGCGAGCCACGCGCATCCCCCCGATCGAGCGAGCTGCGAGACGGAAAGCGCGCGGTCGTGGCGCCGTCCGTGGTAGGCGACCCCGAAGGCGCCGCGATCCGGCTAGAAATTTGGTGCGTCCGTGGCGCGGTTCAAGCCCCTAGCCGACGGCGCTCAGGGGCGCGGGGGCGCGGGTTTCCCGGACGACCCGGCTTGCAGGGAAGGTCAGGCGCACGGTCGTGCCGCGGCCGAGCCGGCTTTCGATGTCGAAATGGGCGCCATGAAGTTCGGCCAACGATTTGACCAAGGGCAGGCCCAGGCCTGTGCCGTCGTGCTTGCGGGTAAACGCGCTGGTCACCTGGCCGAAGGGCTCGAGTACGAGCTTGATATGCTCGGACGCGATGCCGATGCCGGTATCCGCGACGCTCAGTTCCAGGTGCCCGTCCGTGACGATTGCCGCGCGCACCGTCACGCTGCCGCCCTTGGGGGTGAACTTGATCGAGTTGGACAAAAGATTGAGCAGGATCTGCCGAATCGCCCGCTCGTCGCCCAAAAACCCGGGCAGGTTCGGCTCGAGTTCGGCCTTGACCGTAACCTTGGCGTGGAGCGCGCGCTCGCGCACGAGGCGAATGGACGACTCGATGGGCATTTCCAGGTTCAGGCGTTCCTCGTGCAGATTGAATTTGCCCGCCTCGATCTTGGCCATGTCGAGAATATCGCTGATGAGCGAGAGCAGCAGAACGCCGCTGGTGTGGATATCGACCATGTATTCGCCGTAGCGCGCGGGCGCCACAGGGCCGAACACTTCGCTCTTGATCAAGTCTGAGAAGCCGATGATCGCGTTCAACGGCGTGCGCAATTCGTGGC
>CAMAPP010000040.1 GCA_945860095.1 Rhizobium sp. Q54 | reverse complement strand
TCCGTCCACCAGGTCGGGTGCCACGAAGACCGTGTGTCCGGCGCGGTTGCCGGCCAGCTTGAACTCGCCGGGGCGCTTGTCTGGGCGGCGTTCCATGATCGCGGCGTGCCGCGCCTTGAGCAGGCGGACGAGCGCCGCGCCGTCTTGGGGCGTGCGGCGCATTTCCTCGGCGTCGGAGACGATGCGCCAGGTGCCGAGCACGTCGTGGGCATCCTCGGGCCGCCCGTTCGGGATGACGCCGCGAAAGACGATATCGGCGGCCTCCTTGACGGCGAACTCGGTGCCCTCGATGAAGTTCGAGAAATACGCCTCGAAAAAGGCGAGCGTCGCGGTCTCCTCCCCGCTGCGCTGGGGCGCAAGGCGGGCGATCGGCGGGTGGTTGCGAAGCGCCGTGTGCAATGTTTGGAACAGCGCCAGCCGGTCGGGATCGTAGGGGCGTCCCTTGCGCCGGGCGAGCGCCGTGGGCGCGCTCAATTCCGCTTCGCGCGTGCCGAGCAGCGTGCCGATGAGGGCGTCGAGGGCCTGGGCTTCGTCCTTGAGATCAAGATCGGGTGCCAGGGCGCGCACCTCGTCGCGCAGGCGTTTGGCGGCATCCTCGCCGCTGCGGCGGATCAGCGTATCGAGGCGCTCCTCGATCTGGCGGCGCGGCAGGGTGCGGGCCACGGCGCCGCCGCGCGCGCGCGACGCGCGCATGTTTTCGAGATAGGCGCGGGCGGTGGAACTGAGAAACAGCCCGGCGATGAAGGGCCGGTCGGTCGGCAGCGGTCCCGTGCCGCGCCGGGGCCGGAGTACGAGGCCCGGTAATTTCACATCGTTGCCGCGTTCGGCGACCAGACAAACCGAGCCATCCTCGGCCGGCGCGTTTTCCAGCGCGGTCCGGTCGGCGATCAAGGCGCCCGGAAAATAGCCGGCGACGATGTTCCACAGATTGCGCCGGATGACCGCTTCGGGTTGGTCGGTCAGGTTCCGGGTATAAAGACGCGAGGCGAGCTTGCGCAGCTTGCCGGCCTTCACAGCTCGCGACACCTCGCGACTGATCGCGGTGCCGGAGACGAACGCCTCGGGCATCTGGTCCAGGGTTTGGGCGGCGGAGAAATCAGCCATTAAGGCTCCTCCTAAAGCCAGAATAGAGAAATTTCCCTGAATAACAAAGCCAGAACGGGAATTTTATTCGTTTAATCTGTGTAAGCCTGTAGATCGCAGACAGCTCTGTGCCGGGGTGGTAACCGCAAAAAAATGCCCTAACGGTGGCGAAACGCCGCGCCTTGCCCTCCCGCAGTGGTGGCCGCATCGGAAACCGCGATGGTAATGCGCGCGACGAAGCGCGTCGCCGTCGTGGCCGTCAGCTCGACGATCGAAGACGCCAATGCCCTACTCGGTTTCGAGGCCGCTCGACGACACCAACCTCGAAAACTATCAATCCGCGTCCGGCGGCGTTCGTTCCGCAACGGACGGTGCGCGCGGCCGTGCCGGCCGTGGCGCCCGCGCCGCCCAAAATCCGGGTGCCCGATGGGCTCGACGACAAGCGCCACACCTTGTGGGGTGCGGCGCTTTGTCTTGCGCGCATGTGGAGCCATCCTAGGGCTTCTTGGAATCGGCGCGCGCGGCGCGTCCAACTTTGGGCCATAATCCGCCAGAATTCGCGGACAAAAATTTGGAACGGCCATTGAGCGAAAAAGGAATCACGGTGACGCTTAATCAGCGGGTCGCAGGTTCGAATCCTGCTGCGCCCACCACTTCCCCCTCGGTCGTCCATCGGGCCGTGGAAGTTGGCCGGTCGTGACCGATGGCTTGCCGTTCCGCCGCGATACCGGGCAAGGCGATGACGAGGGCGCGATGAGCGATTGGAGCCGCATCGGCAAGGCCTATCACGCCCTCGTGCGCGCCTGCGGCGAGGGCGGGTCCTTGGATGCGCCCTGGGCGGAGTTCGTGGCCGAGGCGATGCGCGCGCGCGACCATCCGCCCATGCATCTCGTGATCCTGTTCGAATGCCTGACCGCGCTCGAGCGCGCGTCCGGCGGGCGCGATCTCGTCATCGTCGAGCATGGCTGCGGCGCGGGCCAGATCACGGTCTTTTTGCTGGCGCTCGGCTACCGGGGGGTGCACGGCGTCGATATCGGCGGCGAGAATCTGCCGCGCATGAACCGGGTGTTCCGCGAATGTTGCGGGATCGGCGAGGCGCGGCTCGGGCTCTACGATGGCCGGACGCTGCCCCTGGCCGACGGTGCGGCCGATCTCGTGTTCAGCCAGCAAGTTCTCGAACACGTGACCGACGACGTGCTCGACGATTACTACGCCGACGAAGCGCGTGTGCTGCGCCCTGGCGGTCTCGCCTATCACCAATTGCCCCATCGCTGGGTGCCGTATGATTCCCACAGCCGCACCTGGCTGCTGCATTGGTTGCCGCGGCCCTTGCAACTGGCTTGCTATCGCCTGTTCGGGCGCAACGCCGATTATCTCGACCGGATTCTGCATCTGCGCGCGCCGGGGGCGCATCTGCGCCGGACTCGGCGCTTCATCGGCCCCGTCGTCGACAAGACGATCGAGCGCCTGACGCGCCTGCCGGACATGGCGCGCTACGAGGGCTCGGCGACGCTGCGCCTGGCGATCTATCGCTTGGTTCGGTTGCCGGTCGTGGGCCGGGTCGCGGCCTTCGCGCTCAAGCGCCTGACGATGCTCGACACGGTGGCAACCCGCCGCTGAGCGGCGGGGGGCGACGCGACGCTAAGCGGGCCTAGGCGCGCCGATAGCGCCGGTGCTCGACCATGGTGCCGATGACGCGGCCGGGATTTTCCGGATCGATCGTCTGGGTGGGCCAGGCCGCGTCGAACGGCACCAATTCGATCGTCTCGATGCCGCCGCGTTCGCCCGGCCGGTACATGCGGAAGCTCGGCCCGCTATCGGGCGAGACGACGGCGATGACGTAATCGCGCGGCTGGGGCAGGACATCGGGATCGATGATGACCTTGTCGCCCTCGGTGAATTCGGGCGACATGCTCTGATCCTCGATGATCAGCGCAAAGGCGTTTGGACCAAGCGCGATCTCGGTCGTGATTTTCGGCACGCCCTCGATGCCGCCCGGGGGATATTGGGGCCACAGCCCCGCCGCCTGCATCGCGATCACGGGCACGCCGCCCCGCCCCGCCCCGCCGTCAGACCCCGCGGCCGTCGCCTGCTTAGCCCCGCGCCCCGTCGCGATCCATTCGAGACTCACGCCCAGAACGTCCGCCAGGCCTTCGAGCTTGGATGATCCGGGAAAGGTGTCGCCGTTCTCCCACTGCGCGACCGCGGCGCGCGAAATGCCGAAGCGATTGGCTACAGCCTGTTGGCTAAGCCCTGCTTCCTTGCGTGCTTGCGCGATCCGTCGCCCCATCGCCATGGCGGCAGTATGTAAGATTACCTTACCGACACTCAAGAGCTTTGTTCGGTAAGGCAATTCACCGTTTATTCCGAACCGCTAATGGCGCGGTCGGAGCGCGCGCAGGCCATAAAATGGCCGCCAAAAAATGACCGAAAGAATACGCAATGCATACCGCGCCCGTTCAAAAGCGCAGTTGGGGTAAATCATGTGGTCGAGAAGGGAGGTTTATGAGGATCCGTATTTTCGGAGCGGGATCCTCGACACTCCTATTTAGGCTTTAAGCGTCGCCCGCCTTCTTGATTGTCGAAGGCGGGCGACGGAACGACGAGCGTTATTGCTTCTTCGCTTTGGACTTGCGCTTCGCAACCTTACGCTTCGCGGGCTTCTTGGCCTTCTTGGCTTTTGCAGCCATGGGAGACTCCCTCAACGTGTAGTCGGCGGCCCCATTGCCGACGAACAAGATATGGGGTTGACTCCAAAGTTAACCGAATTCGACAAAAATGCAAGCACCCAATGCCTTTAGGACAAACCATGGAGAAACTCTCCGCTGGAGCGAACGGAAGCGGCACGTTCGAACCCGCTGCGTTCTCGTTTCGTCCGCACCCTGTTCGGCGTTCGAACGCCGCGCGGTGCGATGAAAATAACCCTTTATCCATGGGCCTTTTCACAATTTCCGCAACCCCGCCTCGATTGTGGATAACCCGTGCGCCGCGGTCATTCTCGCGCATGGAAAGACTCTCATGAACACCGTCTTCGTCGTCCTGGTCGGGCTCGCGTTCGGCACTGCCGCATACCGTCAGTGGAGTTGGGATGGGGTGGGAAATGCGCCGATGGAGGCGATGGCGTCGGCCATGTTGGCTGCGGCGGCGGATGCGGTGACGCTCGCCTTCGGCTTGATCGGCGTGATGACGCTGTTCCTCGGACTGATGAAGATCGCCGAGGCCGGCGGCCTGCTCGCGCTGATCGCGCGCCTGGTGCGGCCGCTGATGACGCGGCTGTTTCCCGATGTGCCGCCCGATCATCCGGCGATGGGGGCCATGGTGATGAACGCCTCGGCCAATTTTCTCGGCCTTGGCAACGCCGCCACGCCGTTCGGCATTCGCGCCATGCAGGAACTCGACAAGCTCAATCCCCACAAGGGCACGGCGACCGATGCGATGGTCATGTTCCTGGCCATCAACACGGCGAACGTGACCGTGCTGCCCACGACCGTGATCGCCCTGCGCGCCGCGGCGGGATCGGCGGATCCCGCGGGAATCGTCGCGTCGACCCTGTTCGCGACGGTGGTTTCGACCGCGGTCGCGATTCTCGCGGCGCGATATTTCGCGCGGTTTTCGCCCTTTGGTCCCGCGGGCGGGGTGAACGGGGCGGCGGTGATCCCTTCGCCCGCGGCGGCGGACGATTGGGCGGACGCCGCGCCCTCTTTTGCCGGCAAGCCTTCTTTTGCCGCCAATGAGGAGTTGGGCGCCAAGGCGGCGCCGTTCTGGGTCTCGGTGCTGGCGCTCTGCGCGGTGCTGTCGCTCGTTCCGCTCACCCTTGCCTTTGGCCGCGCGATCTCGCCTTGGATCGTGCCGGGATTGGCGGCGCTGCTCGTCGGCTTCGGCGTCGCGCGCGGCGTGCGCTGTTACGAAGCGTTTGTCGAAGGCGCCAAGGACGGATTCCAGATCGCCGTGCGCATCATTCCCTATCTGGTGGCGATCCTCATGGCGATTTCCATGGTGCGCGCGAGCGGCACGCTCGATCGCATCATCGGGCCCATCGGCGCCGTCACGTCCCATTTAGGCCTGCCGGCGGAGGCGCTGACGATGGCGCTCATGCGTTCGCTGTCGGGCTCGGGCGCTTACGGCTATCTCGCCTCGCTGTTCAAGGACCCAAATGTCGGACCCGACAGCTATATCGGCTATCTCGCCAGCACCATCCAAGGTTCGACCGAAACCACGTTCTATGTGATCGTGATCTATTACGGCGCCATCGGCGTACGGCGCATGCGCCACGCGCTTGCGGCGGGGCTGGTGGCGGATTTCGCTGGCCTGATCGCGGCCGTGGGGGTGTGCGCCTTCCTGTTCGACCGCTAGCCTCTCTCGACCATTGGCCCCCTGGCTCGACCGTTGGCCGCCCTCGACCGCTGCCCCGCTGGCCCTGCCGGCGCAGGGGCCTGTACCATGGCCCCACGCCGAAACAGGGGGGATCATGCGTCTTGAGAACAAGATCGCCGTCGTCACGGGAAGCTCGCGCGGCATCGGGCGCGAGATTGCGCTGCGCTTTGTCTCCGAGGGCGCGAAGCTGGTGATCAATTGCCGCTCCACCGTCGAAAAGGCCAAGGCCGTCCAGCAGGAGATCCAGCGCGCGGGCGGCGAGGCCATCGTCGTGCGCGCCGATGTCGGCGCCAGGCGCGATGCCGACCGTCTGATCGCGCGCACCCTTGCCCATTACGGGCGTATCGACATCCTGGTCAGCAATGCCGGCATCGTCATCGACAAGCCCTTCATCGACAACACCGACGACGATTGGGAACGCGCCCTGCACAGCAACGCCGCGCCGTTTTTCTTCCTAGCCCGCGCGGCCCTGCCGCACATGATCAAGCGAAAATCGGGACGCATCGTCGTCACCGGCTCGATCATCACCGACCGCTACGATTTCGGCGGCAACAAGATGGCGGTCTGCACCGCCGCCAAGGCGGCCGCGGGCGTCATGCTGCGCTCGGTCGCGACCGAGGTCGCGCCGCACGGCGTCACGATCAACGCCGTCTCGCCCGGCTATATCGCGACGGAAATGTTCTCGACCATCGATGCCAAGGGCCTGGCGGCCGCGAAAAAACTCATTCCCATGGGACGTTTCGGCAAGCCGGCCGACATCGCCGGCGCCATGGTGTTTCTGGCCTCGGACGAAGCCGGCTATATCACCGGGCAAACGCTCCGCGTGAACGGCGGCATGGCGATGGCTTAGGCGCATATCGGCACAATACGGCGTGGGAGCCATCGACATGGCCAGGAACACAGTAGCGCACAAGATCGCCGTCATCGCGGGCGACGGCATCGGGCAAGAGGTCGTGCCCGAGGGCATTCGCGTGCTCGAAGCGGCGGGAGCGCGCTTTGGCTTTGCCTTCGAGTGGCACGCGCTCGATTGGAGCTGCGCGCACTACAAGGCCACGGGAAGGATGATGCCCGAGGACGGGCTCGAGCGATTGCGGCCCTACGAATCGATCTTTCTCGGCGCGGTCGGACTGCCCGGCGTGCCCGACCATGTCTCGCTCTGGGGTTTGCTTATCCCCATTCGCCGCGCCTTCGCCCAATATGCCAATGTGCGGCCCGTCAAATTGATGAAGGGCGTGCCGTGCCCGCTCGCGGGGCGCAAACCCGGCGATATCGACTTCATCGTGGTGCGCGAGAACAACGAGGGCGAATATTCGGAGATCGGTGGCCGGCTCTATGCCGGCACCGAGAACGAAATGGCGATCCAGGAATCGATCTTCACCCGGCGCGGGGTCGACCGCATCCTCAAATACGCCTTCGATCTCGCGCGCGGCCGTCGCAAGCACCTGACCTCGGCCACCAAGTCGAACGGCATCATCCACACCATGCCGTTTTGGGACGAACGGGTACATGAGATGGCGAAGTCCTATCCCGATGTGCGCGTCGACCAGTACCACATCGATATCCTGACCGCGCATTTCGTCCAGCACCCGGACTGGTTCGACGTCGTGGTCGGCAGCAATCTGTTCGGCGACATCCTCTCCGATCTCGGCCCCGCGGTCGTCGGCGGCATCGGCATCGCGCCCTCGGGCAATATCAATCCCGAGCGCTCGGCACCCTCGATGTTCGAGCCCGTGCACGGCTCCGCGCCCGATATCGCGGGGCAGGGCATCGCCAATCCCGTGGGGCAGATTTGGTCGGGTGCGATGATGCTCGACCATCTCGGCCATCCCGAGGCCGCGCGCGCGGTCGAGCGGGCGATCGAAGCGGTGCTCGCGTCAGGCGCGGTCACGCGCGATCTCGGCGGCACGCTCACGACCGTCGAGGCGGGCAAGGCGATCGCGGCCGCGGTCGCTTCGGGCGCCTGAACGCTCGCCGTGGCCGCCCGGCCCAAACCGGCCCTCGTCGTCCACGCGGATTGGAGCGTGGACGCGGCCAAGCGCTGGATGGTCGCGGCGCGCCTTGTCGGCGGGCGCTATATCGTCGGTGTGCCGCGCCCCGTCGGCGATACCGCGACCTTGCTCGACCGGCTATCGGCCGAAGCGAAGGGGGGCCGGGTATTTTTCGGCTTCGATTTCCCGCTTGGCCTGCCGCGCGCCTATGCGGCCAAGGCGGGCATCGAACACATGCTCGAATGGCTGCCGCGCGCGGGCTCCGGCGCGTGGAAACGCTTTTACGACGTGGCCGCGCGCCCGGGCGAGATCGCCCTCGCCCGGCCGTTCTATCCCAACCGCTCCGCGGGCGATCCGCGTCCGGCCCTTGCGCAATTGATTGCCGGGCTCGGCCTTTCGGGGCGCGAGGACATCTTGCGCCATTGCGATCGCGGCCCGCCCGCGGCCGCGCCGATTTTCTGGACCGTCGGCGGCAATCAGGTGGGCAAGGCGGCCTTGGCCGGCTGGCGCGAGGTGATCGCCCCGGCCCTGCGCGACCGCCGCGAGGATTTGGGCGTGTGGCCGTTCGACGGCGCGCTCGGGGAATTGCTGTCCACGCGCCGCGTGGTCCTGGCTGAAACCTATCCCGGCGAGATTTACGGCCATTTGGGCCTCGTCTTCGCGCGCCACGCCGCAGGCGGGGGGAAGCGAACCCAGCGGGGGCGGCGCGGCGTGGCCGGCGCATTGCTCGGCTGGGCGCGGCGCGCGGGCGTGCGCCTCGACCCCGAATTGGCCCGCGCGATCGCCGATGGCTTCGGCCCGGCGCCGGCGGGCGAGGATCCGTTCGACGCCACGGTCGGGGTCTTGGGCATGCTCAATGTCGTATTGGGATTGCGTGCCTCGGGCGAGCCGGACGCGCCCGCCATTCGCACGGTCGAGGGTTGGATTCTGGGGCGCGATTCGGGCAAGGGTCTCGGAATCGGGCGCGCGCCGCGCGGGGCCTCCGGTTTTTCGCTCCATCCCCAATTGGCCGCCGACACGCACGAGGTCGCGCGCCTCGATCTTTGCCGCGTGCTCCTCGCCAAGGATTCGTCGTTCCCTTGGCTGATCCTGGTTCCCGAACGCGCAGGCGTGCGCGAAGTCCACGAACTCGGCGCCGCCGATCGCGCGCGTCTTTTGGCCGAGATCGCACGGGCAACCGAGACCCTGGGGGCGCTGTTCGCGCCCGACAAACTCAACCTCGCGGCACTCGGCAATGCGGTGCCGCAGCTTCACGTCCATTGCATCGCGCGCTACCGCACCGACCGGGCCTGGCCGCGCCCCATTTGGGGCACGGGGCCGGCGGCGCCGTACGCTCCCGCGCGCCTTGCGGAGATTCTGGCGCGGCTGCGCGCGGCGTTCTCGCCCGCGTCTCGACCCGGTGCGTCGGCCATGCGATCATCGCGCGCGGCAAAGGGAGTGCGAACATGAAGGTCGGTTACAAGCAATTGCTGGACGCGGCACGCAAGGAAATCGAGGCGATCGCCGCCACGGAGGCCATCGCCAAGCAGGGCGACGCCAATACGGTATTCGTCGATCTGCGCGATATCCGCGAGCTTTTGCGCGAGGGTCTCATCCCCGGCGCCTTCCACGCGCCGCGCGGCATGCTCGAATTCTGGATCGACCCCGAAAGCCCGTATCACAAGGACATCTTCGCCTCGGGAAAAAGCTTTGTGTTCTACTGCGCGTCGGGTTGGCGTTCGGCGCTGGCGACCCAGGTCGCAAAGCGCATGGGCCTTGCGCCCGTTTGCCATATCGAAGGCGGCTTCACCGCCTGGCGCGAAGCGGGCGGGGCTATCGAGAAGAAGGAAGAGAAGCCCAAGTCCGCATAACGCGCTTTCAACCCGCATTACCCGGATGAACGATTGAACCAGCCCGCGCTGATTCCGTTTGAGCTATGAGATTCGGCATCTTATCTCATTGGATCGAGGCGGTGATGGCGCAACCAGTGGGTGAAGACGAATCCGATGCTCTCCGGCTCGATTTCGATCACCGCCTCAAGCTAAAGCTCCACGGTTCGAGCGTCACTTCCGATGCCGACCGGCCGGGCCGTGATCGCGCGATGCGCTGGATCGTCGTCGGCAGGGTTGTCGTGCGCGGCTGCCTCGACCAGCAAGATGGGGCGGTTCGAGACCGAGTGGCTCGCCAATGACGAAAACCTCGCCGTGCTCACCTTCCTCTCCGGGCAGTGGATCGACTGCGTTCAATGACGCGGAAAGGCCTAGATCGACGGATCAGGCGTCGTTTTGGGCGTTGGGCAAGGCGCAAGCGCCGGGAAAACTACCCAGGCCGCCAATGGCCTCTCCGGAACCCGGCAGAGCGCTTGTGTTTTCATTGTTCCAAGGGTTCATCCGGGGAATGTCGATTCATGCGGTCGAATCAGGGCCGAAGCGGCGCGGCCGATCTGGACTCCGCTGCCCGATGCGGGTCACGATGCTCGATCACAACCGGGAGGAATGCGATCATGGACACGCCGATCTTGCACTTCTCGAGAGACGAATTTGCCCAGCGTCAGAAGGCCGCGCGCGCCAAGATGGCGGAGCAGGGGCTCCACGGCCTCGTCATGTTCCGGCAGGAATCGATGTACTACCTGACCGGCTACGACACGATGGGCTACACCATGTTTCAGGCGCTCTATCTCGGCGCCGACGGCCAGCTCACGCTCTTGACGCGGACGGCCGACCGCATTCAGTCGCGCGCCACCTCGATCATCGACGATATCCGAATCTGGTATGACAGCGCCGGCGCCAATCCGGCCCTCGATCTCCGGGCGATCCTCGAAGAGCATGGCTGCCGCGGCAAGCGCGTCGGCATCGAGTATCACGCCTACGGCTTGACGGCGCAGCGCGGCAAGATGGTCGACGCCGCGCTCGATGGGTTTTGCACGACCGTGGACGCCTCGGATCTCGTGCGTCTCTTGCGTCTCGTCAAGAGTCCGACGGAGCTCGATTACACGCGGAAGGCGGGCGGGCTCTGCGATCTCATTTACAAGGTGAGCGTCGAGAACGTAAAGCCGGGCATCTCGACCAAGGCAATCTTCGGCAAGATGCTCGAGGCCCAGATGGCGGCGGGCGGGGATCCCGCGGCCAGCCGCTGGCCCTTCGGTGGCGGCGAGGCGAAGTTCTTCGGCCGCTACCACACCGGCGAGAACATCGTCGGCAACGAGGACAATGTTATCTTCGAACCGGGCGCGGCCTATCGCCTCTATCATGCCGCGACGGTGTACAACGTGATTGTCGGCAAGGTCGATCCGCGCTTGATCGACATGAACAAGGCCTGCGGCGACGCGGTCGCGGCGTGCCAGGACAATTTGCGTCCGGGACGGACCGTGGGCGATGTCTTCGCTGCGCACCAGAATACCTTCGACAAGGCTGGCTTCGGCCACGCGACGCAGGCCGCATGCGGCTACACGATGGGGGCAATGTATCCGCCGACTTGGATGGACTGGCCGATGATCTACAAGGACAATCCGCAGGTCATCGAGGCGGGCATGGTCTTCTTCACGCACATGATGCTGTTCGATCGCCCGGCAGGCTTGAGCATGTGCATCGGCGAGACGGTGATCGTGACGAAAGGCGCACCCGAGCGGATCAATCACATCCCGCGCGAGGTGATTCGGGTCTGAGGCGGGGCCGCGGAAACTAGCGCCGGCGCGAATGACGTTTGGGGTGGCGATTTCGAACGGGCGAATTGGGCCCGATAACGTTCGCCTGGCATGCCGGCCTCGCC
Source organism: Rhizobium sp. Q54 (assembly GCA_945860095.1). Taxonomy (GTDB): domain Bacteria; phylum Pseudomonadota; class Alphaproteobacteria; order CADEGL01; family CADEGL01; genus CAMAPP01. The sequence continues at coordinate 12,551 of CAMAPP010000040.1, read as the reverse complement.
ATAGGCGGGCGAGCGCGCCGTGCTCATGACCTGGTCGCGAATCGTCAAGCCCTTGATGACGAGCGGCTTGAGCAAGGCCTCGATCTGGCCCATATCGGGCTCTACCTAGGTGCTTTGTCGTTCGGCGGACTTGTCCAAGGGCGGATCGACCGGCGGGCGGATCGAACTGCATGTACCGCCCGTTCGGATTTTGCGCCACACCTGGCGCTATCGGGGGGAATACGATTCGAACCGTGGCCACGGGCATTGCGGGCGAGCAGACGGCGCCGGGGAAGATGAGGGGCGGCGTGGCTGCTAATGCAGCGAGATAAGACGCGCATCGCTGAAATTAAGAATAGCTCTGCTCGTGGAAGTAATATGCGAGTTTCGTTGGGGTGATTAAAATAAATTGGCGCGAGAGCTTAAGCCCAAATCGAATGGTAAAAGCGAGATCGGGAGGCTGAAATGAGAAAAATTCTACCCGGGTGGTTTGCTCTTATCGCTCTAATTTGGTTTTCCGCGCCGGCCTTGGGCCAAATCCATTCCCATGGCATTGCCCGTCTTGGCACGGTGGAATTCAAGGTCGAATGTTCCCCCGCCGCCCAATCGCAATTCAACACGGCCATGGCGCTTTATCATTCCTTTGCCTGGCCGCAATCGGTGGCGGCATTCAAGGCTGTCGCTGCCGCGGATCCGTCCTGTGGCATGGCGCATTGGGGTCAGGCCGTTTCTTTGCTGGGCAATCAGTTTGTCTGGCCAACCGGTCTTTCCCCGGAGCTCTTGGACAATGTTATCGCCCTGCTGGACGCGGCGAAATTCGCCGGTCTCAAAACCCAGCGCGAGAACGACTATGTAGCCGCGGTCGGTATCTTCGTTCGCGATCATGCCGCCAGGTCTCATGTGCAGCGCATGCAGGCATATGACGAAGCCATGGCTCAGCTGATGGCCCGCTATCCGGAGGATGTCGAGGCCAAGGTTCTCTCGGCCGTTATCACTTCGGCAAACTTCGTTCCCACCGACAAGACCTATAAGAACCAGATGCGCGCAGCGGCGATTTTGGAACCCCTGTTCGCGGCGAAGCCAAACCATCCGGGTATCGCGCACTACCTTATTCACAGCTACGACTATCCGCCGATCGCACATATGGGCCTGAGTGCGGCCAAGGCTTATGCCGTCATCGCGCCTGATGCGGCACATGCGTTGCACATGCCTTCCCACGTTTTCACGCGCGTGGGCTACTGGAGAGAGCCTATCGCGGCAAATCAGGAATCTTCTCGGGTGGCTGGCGAAGCGACCTTCGACGGGCACCACGCCATCGACTATATGGTTTATGCCCATCTTCAACTCGCACAGGACCGGGCGGCGCAAAAGGCGTTGGCGCGTTCTCTCGGCATGAAAGCCATCGACAATTTTGCCGCTGCATACGCATACGCAGCCATGCCGGCGCGCCTCGCTCTCGAAAGCGGCGATTGGGCCACTGCGACCGCCCTGCCGCTTTCTCCAGGCGCGGATGTCTATCCGTGGAAGAAATATCCCCATGCCGAAGCCGTAAATGCCTTCGCGCGGGGCGTGGGCGCGGCGCGTTCCGGAAATGCCGCCGGCGCAATCGAGCAGAAAATTCGCCTCGTGGCTCTGCGCAACTCCGCGGCAAACATGGGGCTTCCCTACTGGGTCGAGCAAATCGATATTCAAAGGGCGATTGTGGATGGGTTGGGGCTTTGCGCCGAAGGCCGGAAAGCCGAATGTCTCGATGCTCTCAAGGCCTCGGCGGCCCGCGAGGATGCGACGGAAAAACATGTCGTTTCCCCTGGCCCCATCGTACCTGCACGCGAGCTATTGGCCGAGATGTTGCTGGCGCAAGATAAAAGCGCTGATGCGCTGCATGAGTACGAAGCGGTGATGAAAAAAGAACCAAACCGTTATCGCGCCATTGCGGGCGCCATGGTGGCGGCCGAAAGAGCGGGCGAACATACCAAGGCCCGTGTGTTGGCGGTTGAGCTTCAGAAGCTCGGGGGCGAAGCCGACGCGCACCGCGCTAGCTTGATCGAGGCAAAACGCATTGCCGCAAAATGACGTTCTGGCGCCGTTCCAGTCCCGGCTAACTCGCTTTCAAACCGTGGCCACGGGCGTTGCGGGCGAGCCCACGGCGCCGGGCAAATTGAGCGGCGGGGCCGTCAGAAGGAATCGCGTGCGCTTGTGTTCGGCCAGCCATGCGGCCAGCGCGCCGAGATACCACAGCTCGCCCAAGGGCAGGCCGAGCTTGAACAGGCAATGCTCGTGCAGCGGATAGGCGGGGCCGTGGCCGGCCGGCTTGGCCTCAGCCATCGAGCGGTGGTAGTGCTCGACCGCGTAATTGTCGGTGGCCAGGATGGCGATGCCGCTATCGGAAATCCACGACAACAGACGCGCGTCCGAGCCGTCGAGCACGGCGCACGAGCCGTGCAGCGTCTCGGCGTTTGCCCGTCGCGCGCCCTCGAGCACCACGTCGCCGAACCCCGTGTGCAGCAACAACATGTCGCCGCGTTCGACCTCGGCGCCGGTCGCCGCCATGGCGCGCATGAGGCGCTCGTAGCCGATGAGGGCGCGCGCGCGGCCGTGCTGGCGCGCAAGATCGACGAGCACGCCGCGCCCCTGCACGCACGACCGCGCCATGGTTTCGATGCCGAGCGCGTTCGCGCCCATGGCGCCGGGATGGGCGATTTCCCGTCCGTCGCGGTATTCGACCGGACCCAAAATGTGTTCGCCCGCGCGGTAGCCGTTGTAATAGACCGCCTCCGCGACACCGTCGCCGTCGGCGTCGAACAGCGCGCCCATGTGGGAGAGCGCGTCCCACTGCGTCGAATATTGGAGGTGGATCAGCACCGCGTCGTCGCACATCACGTCGGTGAAGGCCGGGTTCTCGAGCGCGGTCGGATAGTTCATGCGCGGCCGGCCATCGCGGAAGGTCGGGCGCAGCTCGGGGGGAAAGCGCGCGGTCGAGAGCACATTGCCGCCGGGATAATCGAGCGGCAGCGAAAGGCAAAACGCCCGGCCCTCGCGCACTTCCGCAACCCCTTGGCGGACCTTTTCGGGCGTCAGGAGATTGAGCCGCCCCAATTGATCGTCCGGGCCGAATTCGCCCCAGTTCGATCCCTCCGGCCGGTTTTTCCAGCGTGGCGACATGTCGTGCTCCCCTTGCCGCGCGATCCTAGCAGGACATCGGTTCCGACGGGACATGGCCACATGGGCCGGCACATGGGCCAGCACATGGGCCAGCACATGGGCCGGCACATGGTCAGATATGCGCGCCCCGCGCTAGAGTGCCGCGACAGGGAGGACCGCCATGATACCCGAACGCTGCGACATCGTTTTCCGCAATGCGACCGTGATCGACGGCACGGGTGCCCCGCGCCGGCGTGCGGATCTGGGCGTTGCCGACGACCGCATCGTTGCCGTGGGCGATCTCTCGCGCGTCAAGGGCGGGGTCGAAATCGACGCCTCGGGCCGCGTGCTCGCGCCCGGCTTCATCGACGTTCACACGCACGATGACTATGTCCTCCTCGCCAAGCCCGAAATGACGCCGAAGCTGAGCCAGGGCGTAACCACGGTGGTCGTCGGCAATTGCGGCGTGAGCCTGGCGCCGCTCGCCTCGGCCGCCCGCCCGCCGGCCCCGCTCGATCTGGTGGCGGGCGATGCGGGCTGGGACTATCCCGATTTCGGTTCGTACTTCACGGCGCTCGACCGCGCCCCGCCCGCGATCAACGCCGCGGCCCTGGTCGGCCATTCCTCGCTGCGCGTGCTCGCCATGGACCGCCTCGACCGCGCCGCGACGCCGGACGAAGTGCGCGCCATGCGCCGCATCTTGGAGGACGGGCTCGAGGCGGGGGCCATCGGTTTTTCGACCGGCCTGGCCTACCGAACGGCGATCGCCGCGCCGACATTGGAAGTCATCGAGATCGCGCGCGCGCTCACCCGGCACCGCGCGCTCTACGTTACCCATATGCGAAACGAAGGCGATCAGATCTTCGAATCGATCGACGAGACGCTCGCCATCGGCCGCGCGGCCGAGGTGCCGGTGATCATTTCCCACCACAAGACGGCGGGCGCGCCCAATTTCGGCCGCAGCGCCGAAACCCTGCCCAAGATCGCCGAGGCGGCCAAGCACCAGAAGGTCGGCCTCGACGTCTATCCCTATCCCGCGTCCTCGACCGTGCTGTCGGCCGACATGATTCCGCGCTCAACGAAAATTCTCGTCGCCTGGTCGAAGGCCCGGCCCGAGTTCGCCGGGCGCGATTTGAAGGAGGTCGCGGCGGAACTCGGCTGCTCACAGGAAGAGGCGGTATCGCGGCTTCTGCCGGCAGGCGGCATTTATTTCGCGATGGACGAGGGCGATGTGCGGCGCATCATGGCATTCGCCGATTCCATGATCGGCTCGGACGGCTTGCCGAACGACGAACATCCCCATCCGCGCCTCTGGGGCACGTTTCCGCGCGTGCTCGGCCATTATGCGCGCGAGCTTGGTCTGTTCGGCCTCGAGGCGGCGGTGCGCAAGATGACCGGGCTTTCGGCCCATCGCTTCGGTCTCAAGGACCGCGGGGTGGTGCGCGCGGGCGCATTCGCCGATCTCGTGATGTTCGATCCCGAAACGGTCATCGACCGGGCGACCTTCGAGCGCCCGGTCGCCGTGTCCGACGGCATCGACCTCGTCATGGTCAATGGCCGCATCGCCTGGAAGTCGGGTGCGGCGACCGGCGCGCGCGCGGGCCGGGCCCTGCGCCGCCAGGATCAGGACCGCCCGATGCTCTGAGCGGCGGTTCGCGGTCTAGGCCTTCTTCATTTCCGGCGGCGGCGCCACGCGGATGTGCAATTCGCGGAGCTGCTTCTCGGTCACTTCGCTCGGCGCGCCCATCATCAGGTCCATCGCCTGCTGATTCATCGGGAAGACGATGCATTCGCGCAGATTGGGCACGTTGGCGATCTGCATCACCATGCGGTCGATGCCGGGTGCGATGCCGCCGTGCGGCGGGGCGCCGTAGCGGAAGGCGTTCAGCATGCCGCCGAATTTCCGTTCGACGACCTCCGGGCCGTAGCCCGCGATCGCGAAGGCCTTGTACATCACGGCGGGCAGATGGTTGCGGATCGCGCCCGAGCTGATCTCGGTGCCGTTGCACACCACGTCGTATTGGTGGGCGAGAATGTCGAGCGGATCCTTGTCCTCGAGCGCTTTGAGCCCGCCCTGGGGCATCGAGAACGGATTGTGGCTGAAGCCGACGGCGCCGGTGTCCGAATCGCGCTCGAACATCGGAAAATCAACGATCCAACAAAAACGGTAGGCGTTCTTTTCGAGAAGATCGAGATCGTGACCGATTCGCGTGCGCGCGAGGCCCGCGAGCTTCGCGGCCCCTTCCACCATGTCGCAGGCGAAGAACACGCCGTCGCCATCCTTGAGACCGGCGGCGGCCTTGAGAGCGGCCAGGCGTTCGGGCGTGAGCTTGGAGGCGATGGGCCCCTTGGCGCCGCCCGCCTCGAACACCATCCAGCCCATGCCCGCGGCCCCTTCGGCGCGCGCCCAATCGTTCATCTTGTCGAAGAACGAACGCGGTCGTGCGCCCGAAGCGGGTGCCGGAATGGCGCGCACCACGGCGCCCTTTTCGATGGCCTTGGCGAAGAGGCCGAAATCCGAGCCGCGGAACGCCTCGGTCACGTCGGCGATGGCGAGCGGATTGCGCAGGTCCGGCTTGTCGGTGCCGTATTTGAGGGTGGCTTCGGCGAAGGAAATGCGCGGCCAGGGCGAGGGCGCGACCGTCCAATCCGAGAATTCGCCGTACACCCCCGCGAGCACCGGCTCGACTGCCTGGAAGACGTCTTCCTGCTCGACGAAGCTCATCTCGAGATCGAGCTGGTAGAACTCGCCGGGCGAGCGGTCGGCGCGGCTGTCCTCGTCGCGAAAGCATGGCGCGATCTGGAAATAGCGGTCGAAGCCCGCGACCATCAGCAATTGCTTGAACTGCTGGGGCGCTTGGGGCAGGGCATAGAACCGGCCCGGGTGCAGCCGGCTCGGCACCAGGAAGTCGCGCGCGCCCTCGGGCGAGGACGAGGTCAGGATCGGCGTCTGGAATTCGGTGAAACCGAGCGCGATCATCCGTCGGCGAATGGATTCGATCACCTTGCTGCGGAGCATGATCGTCTTGTGCAGCGATTCGCGGCGCAGATCGAGGAAACGATAGGTCAGCCGCATGTCCTCGGGATAGTCCGCGTCGGCATTCACCGGGAACGGAATGGGTTCGGCGGCCGACAGCACGTCGAGGGTGGCAATGCGCAATTCGATTTCGCCCGTGCCCAGATCCTTGTTCACCGTTTCGGCGGACCGCGCGACGACCGTGCCGGTTGCGCGGACGACGCTTTCGTTGCGCAGTTCACTCGCCGCCTCGAACACCGCCTCGCCCGCCGAGACGACGCACTGCGTCACGCCGTAATGGTCGCGCAAATCGACGAACAACAGCTGTCCGTGATCGCGCTTGCGGTGCACCCAGCCCGAAAGCCGGACCGTCCGGCCGACATCGCCAAGGCGCAGTTGATTGCAGGTATGGGTGCGATAGGCGTGCACGGGCGATCCTGTTCTTGGATTGGGGCCGGTTCTCGGCTAGGGGCCGATTCTCGGCCTGGGGCCGGGGCGGGCGCCGAGTTTCGGCGAATGCCAAGGCGCGTGAGGGCTTAGCCCAGGCGCTCTCGGGCCGCAACCGCGTTCGCGCGCGCCGGGCATCGTGGGGCCTTTGTCCGGCCCCGGCCGCCGGAGTTCCCCGAATGTTCCTTGCCGCGCCCGCCCCGGCACGGCGGCGATCAAGGCTGGAGCGACATCAGCCGCCCGAAACCGGCCACGGGCTCGCGGTAGCCCGCGAGGCGCATGGCGTGCCAGGCGAGGGCCTGATTGCTGGTGACGCAAGGCTTGCCGGTGGCGCGCTCGATGCGTTCGATGATGGTGCTGGTCCGCAGCGCCGTGCACGAGATGAAGATCGCCTCGGCATCGGGCCGGTCGAGCGCGATGGCCGCCTCCGCCACGGCGTCGGGCGAGACGCGGACCATGTCGGAATTGAGCGTGATGTCGAAATTGGCGGCGTCCAGCACCTCGAGGCCGCGCCCGTTCATGTAGTCGCGCACCGCCGCCGTCACCTCGGAAATATAGGGCGTCAGCAGCACGACCTTCTTTTTGCCGAGCGCCTTGAAGGCGGCCAGCGTGCCGGTGATGGGCGTCGTGACCTTGATGCCCGGGCGCACGGCGCGAATGCGCGCCTCGACCACGTCCTCGCCCAAGGCCACCGTGCCCGAGGTGCAGCCATAGATCATCACGTCGAGCTTGCCATCGGGCAGGATGAGCTTGGTCGCGGCGATCATGCCGCTTTCGATGGCCTTCAGATTGACGAGGTTGACGACGTTGTCGGAGGGCACGCGGCTGATATAGAGCACCATGCCGTCCGGTAGCATGGCGGTGACCTCGAACTCGCTCGTGGTGCCGTTACCGAGCGCTATGAACCCGATCTTGCCCAGGGGGCCGATGCCTGCGTCGAAGCGGGGGGCAAGCGTGCGGATGGGAACGGCGGACGATGCGGCGGCCATGGCCATGGAAACCTCCAGAATGTGCGACACAACGGGCAGGGTTGCGGCGCGCCGGTCCGGACGCGCGCTGCCGCGAAGGATAATCGCGCGCGGGCACGCGGTCGAGCGGCCGTCGGATTGGCGTGGCGCGCGGCCGTCGGCTAGGCTCCGCTCGATTTTTGGACGCTCGGGATTTTCGCGGCCCAGGGCGGTTTTATGATGGGCAAGGCAAGCATGACCAAGCGGCGCATCGTGGTCGGCATCAGCGGCGCCTCGGGCATCGTTTACGGCGTGCGGCTGCTGGAGCTGCTGCGTGCCGCGCGGGTGCATAGCTGTCTCGTCATGACGCGCTCGGCCGAAGTCGCGCTTGCACACGAAACCGATTTCAAGCTCGCCGCCGTCCGTGCCCGTGCCGACGAGCATTTCGCCATCGACGACATCGCCGCGCCGATCTCCAGCGGGTCTTTCGCCACCGGCGGCATGATCGTGGCGCCGTGCTCGATTCGCAGCCTGTCCGAGATCGCAACCGGCACGACCTCGAATCTCTTGACGCGCGCGGCCGACGTGACCCTCAAGGAACGCCGCCGCCTGGTGCTCATGGTGCGCGAAACGCCGCTTCACGGCGGCCATCTTAGAACCATGATGGAGGCGAGCGAGATGGGCGCCATCATCTATCCGCCCGTCCCGGCCTTCTACGCTCGGCCCGCCAATCTTGCGGACATGATCGACCAAACCCTTGGCCGGGTGCTCGATTTGTTCGGCATCGAGACGGGACAAGTCAGGCGCTGGGGTCTGGGCGTGGGGCCGCGCCGCAAGGGCAATCGCGGCGGTCAGAGGCGCTAGCGCCGCGCGTCGCCCGCGGGCGCGCGGCCCGGCTTCACCCAGCCGACGAGCGCGCGCGAGGCGTCGAGCGCCATCGCGTTCACCGGCCGCACCAATTCCGACACTTCCGCCTTGCGCCCCTCGCGGCATGCCATTTCGATGGCGCGCGCCTGCGCCTGCAATTGCAGGGCGCCGAAGGTGCCGGAACTGCTCTTGAGCGCGTGGGCTTCGTGCAGCATGGCGCTCATGTCGCCCACGCGCACCGCTGCCGTGATGCGCTGCAGGCGTTCGGCCAATTCGGCGACGAAGGTGCCGATCAGGTCCTGAATGATCGTCGAATTCGTATCGCGCTCGAGTTGGCGCAAAACCTCGCCGTCGAGCACGAGCGCCCCCGGCTCCTCGATGCGCGCGCCGCCCGCCCGCGTGCCGCCGCGGGCGATTGCGGCGTTCTCTGCGCCATTGGCGCGCGTTGCAACCGGGGTAACGCGCAAAATCGGCTTCGCCGGCGTCGGCGCGGGCGGGCGCGGCGCCGGGGGCTGCGTGGCCGTGGCGGCGGGCTTTGCGCCCGGCGTCGGATGCGGGGCGTTCGGTTGAGGTGCGGCGTGCGCGGCCGGTTCGTTGTCCGCGCCGAGCCAGCGCGCGACCGCGTTTAGAAGTTTCACGCGGTCCACGGGCTTCGTTACGTAATCGTTCATGCCGGCGGCCAGGCATTTTTCCCGGTCGCTTTCCATCGCGTGTGCGGTCATGGCGATGATGGGGATGCGCCGCACATCACCGGACAAGGCCCGAATCGCGCGCGTCGCGTCCAAGCCGTCCATCTCGGGCATGGACACGTCCATCAACACGAGATCGTACGGCCGGGACGAAACCGCCTCGAGCGCCTCGCGGCCGTTATCGACCGCGTCGATCTGATAGCCCGACTTGCCGAGCATCGCGATCGCGACGACTTGATTGATCTTGCTGTCCTCGGCCAAGAGCAGCTTGGCCCGGGGCTGGCCGCTGGCGTGCGGGGCTTTGCGCGCGTCGGCCTCCACGGCTGGGGCGTGGGCTGCGGCCGCGATCCCGAACATGCTCGCGATCGTCCCGGAGAGCGCGCGCTGGCGGACGGGTTTGGCGAGATGGCCGTCGAAGCCCACCGCGCGCACGCGCTCGGTCGTCACCCGGTCGGTCGCCTGGCATAGCAATGCAAGTTTGGGCGTACCCAGGCGCGGAGCATTCCGGATGCGTTCGGCCAGCTGCTCGCCCGCCATGTCGGGCAATTCCATGTCGATGAGCACGGCCTCGAAGCCGCGCCCCTTGGCGGCGGCGGCGGTCATGAGCGCGATCGCTTCCGTGCCGGTGCGCGCGAGCTCGGTGAGCTGGCCGCGCACCGCGAGGCGGCGCGCCATGATCCGCCCGCTGATCGGGTTGTCGTCGACCACCAGGATCCGGCGTGCGCCGATTCGCGGGTCCCATGCGGCGGCCGGCGCGGGCGCGTCCTTTTGAAGTTCGAGATCGACCACGAACCAGAACGTGCTGCCGCGCCCCGGCGTGCTATTGACGCCGATATCGCCGCCCATGAGCTCGACGAGCTTCTTTGAAATGGCCAGGCCCAGGCCCGTGCCGCCGAACCGGCGAGTGGTCGAGGGGTCGATCTGGGTGAACTCGCTGAACATGTCCTTCTGGCGCTCGGGGGGAATGCCCACGCCCGTGTCCATGATCTCGACGCGCAAGCGCGCGCGGCCGGGGCTGGTTTCCTCGGTGGCGACCGTCACGCCGACACCGCCCCGTTCGGTGAACTTCACGGCATTGCCGATGAGATTGAGCAGGATTTGCCGTATGCGCCCCGGATCGCCGCGCAACAGAGTGGCTACGTCGGGTTCGACGATCGCGGATATTTCGATGCCCTTGGACTGGGCTTGAACGGACAGCAGGCCGAGCACGTCCTCGATGACCTCGCGCAAATCGAGATCGACCGTCTCGAGACTGAGCTTGCCGGCTTCCATCTTCGAGAAGTCGAGCACGTCGTCGAGGATGATCAGCAGCGCCTCGCCCGATTTGCGCGCCGTGTCGACATAGGAGCTCTGTTCCTCGTCGAGCGGGGTATCGAGCACCAAATCGAGCATGCCGAGCACGCCGTTCATCGGGGTGCGGATTTCGTGGCTCATCGTCGCGAGGAAACGCGATTTGGCGATGTTCGCCGATTCCGCCTGTTCCTTCGCGGCGCGCAAGGCCTCCTCGGACCGCTTCCGCTCGGTGATGTCCAGGTTGACCCAGATGGCGGCGATCAGGCGGCCGTCCTCGGTGCGCAAGGGCGCGACCACGGTCCGGCAGATGCCTTCGCTGGAGTCCTTGCGCACGAAATCGATTTCGCCCGACCAGCGTCCGTCGCGCCGCACGGCATCGAGAACGTGCGCCGTGTGGCCGCCTTCGGAATCGGCGCGGCGCAGGATATCGGGCGTGCGCCCCAGGGTTTCCGCCGCCGGATAGCCGAACACCGCTTCCGCCGCCGGGTTCCAATTGGTGATCTGGCCTTCTAGATCGGTGATGATGACGCCGTCGTACATCTGCTCCCAGATGAGCGCCTCGCGGCGCAGCGCTTCCTCGCGCTGCTTGAGCTGGGTGATGTCCACGCGCGTGCCGATGAACCAGCCGTTCTTGAGAATCTGTTCGTTCACCTGCACCCAGCGACCGTCGGTCAGGCGTTGTTCGGAGGACTTGGCGCTGGAGCGGTGCTGGGCCATGCGCTCCTGAAGCCAGGCTTCTTCCTGTCCCTCTGGGAACGAGATCGCCTTGCGCTTCAGCGCCTCGCGCACGACATCCTCGAAACGCACGCCCGGTTTCAACAGATCGGCAAGTTGCGGGTAGAGATTGCGGTATTTGGTGTTCGCCAGAACGAAGCGGTCCTCGGGGTCGAGGATGATGAAGCCTTCGGCCAGCGCCTCGACGGCGTCCTCCAACAGGCTGCGGACCCGATTGGCCTCGCCTTCGGCCTCGACTTGCTCGGTGATGTCCGTGCCGGTGCCGCGATAGCCGGTCAGGTTGCCTTCGACGTCGAATACCGGCACGCCGCTGATCTTGATGTGCCGCGCCGTGGTGCCGTCGGCGCGCATCTGGAAGCGGACCTCGCGGAACGGCTGGCGCTTGGCCAAAACCTCCCCGAACTCGGCCCATTTCGCCTCATCGCCCGCGACGACGGCGATTTCCTCGAAGGTCTTGCCGAGAATGGCGATGGCGTTGGCGCCCACGCGCTCGAGATAGCCTTTCGAGAAATAGGTGAAACGCAGCCGGTCATCGGTATCCCACAGCCAGTCGGAGGCCGAGGAGGCGAAATCGCGGAAACGCGTTTCGCTTTCGCGCAGGCGTTCCTCGGTGCGCTGGCGCGCCTCGAGTAGCCCGCGCGCGCGTTGCACGCCGACGAACAATAAGACCACCAGAACGGTGCCGCTGACCAGGATGCCGATGAAATAGCCCGCGAGCTCGATATAGACGCCACGCACGCGCGCGCGCCGTTCGGCGGCCTGCATCTCGTCGGCGTGAAGGGTTTGGACGGACAGCTTGTTCAAGGGCTCGGTCGCGCGCTTCATCTGGGCGCGGATCTTTTCGGCCTGCGCCCGGTCGCCCTTGCGCAGAAGCGCCAGCTGCGGTTCGAGTTCGGCCATGGCCTTCGTCATGGCCTCGATGGATTTTTGCGCGCCATCGATGCCGCGCAGACTTTCGCCGAACACGCCCTGGCGCAGCGTGTCGAAACGGGCGAGGATGATTTCGTAGCGTTGATTGACGTCCTCGAGCGTGGCGGGGTTGTCTTCCTGGCCCGCGGCGGAAAGGGCGTCGAGCAGGCGGAAGACCTCGATTTCCGCGCGAGTCGTCGCCCAGATGATGTTCTCCTTCTCGGCTTGGGCGATCGAGGATTGCTCCTTCAGCATCTTGTCGACGCTGAACAGCACGCAGATCGAGAAAATCAGCGCCGCGACCGCGAGAATCCCGAATCCCCGTATGCGGCCGAGCAGGCTCATCGGACGATCAGTTCCGCAAGCATGCCCACCGATTTCCGCGTGATGTCGGGCGATTTGAGTTCGGCGAAGGAATCGCGCGGATAGACGATCTGGATCGGCCCGCGCGCGCGCACGGCCATGGCCGCGTTGTCCCGCTTGAGCGCGAGGATCACCGGATAGCGCTGGAAATCGGATATGGGGATG
>CAMAPP010000039.1 GCA_945860095.1 Rhizobium sp. Q54 | reverse complement strand
CGGACCCATCGTGGCCGAAATCGTCGTCAATGCCGCCGGGATGTGGGCGCCGGAAATCATGGCGATGCTCGGCATCGATCTGCCCTTCGTGATCTTCCTTCACCAGCATCTGGTGACCGAGCCGAGCCCGCTTGTCGCGGCATTGACGCGCAGGCTGCCGACGCTGCGCGATCCGCTTGGCGGCTTCAACGTGCGCCAGGAAGGCATGGGCCTCCTGTCCGGCGTCTACGAACACGAGCCCGCGTTCTGGGGCGAGAACGGCGTGCCGCCCGGTTTCGGCCGTGAGGTTTTCGCGCCCGACTGGGAACGCTCGCAAGACTTCCTCGACAACGCGGTCCGCCGCGTGCCCTTGCTCGGCCAGCTCGGCATCAAGATGGTTTACAACGCGCCGACCAGCCGCACGCCCGATCACAATCCGCTGTGCGGCCCGGTTCCGGGCTTGCGAAATTTTTACCTGGCCGCTGGATTTGCCGCGGGCATCATGCAATCGGCCACCACGCGCCTCGTGGCGCAATGGATCGCCGAGGGCGAGCCCGAGATCGATTGCGCGCCCATCGACGTAAAACGCTACGGCGCCCATGCCACCAAGGACTTCACCTACGCCGTCGTGCGCGCGGGCCACAAATTCGCGGGCGCCATCGACTATCCCCATGGCGAACGCGGCGCCGCGCGTCCCGGCAAGACAAGCCCCCTCCATGCCGCGCATCGGGCGGCGCGCGCCGTGTTCGGCGCGCGCAATGGCTGGGAGGTGCCGCTGTGGTTTGCACCGCCGGGGGTCGAAGCGGAGGACCGCGCGGCCTTCGGCGCGCCGGCGTGGTGGCCGCATGTACGCGCCGAGGCATTGGCGGCACACGACGGCGCGGCGATGTTCGACGCCACCAGTTTTTCCAAATTCGCGCTCGTCGGCGCCGATGCGTGCGCCGCGCTCGACCGGCTATCGGCGTCGGCGATACCTGCGACCGATGGCGCGGTCGCACCCTTGGTGTTTCTCACCCCGCAGGGCCGCATTGCCGCGTGGCTCCTAGGCGCGCGCTGGACCCAAGACCGCTACGCGCTGTTCGGCCCGCCCGAACACGAAGACCGCGATTTCGACTGGCTGTGGCGCAATATCCCGCCCGGATTCGACGCGCGCCTGGAAAATGGCACGAATCGCGACGGCGCCCTGCTGCTCGTCGGTCCCGGCACGCCTCGCCTGCTCGACCAATCGCCCGAGGCGGCAAGCGCGCATGAGATCGTGGCCGGCGGCGTTCGGGCCATGGCGGTGCGCGGCACCGCGTACGGTTCGGAGGGCTTCCTGGTGACGGCTGGGTTTGAGCGCCTGGCGGCCTTGCACGGCCATTTCCGCGCCGCGGGCGTGCGCGAGATCGGCTTGCGCGCGCTCGACGCCCTGCGGCTCTGGAACGGCGTTGCGCGGCGAGGACTCGACATAGATTCCGCGACGACGGCCGGCGAATCCGCATTGGCGGCGCGCATCGCTTGGCAAAAGCGCGATTACATCGGCCGCGACACGGCACACGGTGAACGCGCGCGCGGCCCAGCCCGGCGCCTGGCCTGGATCGAGGTGTCGAGCGATATCCCGCCCCATCAGAACGACGCCGTCTTCGACGGCGACCGCGCCATTGGCCTCGTGGGGTCGGGTTCGTGCGCGCAGGAAACCGGGCGTGCGCTCGCCTTCGCCTCCCTGCCCGCGGCTCTCGCCGCGCCTGGAACGCCGCTCGCGATCGAAATTCTCGGCGCGCGCAAGGCGGCGGTCGTTCTAGCCCCGCCCAGCGCGGCGGCGTCGAGCGCGGCTTCCTAAAAAAACGGGCCGGGATCGCTCCCGGCCCTCGCGCGTGATCGCTCGAAACTTAGGTGATCTGCCACTCCTTGAAACGCTTTTGCAATTCCTCTTCCCGTTCCGTCCACCAGTCCATGTGCAGCGTCACATTCAGATGGTTCGGGTTGTTCATGTCGGGGAAGAACTTTTTCACGTCCGCATCGCATTTCTCGATCGCCTTCAGCTTGGTCGGGCTGTAGGCGATGATGTTGCCGAACGCCGTCTGCGCCTCGGGCTTCATGATGTAGGCGACGAGGCGCATGGCCGCGTCCTTGTTGGGCGCACCCTTGATGATCGTGACCCAGTCCATGAACAAGAGGTTCTGCTTGTACGAGAAATTGACCGGCAGGCCCTGCTTGCGGAAGGCGAAGATGCGGCCGTTATAGGAATAGGTGAAATCGGTCTCGTTCTGCAAGATGAGTTCGATGGTCTTGGGCGTGGCCGAAATCCACTGATTGATGTGGGGCTTCAATTTGTCGAGCGCCTTGAAGGCCCGCTCGACATCCATGGGATAGACCTTGTCCGGCGGCACGCCATCGCCGAGCAGGGCCATTTCCAGCGTCTCGCTCGGCCGCGTGCGCAAACCCCTTCGGCCGGGAAACTTGGCCGGATTCCAGAAATCGGCGAAAGTGGCCGGGTGCTTGCCTTCGGCGCCGTTGCGGTCTTGATGGTAGGCAATGCCGCCCGCGACCGTGATATAGGCGACGGAATGATTTCGCTTGGAGCCGGGCATGGTGTCGGACACATCGACCTGCTTGTAGTCGATCGGCTCCCACACGCCTTCCTTCTCGCCTGCGGTCAGCCAGCCCGAGGTTGGAATGATGAGATCCCACTCGATGGTTTTGGATTTGATTTGCGCGCGCACCTTGGCCATGTCGGGCGCGCCCGCGACCACGATCTCGATACCGGTTTCCTTCGTGAACGGCTTCAAGAATGCCGCTTCCATCGCCTCCTGATAATTTCCGCCCCACAGCGCGAAGACGAGCTTGGGCGCGGCCTTGGCCAGGCCGGGCGTGAGAATGAGCGGCCCGGCCACGGCCGTGCCCGCCGCGGCGGTGCCGGCCAGAAATCCACGGCGGCTCACGCTCCGCTTGCGCGTCGTCGAATTTTTTTTCATCACTTTCTCCCTTGGGGGCGCCCCTTGGCGCGCCGCATGACGCGATTATCGACCACGGCGCGCCGCACTGCAAATCCGGCCGGGACGGTCAGAAGTCCTTGGCGAGGCGCAAAGAATCGTGAATAGCGGCATGCACATTGCGCGACGCCACGGCGTCGCCCACCCGGTACAGCACGAACGCCCCGTCCGGATTGTTCACCGCGATCTGGGGCAGGCCCGCAGCGAAGCGGTCGGGATCGACCTCGCCCAGATTCCGCGAGCGCGGCCGCAACGCCCAATACAATCCATCGCGCGGCTTGGTACCATATTCGGCCACGACCTGATCGACCGCGCGCTCCTCCTCGGTCTCGGTGTAATCGTTACGCAGCACGGCGACGAGCCGATTGCCGTCGCGTGACAAGGCGACGAGCCGCGTATCGGTGGTGATGACCACGCCCATGCGGTGCAGCTCGCGCATGTGGATGCCGAGATTGTTGTAGCCGATCTTTTGCAGTGCCATCCGGTCGGGGGTCACGAATTCGACCCGTCCGCCGCGCTTGGCGATAACCTCGGCCGTGGACGGCGCCTGGTGGTCGCCGCAATCGTCAAAGATCAGCACGTTCTCCGCGATGCGCGCGCGGCCCTCCAGCATGTCCCAGGTGCTCGTCGCGTGCTCGATGCCCTTGAAGCAGCCGATCGCGGGATCCCCACCCGTCGCCACCACGACGATGTCGGGCTTCTCGGCAAGCACGATGTCGGCGCTCGCCTCTGTCTCGAGACGGATATCGACGCCGAGCTTGCGTGTCCGTTGCTCGAGCCAGCGCGGAATGCCCGATAACGCCTCGCGCCACGTGGCCCGGGACGCGATATTGATCTGCCCGCCCAGGCGCTTCGACGCCTCGAACAGCACAACCCTATGCCCGCGCTCGGCCGAAACGCGCGCGGCCTCGAGCCCCGCCGGCCCGCCACCCGCGACGACGACGGTCTTGTGCGCCCGCGCCTTCGCCACCGCATGGGGCAAGACCCCTTCCTTGCCGGTCGCGGCGTTCTGGATGCAGACGATCTCGCGCCCCGTCGAGGAGCGGTCGTTGCAATAGGATGCGCCGACGCATTGGCGGATGTCGTCGAGCTGCCCGGCGCGCAGCTTGTTGACAAGGTGCGGGTCGGCGAAATGCGCGCGCGTCATGCCGACCATGTCGGCGTGCCCGTCTTCGATCACGCGCGCGGCGGTTTGAATGTCGAGCACGCGGCTGCCGTGGAAGATGGGAATATCGACCTCGGCCTTGATCGCGCCGGCAAGCTTGAGGTAGGGCGCGATGGGCGCCCACATGCCGGGGATGTGATAGGCGCGGTGAATGAGGTTGAAGGCCGTGCCCGCCACCACGTCGATGAAATCGAGCATGCCCGTCCGGGCGTAGGTCGAGGCGATCTTGACGCAGTCCTCGGGCGTGAGACCGCCCTCGATCATCTCGTCGCCGATCATCTTGAGACCGATGACGTAATCCTCGCCCACCTGCTTGCGCACCTCCTCGAGAACCTCGAGACCGAAGCGCATGCGATTTTCGAGGCTGCCGCCATACCCGTCGGTGCGTGCGTTTGCCAGCGGGCTCCAGAACTGGTCGATCAGATGCGTGCCCGCGCCCATGATCTGCACGCCGTCGAGTCCGCCCTGCTTGCAGCGCAGCGCCGCCTGGCCGAAGGCCTTGACCACCCGGCGGATGTCCCAGTCCTCCATTTCCTTCGGGAAGGCGCGGTGCAGCGGCTCGTGCCGGCGGCTCGGCCCCATGGGCCAGAACCAGTGCGTATGATCCCAGCCGATCTTGCGGCCGATATGGGTCAGCTGAATCATGATCGCCGCGCCGTGGCGGTGCACGCGGTCGGCGAATTCCTGGAAATAGGGAATGACCGCGTCGTCGCCGACATAGATCTGGCGCATATAACCGGGCGAATCGATCGCCACCGCCGAGGAGCCGCCGAAGATCGTCAGGCCCACGCCGCCCTTGGCCTTTTCCTCGTGATAGAGCTGATAGCGTTCGCCGGGATTGCCGTCTTGCCCGAAGCCCGAGGCATGCGCGGTGGACAGCACGCGATTACGAATCGTGAGATTGCGTAGCTTGAGCGGCTTCAGAAGCGCGTCGAACTGGCCCATGTGTCCGATCCTATGTCCCGAATCCCATCTCCACGACCCAAAACGATACCGCCCGCGGAGCCGAAACGCCGCGGGCGGTCGAGAGCGCTTTCATCGTCCGAGAGCTAGCGGCGGCGCTTGGCGCCCCGGCGCGCGGACTTGCGCGCGCCCGTTTTGGCTGCCTTGCGCGCCTTGGATTTTCTCGGCGCGGCCTTCTTGGACGCAGCCTTACGCGCGGCCTTCTTGGGTGCGGCCTTCTTGGGTGCGGTTTTCTTTTTTGCGGGCTTGCGGGCCGCCGGTTTGGCGGCCGCCTTCCTCGCCGGCGATTTCTTCGCCGCAGCTCGCTTTACGGGCGACTTCTTGGCGGGAGCTTTCTTTGCTGGGGCCTTCTTGGCAGGCGCCGCCGTCTTGAGCGATTTCGCCCGATCGACCGTCCAGACATCCGCGCCAGCCGGCTTCGGTTTCGCGCCGGATTGTTCGGCCTTCTTCCGCGCGCGCTCCTCGAAGAACTCGCGCATCGCCTCCTGCGGCTCGCCCGAGGCGTAGTTTGCGGCATTGATGCGCCGATTGGCCGACATGGCGTCCTCGAAGCCGGCCTCGGTCATCTCGCGGAAGCGCTGCTTGGTCAGCTTCATCGCCAAGGGCGCCTTGGCGGCCAGGGACTTGGCGAGTTCCATCGATTTCGCCATCACCTGGTCTTGGGGCACCAGGTAATGGATGAGGCCGATCTCGTGCGCCTCGGCGCCGTCCATCATGCGCCCGCGCAAGGTCAGCTCGATCGCGCGGCTGCGGCCGATGCGGTCGTACATGATCCACGGGCCGCTCACGCTGGTGATGCCCGAATTGATTTCGGGCTGGCCCATGCGCGACCCCGCATGGCCGACGCGAATATCGCACAGCATGGCGTACTGATAGGCCGAGCCTGCGGCCACGCCGTTGAGCGCCGCGACCACGGCCTTATCCATGTGGCGCAGCGAATTGTAGAAATCGATCCATTGCAGCGCCCAGGCCTCGCCCTCGGCGCCGCTCTTGATCTGCATGGTTTCCGCCAGGTCCTGGCCCGCCGACCACGCGCGATCGCCCGCGCCGGTGAGGATCACGGCCTTGGCCTTGGCATCGGCGTTGAACGCCCGGAGCGCCGCCGATACCTCGAGCCGCATCGGCTGGTGCCAGGCATTCATGGTTTCGGCCCGGTCGAGCGTGATGATGCCGATTTCGTCCTGAATCCGAGTCTTGATGAATGTGTTCATGACTTGCTCCTCGCGCCTCAGGCCTTGGCGCGCGCGGCGCGTTCGGCGAGAAAGCGCGCCTGTACGCGCTGCGGCTCGCCCGATGCCACGGCCTCGCTTTGATAGCGCAGCGCCGCTTCCTCAAGGGACGGCCAATCCTTCAACAGCACCTCGCGCATCCGCCCGATGGTCAGGCGCATGGGCGACGGCTTTTTCTTCGCCAATTCCTCGGCCAGCGATTGCGCGCGCTCCATGACGTCCGTTTTTTCGACCACTTCGTGGACAAAACCGATCGCCTTGGCCTCGTGCGCCGGAAGATCGCGACCCGACAGCACGATATCGACCGTGCGCGACAGAAAAACCTGCTTCATCAGCAGCCACGAACCGATGATCGAGGGTAGGCCGATATTGACCTCGGCCATGATGAAGCGCGCGTCGCGCGCCATGACCTTGATGTCGGCCAGGGCCGCCATGACGAAACCGCCGCCGGCCGACACGCCATTGATGGCAGCGATGATCGGCTTGTTGGTCTCAAGGAAGGAATGGGTAAAATCCGCCCACGAGCGCTGCCATTCCGCGGCGCTTGCCGCCGTCTGCTCCTTGCCCTCGTTCAAGTCCTGGCCCGAGCAGAAGGCGCGCGGACCGGCGCCGGTGATGATGACGGCGCGCACCGATTTGTCGGCGTTGGCGCGGCGCAATTCGCGCGATATCGCGGTGCGCAATTCGGCATCGAGCGCATTGAGCACATGCGGCCGATTGAGCGTCAGGAGCCGCGCTGGACCCTTGTCGGCGACGAGCAGGCTATCTGGCATAGGGGGCGTCCCCGTTGAAATTTCTGGCGCAAGGCAGCTATCGCAATCCGATACCGCCGATCGCGCGGCACGGCGAGAGAACCACCCGGCCGGAGGGGTGTCAATGCTAGGCGCGGGCGGGCACTGTCTCAGTTTGAAATCGACTCGGGGCGCGGCAATTCAGGCGCGAAACGCCTCGCGGCGCAAATGCTTGGCGGCCTCGCGGTAAAGGGCCTGGGCGCGGTCGAAAGCGGCGACGCCCACCGGATCGAACTCGGATTGGGGCACGGGTTCGGGCTCGAAATTGTTGAACCGGTCCACGCCGCGAACGAGCGAGGCGCTCGTCCGGGGAATGGCGGTTTCCTTCAGGCTGGTCGCAATGTACTGGATCGAAAACCCGATGCGCGGGGCGTCCGAGCGATTGGGCGCCGAGCCGTGCACCACGCGCTCGTGGTGAAGGATCATCTCGCCCGGCCGCAGGCGCGTATCGACGGCCTGGGATTCGTCGAGTCCGCCCGCGACCTCAAGCGACGTGGTCAGCAAATTGCTCGCCTTGTCGGTCCAATCGTGCGCCGCGATGGGGCGAAGATGCGAGCCCGGCACATAGCGCACCGCGCCGTTCTCCGGATTGGTTTTCGTGAAGGCAAGCCACACCGTCATCGCCTCTTTGGGCTGCCAGCTCCAATACCAGGTGTCCTGATGCCAGGACACGAAGGCCGGATCGCGCCCCCGTTTGACGAAGAGACCGCAGCCCCAGCACAGGATATCGGGGCCGAGAACATCCTCGACCGCGTCCAAGACGCGTGGGTGGCGCACGAGCTCGGCCAGCCAGGGCACGAGAAGATGCGCCTTGGTGCGCAATTTCTTCGACGCGAGATGTCCCGTGCGCGCCTCGAACTCGTCCACCTTGGCCGCGTACCCGGCGGCTTCCGTCTCGCCTAGCGCGCGCACGGGAAAGACAAAACCGTCGCGCCGGAAAGCGGCAAGCTGCTCGGTCGTCAACGCTTTCGGCATGGCGGTCTCCCCTAAGGTGGCCTCCCCCTTTGGCGGCCCCCGATGGCGGCCCCCTCGGCGGCCCCCTCGATGGCGGCCCCCCCGATGTCAGCGTGGGCGCGCCGGGTCGCGGCTGATAATATCCCCGACGGCCAGAAATTGAAGGGGGAGATCGCGCCATGAAGACCCATGCCCGTGTCGTCGTCATCGGCGGCGGCATCGCCGGCTGCGCGTTGCTCTACCATCTCGCGCGCTTGGGCTGGGCCGATTCGGTTCTGGTCGAGAAGGGCGAACTGACTTCGGGCTCGACCTGGCACGCGGCGGGCAACACGCCGCATTATTCGACCGGCTACACCACCTCGCGCATCTATCTCGAATCCACGCGCTTCTATCAGGACTTCGCGCGCGAAACCGGCGAGGACGTGGGCTTCCACAAATGCGGCGGCATCCGGCTCTCGATCAATCGCGATCACGAGGAAGAGCACAAGCGCGCCTGCGCCAAGGCCAGGCTGCTCGGCATGGGCATGGAAATGATCGGCCCCAAACAGGCGCGCGATCTGCTGCCGTACATGGAGACAAGCGGCGTGCTGTCCGCCGCCTGGACGCCCGATGACGGCTATATCGACCCCGCGAGCATCACCAATGCCCTGGCCCGCCAGGCGCGCGCGAAGGGCGCCGAGATCTATCGCCACACCCGCGTCACCGGCACCGTGCGCGCGAACGGCCAATGGCGCGTGGAAACCGACAAGGGCGTCATCGTCTGCGAGGTGGTGGTGAACGCGGCCGGGCTATGGGGGCGCGAGGTCGCCGCGATGGTCGGCTATCACCCACCCGTCGTGCCGATGGAACGCCAATACCTGGTGACCGAGGCGGTCGATGGCATCGCCGACAACAAGGCGGAGCTGCCCATCCTCCGCGACATCTCGGCGCCGCTGTACATGCGCCAGGAACGGAACAGCCTTCTGCTCGGACTGTTCGACGAGGAGCCCGTGTTTTGGGCAAAGGATGCGACGCCGCCCGGCTTTGATCAGGAATTGCTTGTGCCCGACCTCGAACGCGTAAGCCACGCCTTCGAGCGCGCGGTCGCGCGTATTCCGCTCTTGGCCAAGCTCGGCGTGAAGCGCGTGATCAACGGCCCCTTGATGCGCTCGCCGGACGGCAATCCGGTCATTGGGCCGGTGCCGGGTCTGTCCAATTATTGGATGAACGGCGGGTACTTCGCGGGCTTCGGTCTTTCGGGCGCGCTCAATTCGCGTCTTGCGGAATGGATCGTCGGCGGCGAGCCCGAAATCGACCTGACCGGCTTCGATCTGCGGCGCTATGGCGGCTATGCAACCGGCGAATTCACCATGGATTCGACGCGCGCGGCCTATGTTCACGAATTCAGCGTCGCCTATCCGCACGAGGAACACCCCGTCGCGCGCGGCGCGCGCGTGAGCACGCTTCACGGCCGCCAGCGCGAGCTCGGCGCGGTCTTCGCGGCGCGCAATGGCTGGGAAGTGCCCAATTGGTATGCCCCGCCCGGCGTCGTCGCCGAGGACGAGCTGAGTTACGCCCGCGCCAATTGGTTCCCCCACGTCGCCCAGGAAGCCATGGCCGCGGCGCGCACAGCGGCGTTGTTCGATTTGTCGAGTCTGGCGAAGTTCGAAATCTCGGGCGCGAAGGCCGCCGAGGCGCTAGACCGGCTGTGCGCCAATCGCCTGCCGGATACGGGCGCGGCCGGCCCTTCCCTCATTCTTACGCCCAAGGGCAAGGCTGCGGCCTATGTCGCGGTGCTGCGCCAGGGGCAAGACCGGTTCTTGATCACGGGCTCGGCGCTGCTCGAGCAACATCTCGGCGATCTGCTCGACCGCCACGTGGCGGGGGCCGGCGTCGAGGTGGCGAATGTCACGGGCGCGCGCGGCACGCTCCTGCTCGCGGGCCCCCATGCCCAGGCCATTCTCGAAGCGGCCGGCGTGCTCGCGCCCGGCCTCATGAAGCGCGGCGAGATTCGCGCCGCGACCATCGGCCTCGTGCCGGTCCACCTCGTCCGCCTCTCCGCCGTCGGCGCGCCGGGCTGGGAAATCCATGCCGAGGCGCCCTATATGTTCGCCGCGTTCGAAGCCGTGCGCGCCGTGGGGCGCGAACATGGCCTCAAGAACGCGGGCGCGCGCGCCTTCGATGCCCTGCGCATCGAGATGGGCATGCCGCGCTGGGGCATCGATTTCGGCGCGACGACCGCGCCCAAGGCCGTCGGCCTCGCGCATTTTGCCGCCCCGGAAAAGGGCGATTTCATCGGCCGCAAGGCCCTCCTCGCCGCCGCCGAACCCGAAAGCGTGCTGGTTCTTCTGCGCGTGGACGATAAGGCCGAGCCGCGCGATCTCGACCCCATGGGAACCGATGCGGTGCGCGCGGGCACCGAGATCGTAGGCATGACGAGTTCGGTCGCCTTCGGCCATCGCACGGGCGCGCGCATGGCGCTCGCCTTCGTCCGCCGCGAACACGCGGCGCGCGGAACCGCGCTCGCCATCGAGGTGATGGGCCATGTCCTCGCCGCGCGGGTCGTGGCCCCGCCCGCGCAACTGGCGTGAACCGGGCGGCCAAGCCTAGAAGGAGGGGTCGAGCCTAGAAGGAAGCGAACAGCCGGCCGTAGCCGGGCACTTCCTCGCGCCAACCGGCGAGCGATAGGGCGTGCCAGATCGTCACCTGGTTCGCGGTCAGAACGGGCTTGCCCAGTTCGCGTTCCAATTTTTCGATCAGCGAAAATGCCGCAACCGCCGTATCGGGAATGGCGAAGGCGTCGATATCGGGATGATCGACCTTGCGCGCGGCCGCCGCGAACGCATCGAGCGACATGAAAAACGCGTCGCGCCCTCCGGGCGCATCCATCCATTCGAGATGGCCGATATCGAGGCCGAACTCGGTCAGGAAATCGGCGAAGGCGCGCGCGGTCGGCTGGGGATAGGACGCGAGCACCGCCACGCGCTTGGCCCCCACGCGCCGCGCCGCGTGCGCGAAAGCCAGCGAGGTGCTGGTCGCGGGCACGCCGAGCACGGCGGAAATCGCGTCCGTCTGGGCTTCCGCCGTCTTGCGGCCGGAAATGAAGCTGCCGCTGGTGCATGCCCAGACCCCGACATCGGGCTTCAGGGGCAGAACGACGCGCGCGCTTTCGCGCAAGCGGTCGAGCCCGCCCGTCTGGCGCAAGGCCTCGGGATCGTGATTGTCGTCGCCGCCCGCGTGCCAAGCCACGACCATGTACGGCCGCATCCGATAGTTCACCGCTTCGGCGAACTGGTGATATTCGTATTCCCCGCCGCCGATCGGGCACAACAGCCCGAGGCGCGCGATGCCGTCGCGCATATTCGTTTCCCCGTTTCGGAAAGTCCCGCCTCAACGAAAAGTCCCGCCTCAACGATAGGCGATGGCTCGATCCCCGCGCAGCAACCCGCGCAGCATCATCCACGCGATCGACAGATGACCCGCGCCGATCTCGTTCGCGGCCATCGCCGGATGGCCGGACGCGCGCAGCGTCCGCGACAAGGCGCTCAGGCGGTGGAACGGCACGCCCGGAAACAGGTGGTGCTCGGTATGGTAGGGCATGTTCCACATCAGCCAGCGCAGGATCGGCCCCGCCCGGGTCGTGCGCGTGTTGCGCAAAATATCGTTGGGCACTTGCGGCCGGCCGTAATGCTCGGCGACGAGATACAGGCGATAGAACGGCGTCGCGGCGAGCAAGGGGCCGATCCAGTATTGCAGCGCCGCCCAAGTCCCGAACCAAACCGACACTGCAAGGATCAAGGCATAGAGCGCGAGATGGACGCGCGCCTCCACGGCCAAGGAACGGAACTCGGCGTCGGAGAAATACGGCTCCGTGCGCCGTCCGGCGGCGCAGCGCAACAGGATGAGGCAGCGCCACCACAAATAATCGGCACCGCTAAGGAACAGGAGATAACTGCCGACGGTCAGGGGCGTGGTGCCGATGAGCTCGGAATCCTTGTCGGGGTCTTTGGTATTGCGATGGTGGACGAAGTGCCAGGCGCGCGAATAATCGGTCGGGAAGAAACGCACGAAGCCCGCGAGATACCCGACCCAATCGTTCGCCCGCCGCGCGGTGAAAACCGTCCGGTGCAGCAATTCATGCTGGCCCGCATAGCCGTAACCCCAAAGAATTGCGCCTTGGAACAGGAATACCGGCACGCACCACCAACTGCCCCACAAGGCGTCGATGGCGAAACCGCCGAGCGCGAGGGCGATGTATTGGCTGACGAGCTGAAGGGCGCCGAGGATGTCCGAACGCCGCGACAGTTCCTTGAGTGCGCGGGGCTCGATCAGGTCGCTGCGCGCAATCCAGCCTTCCATGGCTCTCCCCCACCGGGCCGCTGGCCACCCACCGGCCGCATGCGCATATTAGCACACCCGGCCAAGGGAGGCACGAAATGAAAATCACCGCCATCGATATCGTCGATCTGCGCGCGCCACGCCCGAGCAACGAGAGCTATGACGGCGCCTATGTGGGCTGCCTGGTGCGGGTCGCAACCGATGCCGGCATCGAAGGCATCGCCGAAATCGACAGCGCGCCCGAGGTCGTCAAGGCCCTCGTCCACGGCCGTCCCTCGCTCACCTGGCCGCCCCTGTTCTCGCTGTTCGAGGGCCAGGATCCCTTGGGCGAGCCCGAGGCGTTATGGGACCGGGTGTACGAGAAGACCCTGCACAATGGCCGGCGCGGGATTCTGATCCATGCCCTTTCGGGCATCGACATCGCGCTGTGGGATTTGCGCGGCAAGGCGGCGGGCAAATCCGTCGCCGCCCTGATGGGCGTGCCCCGGCGCGACCGGGTGCGCGCCTACACGACCCTCGTGCGCCTCGGCGATACGGCGGATTCGCTCAAGCGCGCGGTCGATGCGGGCCTCGCGCGCGGCGCGAATGCCATCAAGCTGTGCTCGGACGCGAACTGGCGCCGCGACCGCGCCTTGGTCGAGCGCATCCTGCGGGGCGCGCGCGATCACGTGGGGCGCGCGGTTCCGATCATGATCGACGCCTACGGCGTCTGGAAATCGGCGGACGAGGTGGAGGCGCATTGGGCGTTGTTTCGCGAAATCGGCATCGAATGGCTGGAGGCGCCCCTGCCGATGGACGATCTCGAGGGCTATGCGCGCCTTTCCGGACGCGGCATTCCCATCACCGGCGGCGATATGGGCCTGACCACGCGCTTCGAATTCCAAGACATGGCGGTGCGCGGCAAGGTCGAAATCCTGCAACCCGACATGACCTATGTCGGCGGCATCACCGAGTTCCGCCGCACGGCGGCGCTGGCGAAATCGCTCGGCCGGCGGATCATCCCCCACGGTTACAAATCGAATATCCTGCTCGCGACCAATCTCGCTTTCCTCGCCCAGCACGATGTCGAGGAATGGCTCGAATATTCCATCGCCCCCTCGCCTCTGCGCTGGGAGATGACGCGCGAGGAATTTCCCATCGAGGCGGACGGCCGCGTGCGCGTCCCCCAAGGCCCGGGCCTCGGCGTCACGCTCAACGAGGAAACGGTCGCGAAATATCGCGTCGGCTAGCCGCCGGCGGATTTGCGCAGCACCAGCCAATCGCTCGACGCCTCGAAGCCGAACAACCGCTTGGCCGCCTCGCCCGACACCAGAGAGGCGCGCGCGAACCGCCGGTACAGCTCGGGCGCTTTCAACGGCGGCGTCGCCCCCCACACCCGGCGCGCGAGATCGACCGTGTCTTCCTCGGAAGCCACGTCGGCGGCCGTCACGAAGGCGAGCGCCCAAGGTCCCGACTCGGCTTCGAGCGCCATGCGAAAACAGCGCGCGTTATCCTCGGGCGTGACATAGGCGTTGAACCAGGGCTTCGATTTGTCCGCCGCCAGCGTCACGAAGCGCGGCAAGGACGCGCCCACCGCCACACCCATCGGCCGCAAGCACGCGACGGACATCGCGCCGCGGCGGGCGAAGGACAGCGAGAGGTTCTCGACCACCTGTTTGGACACGCTATAGGGCTCGACGGGGCGGATCTCGTGCGCCTCGTCCATGGGCAGATAGGCGGGCCGCCAATCGGCGCGCAATTCCTCGATGCCCGTCGCGGAAATGCTCGACGTGGTCACGATCCGGCGTACCCCTGCCGCCTCGGCCGCTTGCAGGACGTTCCATGTGCCCTGGACGTTGACGTGGATGAAATCCTCGCCCGCCGCCTTGGCGATCCAATCGAGCGCCGCCAAATGCACCACCGCGTCCGCACCCTTGAAGGCGCGGGCGAGCGCGGGCAAATCGAGCACGCTGCCCGCGACAAAAGGCACGCCATCGGGCGCGGGCGGGCCGGGCGGCGCCAGATCGAAATCGACGACGCCGTGCCCCCAGGCGGCGAGCTCGGCCAAGACAAAACGTCCCAGCCGGCCGCTGCCGCCCGTCACGACCACGCGCGCGAATTTCGCCATGGCCTAGGCCTTGCGCGCGTCTTCGGAGATGCGCAACCAATCGGTCGTGGTTTCGAAGCCAATCACGCGCTTGGCGCGCTCGGGGTCGAAGACCGAGGCGCGGGGATTGCGAGTATAGAGCGCGGGCGCGCGAATCTCGGGGAACGGCGTCACGCGGTTGCGCGCGATCATCTCGAGGGTGGTGTATTCGCTCGCGTTGTCGGTCGCGGTCACGAACAGCGCGTCGTACCGCACATTCGTCGCCTCGAGGGCGAGGCGGAAAGCGCGCGCGGTATCCTCGGGCGTCACGTAATAGTAGATCCAGCGAAACCCGCTGCGCTCGCGGCGCACGACCCATTCGACGAGATGTGGGAACAATACCAGGACCGGGCGCAAACAGATCACATCGAGCGCGCCGCGCCGCACGAAGGACAGCGCGATCTCCTCCACCAGGTGCTTCGAGACGCTGTAGGGATGCACCGGGCGCGACGGATGGGCCTCGTCCACGGGCAGATATTGCGGCGGAAAATCGAAACGCATCTCGCCGAGCCCGGTCGCCGCCACCGAGGAACAGGCGACCACCTTGCGCAATCCCGCCTTCTCGGCCGATTGCAGCACGTGCCACGTGCCCATGGCATTGACGCGGACGTAGTCGTTGCCCGGAACCTTGATCGCCAAATCGATGCCGGCCAGGTGCACGACCGCCTCGTGCGCCGCGACCGCCCGCTCGACCGCCGGCAAATCCATGATATCGGCCTCGATATACGGCACGCCTTGGGCGGGCGGCTTCTTGTCGAGCACGGTTACCCCGTGGCCGTTCTTGCGCAGCTCCTCGACGACGTAACGGCCGAGCAGCCCGCTGCCCCCCGTCACCAGAACCCGTTCGTATGCCATGTATTCCCCCGGCTCTTCGCGCTTGTGTCGCGGCGCCTGTGATTGGCGTCACTGACGTTAGCGCCAGCCCCGGCCATTCTCCAGCCTCCGCCATCTTAGCGACAGGAGGTCCCTGCCATGCCATCCGACACCATTGCCGCGCCCGGCCCGTGCCCGTTCCAAGCGGCGACCGGCTTCGGCGCGGTCGGCGACTCGAGCGCGAATCGGCCGAACGCAAATCGGCCGGGCGCGAATCGGCCGGGTGCGAATCGGCTAGGCGTTGATGAACCCGGCTTGGACCAAAGGGGCTTGGCCGTGCTGGATGGGGTCGAAGGACAGCCGCCGAGCCCACACACGGATCGCCGGCGCCAGGATCGGTGGCACGCGGATCGGCGGCACGCGGATCGGTGGCGCCAGGATCGACCGAAATTGCCCGAATCAACCCTCGCCGCGCGTCTGGCGGCGGCGAGCGATCTTGTCCCCATCGCGCATTTGCTGAAGGCCGGAATGGCGGGCGATGCGGATGCGGAATATCTCGCGGGTCTGCGTTATCTCAATGGCCGGGGCGTGCCGAAGGACATCTGGCTGGCGGCGCGGCTGATCGAGGATGCGGCGCGCGCGGGCGCCGTCGGCGCGATCCATACCCTCGGCATCTTGCGTTTCGCGGGCATCGGCGTCGCGCGCGACATCGTCGAAGCCTATCGCTGCCTCGCGGCGGCGACCGCGGCCGGGTATCCGGGCGCCGGGGCCAATTTCGCCGTGGTCGCGCGCTGGCTCGACAATGGCGAGCGCGCGATAGCCCTCGCAAGACCGCCCCAATTCATGGCCGCGCCTTTCCGGCTTGGGGGTTGTCGTGCATGACCCAGCCCGCCATCAGATAAACCAGGATGTAGCAGGCTAGACGCTGCGCGCCCGGGGAATCGGGAGCGACGAAATGCAGCGCCATGACGTCGAGGCCGCGCTTGGCCGCCTCGTGCGCCGCCTGGACGACATCGACCGCCGACAGGCCCATCGGCTCGTCGCCCCAATCGGGAATGGCGCCAATATCGAGCACGTCCATGCACAGCGAAAACCAGGTGCGCTCCATGCCGTCGAAGGCGTGCGGGAAAGCCTCGGCGCAGATCGTCGCCATGCCCGATTGGCGCACGGTCGCCGCCGGGTACAGCCGCGCGCCGTTGCGACGATAGGTTTCGACCATTTCACGCACATTGCGCGGGCCCCGCATGCCGATCTCGACGTGCTTGGCGGGATCGACGTTCTGGCAATGCTCCCAAAGCCGGCGCTGCCAGGTTCCGGGCCCCGGACGCGCGCGCCCGATGGCCGGCGACAGCACATCGAGACAATCGCCGTGCGCGTCGAGGCTGATGGTGCCGATCTTGCCCTTGGTCGCGCGCGCGACACCCTTGGCGACCGCATAGTTCGCCGTCGGCACGCAGCCACCGACGGTAATCACCCGGCAGCCCGCGTCCAGCGCCTCGGCCACCATGCGCACCACGTTTTCGTTGGCGCGCTCGGGATCGTCCTTCGGGATTTCCGCATTGCCCCAATCGACGACCTTCAGATGATCGAAGATATCGATGTCGTGCTCCGGCAGATAGCCGCCGTAGCGCAGGGATTGCAGGCGCATCTGATCTATGGCGCGGCCGTAATCGGACCACTCATTGGTCATGCGCCCCGGCGAGGCGAGGCCGCCCTGGGGAATGCCGATGATGGCAACATCCGCGCCCTTGAGATCGGCTGGCGTGCGCGCGATCGGCACGCCGAGCAGGCTCGGAACCTCGGCTGAGAACTGCGGCACCTCGCCGCCGTAGAGCGTCGAACGCAGCGATACGAATCCCGCCATGACCGCCTCCCCCATTTGCCGACAAGCCTAGCACGAACGACAAGGGCCGCGCGCGCGGGGCCCTATGTTGCCGGATGCGACCCGTTCAGCAATCGATCGTGTTGTCGATTTCCCACGGGGTGAGCGAGCCCGCGAAGCGCCGCCATTCCTCGTGCTTGAGCTTGGCGTAGCTGTCGACGAAGGCGTCGCCCAGGCCCGCGCGCAACACCGGGTTCTTTTCGAACAACCGAATGGAATCGAGCATGTTGAGCGGCAGGCGCTTCACGCCCTTCACCGTGTGGCCGTGGGTATACATGTTGATATCGAGGCGCTTGCCCGGATCGCGCCGCGCGGCGACGCCGTCCAGACCCGCCGCCAGCACGCCCGCCTGCATCAAATAGGGATTGGCGGCGCCGTCCATGAGGCGAAGCTCGAACCGCCCGGCATCGGGAATGCGCACCATGTGCGTGCGGTTATTGCCGCCATAGGTAATCGTGTTCGGTGCCCAGGTGGCGCCCGAGAGCGTGACCGGCGCGTTGATGCGCTTGAAGGAATTGATCGTCGGATTGAACAGCGCGCACAACGCCTCCGCCGAATGAAGGACGCCGCCGAGGAAATGATAGGCGAGCTTGGACAACCCGAGTTCGCCCTTGGGGTCGTGAAACAGATTGGTCTTGCCCGACTTGTCCCAGACCGAAACATGGGCATGACAGCCGCTGCCGGTCAAATTCAGGAACGGCTTGGGCATGAAGGTCGCGCGCAGGCCGTGTTTTTCGGCGATGCTCTTGACCATGTACTTGAAGAATACGTGGCGGTCGGCGGTGACGAGGCAATCGTCGTATTCCCAGTTCATCTCGAACTGGCCGTTGGCGTCCTCGTGGTCGTTCTGGTACGGCCGCCAGCCGAGCGCGATCATGGCGTCGCATATCTCGGTGATCACGTCGTAGCGGCGCATCAACGCCGATTGGTCGTAACAGGGCTTGGAATGGGTGTCGCGCGTGTCGGCGACGGCGCGCCCGTCGGGGGTCACGAGGAAGAATTCGCACTCCACGCCCGTCTTCATCCGCTGGCCGAGCTTGGCCGCGCGCGCGATCTGGGCCTTCAGAACGCCGCGCGGCGAATGGGCGACCGTCTTGCCGTCCATCACGATCTCGGAGGCCAGCCAGCCGACTTCCGGCTTCCACGGCAATTGGATGAGGCTGTCGGGATCGGGCACGGCGAACATGTCGGAATCGGCGGGCGACATGTCGAGCCAGGTGGCGAAGCCCGCGAAACCGGCCCCCGCCTTCTGCATCTCGCCGATGGCGCGCGCCGGCACCAGCTTGGCGCGCAGCGCGCCGAACAGGTCGACATAGCTGATGAGGAAATATTGGATTTTTCGTTTCTTGGCGAGCGCGGCCAAATCGGCGGCCATCGGTTCCTCCCTGTCGTGACTTTATCGTTGTTCCTCGGCGCCGCGACGAAGGCCCGGCGCTCGGCCCCAAGCCTCAATACCCTCCCTGCCCGGGTATCCATTTCGTGCCGGCGAGCGGCACGCGCGCCATGGCCGCGGCCTCGACAGTCAGTGCGACCAAGTCCTCGGGCTCAAGATTGAGCACGTGCGTCTTGCCGCAGGCGCGGGCCATGGTTTGGAGTTCGAGGGTAAGCGTGGACAAATAATTGCGCAGCCATCGCCCGCCGCGCTCGGGATCGAGCCGGGCCTGCAATTTTTCGTCCTGGGTGGTGACGCCGACCGGGCAGCGCCCGGTGTGGCAGTGGTGGCAGAACCCGGGCTCGGTGCCGAGCGCGCGGTATTCCTCGACGTGAACCGGCCGGTTGCAGCCCAGCGCCACCAGCACGGCCGAGCCGATCGACACGGCGTCGGCACCCATCGCGAGCGCCTTGGCGACATCGGCGCCCGAGCGGATGCCGCCCGAGACGATGAGCTGCACCTTGCGATGCATGTCGAGTTCCATGAGCGCGTCGACCGCCAAACGCAACGCCGGCAAGGTCGGGATGCCGACATGCTCGATGAACACGTCCTGCGTCGCGCCCGTGCCGCCCTGCATGCCGTCGAGCACGATCACGTCCGCGCCCGCCTTGACCGCGAGCTGGGTGTCGAAATAGGTCCGCGTCGCGCCGATCTTGACGTAAATCGGCTTTTCCCAATCGGTGATCTCGCGCAGCTCCTGGAGCTTGATGGTCAGATCGTCGGGACCGGTCCAGTCGGGATGGCGGGACGCGCTGCGCTGGTCGATGCCTTGGGGCAAGGTCCGCATCTTGGCGACGCGCGGACTGATCTTCTGGCCGAGCAACATGCCGCCCCCGCCCGGCTTCGCCCCTTGGCCGATCACGACCTCGATGGCGTCGCAACGGCGCAGATCGTCGGGATTGAGGCCGTAGCGCGAAGGCAGAACCTGATAGACGAGCGTCTTGGAGGCGCGCCGTTCCTCCTCCGTCATGCCGCCATCGCCCGTGGTCGAGCTCGTGCCCATAGCGGTGCAGGCCCGGCCGATCGATTCCTTGGCGTTCGCCGACAGCGAGCCGAAGCTCATGCCCGCGACCGTGATCGGAATCTTGAGTTCGATGGGCTTTTTCGCGAAGCGCGTGCCGAGCACGACATTGGTGTCGCACTTCTCGCGGTAGCCCTCGAGCGGATAGCGCGAGACGGACGCGCCGAGCAGCAACAGATCGTCGAAGGTCGGCAATTTCCGCTTGGTGCCGAAACCGCGAATCTCGTAAAGGCCCTGATCGGCCGCACGGTGGATTTCCGCGATCACTTGGGGCGGAAACGCCGCGGAGGGGCGCAAGAGATTGGGATCGATAGGCCCGATTTTGGCGGACGGGCCCGTCGCGGCGGCCTTTGCCGGGCGTGCCGATTTGGCGGCGCGCGACTTCGCGGACTTCGCGGAATGGGGGCGCTTAGTAGGCATCGGCGTGATCGACGTGGAAGTGATAGAGCTTGCGCGCCGAGCCGTAATGGCGAAAGCGCGCGACATCGGCCTTGATTCCGGCCTTGGCCAATAGCGCCGCGACGGTTTTCGCGTCCTTGGGCGTCATTTTTTTCTCCACGCAGTCCGCGCCCAGGCTTGCAACCTTGCCCTGAACGTAGAGATCGGCCTCGTACAACGAATCCCCGAGCGCATCGCCCGCATCGCCGCAGACCACCAGATTGCCCGCCTGCGCCATGAAGGCGCTGAAATTGCCGATCGAGCCGCCGACGACGATGTCCACGCCCTTCATCGAGATGCCGCAGCGCGGGCCGGCATCGCCCTCGATGACGACCATGCCGCCATGGCCCGAGGCGCCGGCGGCCTGCGAGGCATTGCCGGTCACGCGCACCAAGCCGCTCATGATGTTTTCACCCACGCCCCAGCCGCATTGGCCGTGGATCACCACCGTGGCTTCCTTGTTCATGCCCGCGCAGTAATAGCCGACATGGCCCTCGACGTGGATTTCGACGGCCAGGTTCAAGCCGACCGCCACCGCATGCGCGCCGCGCGGGTTGAGGATGCGCCAGGCGCGTTCATTGGTATCGCGCGGCAGATCGTGCAGGCGCTGATTGAGCGTCCGTACATTGGACTGGGCGAGATCGACGATCTGCATGGTGCCGGTGTCCAATCCGCCTAGTGCTCGAGACGCCAGGTGTAAACCACCGCGGGCGCGGGCTCCCAGACCCGCGCGTTCTCGACCCCCGGCAAATCCGCAAGGCTGCGGTACTCGGACGCCATGGCCACCCAATCGTCGGTTTCGGCGAGGACGGCGGGCTTGCACGCGATGCCGTCGCGCAACACGGCAAAGCCGTCGCGCGTGCCCATGGTGAAGGTAAAGAAGCCGTCCAGATCCTTGAGACCCGCTAGCATCGCTTCCTCGAGCGTGGCGCCCTCGGACATGCGATAGGCAAAATAGCGCGCCGCCACCTCGCTGTCGTTGTCGGTTTCGAAACGCTGGCCCCGGCGTTTCAGCCATTCGCGCAGCCGGTTGTGGTTCGACAGCGAGCCGTTGTGCACGAGGCACATATCGGAAGCGGCGGTGAAGGGATGGGAATGTTCGGTCGTCACGATGCTTTCGGTCGCCATGCGCGTGTGGCCGATGGCGTGAGTGCCTTCCATGGCCTCGATGCCGTGGCGGCGCACGACATCCTTGGGCAAGCCCTTCTCCTTATAGACCTCCATCAGATGGCCGTAGCCCATGACGCGCACGTCCGGACAATGGGCGAGCAGCCAATCGGCCACGGCCTTTTCCGGCGCCTTCGCGGTCAAAACCGCATGGGCCGCGCGCACCTCGACATCCGATTCGACGCCCATCTCGTCGGACAGCCGCCCGGCCATGGCGCGCCAGTGATAGCTCTCGTCATCGTGGAACAGGGTGAACTTGCTCGAGCCATCCTCGACCGGACGGTGATAGACCGCGACGCCCGCGCTATCGGGCCCGCGATCGGTCATGCCGATCAGCATGGCCGAGATATGCCGGCCAAGCTGGCTTTGCAGGGCCGGATTCTTCAGGAACAGGCCGACAATGCCGCACATGGGATGCCTCCGGTCACAAGATAGGCGCGATTATAGAAGCACGGCGCGGCATCCGTCACGCTGGATGCGGCGCGAGCGCGCGTAGCGCATCGAGCCCGACCGTGCGGCCGCCGAATTCGATCATCGCGTCCTCGAGGGATGCCCACATAAAGCCGGCCGAGGCGCTGTCGCCCAAAATATCGTAGGCCGGCGTGGCGCCCAGATCGCGGCGCACGACGATGGCGTTCGAGCGCGCGACCGAGGTTTGGGCGATGCGGCCGTCGGCGAATTTCGCCGGGCGCAGATCGACGCCACACAGCTTGGCGAACATCGCCGCCGCATGAACCCCGGCGACGACGAACCAATAATGGCTGTCGGCGCGCGGCACGGCGTAGGTGCCGGGGGCGGTATCGAGCGACCAGGCGGCGGCGATGCGCGCGAGAAAAACGCTCCGCCCATCAAGACCCGGCAGCAGCAATACCTCGCCCGGCGACAGGCGCAAGGCGCGCGCGCCGTCATACTGTTCGGCCGAAGCGTTGTCGGCGTCCATGCCGCGCACGCCCTGCACGCGCAGCCAATCGAGCGCGCTCCTGCCCTTGAACCCCCAGCGCGGCAAAACCGACAGATCGGCCAGACCCAGCGCACCCGCCGCGCGCGCGTCTTCGCCTTCCGTCCCGCAGCGCATTGCCATCGCGGCGCCGTCGAGTTCGGCGAACGCGGCGCCACGCTGCTTCAAGCGGCGATAGACGAAGCTGCGGCGGGCGAAATCGGTGGGATCGGAATTGGCCATGGTCACATGTCCTGCCGTTCGCCCTTGGGATCGTAGAACGGCAAGGACGCGATCTCGGCCTCGACCAGCACGCCGCCCGCGGCCTTGACCGCGATGCGGGTGCCCGGATTGGCCTGGTCGGGCGCCACGAAGGCAAGACCGACGATCTTGCCCAGCGCCGCCGAACGCGCGATCGAGGTCACGCGTCCGACGATCAGGTCGTCGCGCACCACCAAATGGCTTTCCTCGGGCACGAGCCGGGCGTCCAAGGGCATGACGAAGCCCGCGAGCTTGCGCCTGAGGCCCGCGCGCGCCTGGATATCGATGGCGCGCCCGCCGATGAAGAAAGGCTTTTTGCGCGCGATCGCCCAACCCATATCGGCGTCTTCGGGCGTGGTTTCGGCGTCCGTGTCCTGGCCGACGATGATATGGCCCTTTTCGAGACGGAGCACGCGCTGCGCCTCGACGCCGAAGGCGCGGATGCCGAAATTGCGCCCGGCATACAACAGAGCGTCCCACAGCGCCTCACCCTGGCTCGCCGGAACGTGGATCTCGTAACCAAGCTCGCCCACGAAGCCGACGCGCAACAGGCGCGCAGGGATGCCCGCGACCACCGCCTCGCGCACGCCCATATACGGGAACGCAGCGGCCGAAAGGTCCGCGTCCTTGCACAGGCGCGCGAGCACCGCGCGCGATTTCGGCCCGGCCAGATTGACCCCCGCATAGGCGGAAGTGACATTGGCCACGTCGACATCGAGCCGCCACTGGGCGTTCCAGAACAACATCTGCTGATAGACCCGATCAACCCCCGTGGTGGTCGCGGTCACGTAGAAATGCCGGTCGTGAAAGCGGCAGGCGACACCGTCATCGATGATGGCGCCCATCGGATCGCACATCAGCACGTAGCGCGCGCGCCCGAGCTGTTGTTTCTTGTAGGCGAAGGTATAGAGGCGTTCGAGAAATTCGGCCGCATCGGGGCCGCGCACATCGAGGCCGCCGAGCGTCGAGACGTCGATCAATCCCACGCCCGCGCGCACCGCCCCGACCTCGGAGGCGATCCGTTCCTCGCGTTCCTCCGGCGCGCCGTAATAGGCCGGGCGCAGCCACAGACCCGCGGGCATCATCCGAGCCCCGAGCTCGACGTGCCGGGCATGCATCGCGGTCAGGCGCACCGGCTCGAAGCCGCGCCCCGCCAAATGGCCGAACTTCTCGGCCGAAACCGGCGGGCGCACCGTCGTTTGCCCCACGATCTCGAGATCGCGGCCGCCGGCCTCGGCCACCAGACGCGCAAGATTCAACGCCGAGTGCCGGCCTTGCGAGGGCCCCATGCCGGCGGTCGAAAAGCGTTTCACCAACTCGACGTGCTCGTAGCC
>CAMAPP010000038.1 GCA_945860095.1 Rhizobium sp. Q54 | reverse complement strand
CGTCTACAAGGGCGAGGCGCCCAAGGTGCTTGAGGGCTTCGGCTTCGGCGCAGCGCTCCTCGCGATGTTCATGCGAGTCGGTGGTGGCATCTTCACGAAGGCGGCCGATGTAGGCGCGGACCTCGTGTGCAAGGTGGAGCAGGGCATCCCGGAGGACGACCCCCGAAACGCCGCGACCATCGCTGACAATGTCGGCGACAATGTCGGCGACTGCGCCGGCATGGCCGCGGACCTGTTCGAGACCTATGCAGTCACGATCGTGGCGACCATGTTGCTCGCGGTGCTGTATTTCCCCGTCGAAGTACAGGGCGGCATGATGCTTTATCCGCTCGTCATCGCGGCTGCGTGCATCATCGCCTCGGTGATCGGCACGTATTTCGTTCGCCTCGGCGCCTCCAACAACATCATGGGCGCGCTTTATAAGGGCTTGATCGCGACGGCCGTCGTCTCGGCGGGCTTCATCGCCTATGTCACCCATTACATGTTCGGCGGCTTTTCCGCCGAAATCGCCGTCGGCGTGACGGGAAGCCAATTGTACCAGTGCGCCATCATCGGCTTGGCGGTGACCGGGCTCATCGTCTGGATCACCGAGTACTACACGGGCACGGGTCATCGTCCGGTGACTTCGGTCGCGCGGTCCTCGACCACGGGCCACGGCACGAACATCATCCAGGGCCTCGCCGTGTCGATGGAATCGACCGCGCTGCCGGTCGTCGTCATCAGCATCGGCATCGTGCTCGCCAATCTGGCGGCGGGACTGTACGGCGTGGCGATCTCGGCCACCACGATGCTCGCCTTGGCGGGCATGATCGTGGCCCTCGATGCCTATGGCCCCGTGACCGACAATGCCGGCGGCATCGCGGAAATGTCCAATCTGCCGAAGGACGTGCGCAAGACCACCGACGCGCTGGATGCCGTCGGCAACACGACCAAGGCGGTGACCAAGGGTTATGCCATCGGCTCGGCCGGCCTGGCCGCGCTTGTGTTGTTCACGGCCTACACCCAGGACCTGAAGCATTACTTCCCCGATGTCGAGGTCGGCTTCTCGCTCCAAAGTCCGTACGTTGTCATCGGCCTCTTCATCGGCGGCCTTCTGCCCTATTTGTTCGGCTCGCTCGGCATGCAGGCGGTCGGGCGCGCGGGTGGGCAGGTGGTCGAGGAAGTACGCCGTCAGTTCCGGGAAATCCCCGGCATCATGGAAGGCACGGCCAAGCCCGAATACGGCCGCGCCGTCGATATGCTGACCAAGGTCGCGATCCGCGAAATGATCGTTCCCTCGCTGCTTCCGGTGCTGGCACCGATCGCGCTCTACTTCGTTGTCTATCTTGTGGCGGGGCAAGCCAACGCGTTCACCGCCGTGGGTGCGATGCTGCTCGGAACCATCGTGACGGGCCTGTTCGTCGCCATCTCGATGACCTCGGGCGGCGGTGCGTGGGACAATGCGAAGAAGTACATCGAGGAAGGCAATTTCGGCGGCAAGGGCTCGGACGCCCACAAGGCCGCCGTGACCGGCGACACGGTCGGCGATCCGTACAAAGATACGGCGGGCCCGGCGATCAATCCGATGATCAAGATCGCCAATATCGTGGCGATCTTGATGTTGGCGGTGCTGGCCAAGCTGTGACGGACGGCCATTTCTCCGACACCTAGGAACGGCAAAGCCCCGGACTTCGGTCCGGGGCTTTTCGTTGGCCGAGGGCGGCCGCCTAGTTGCGCCCTTCGCGCTTGTAGGTGGCCTCGCTGTTCAAGGGATTGCGCCCAAGGAAGCCGAGCGAGCCGAGAAGGGCGCGCACGAATGTGAGTTCCTGCCCGCGCGTCGGCGTCTCGCGTTCGACGACGTCGACCTCCTTGCCGTCGGCCTGGTTGAAACGGCGGACCTCGCTCACCACGCCCTTGTCGTTGAACTTGATGGCGACGACCTGTTGGTCGAGAATCTCGGGCTTGAAGAAGGCGATCTTTTCGGTCTTTTGGCCCATGTAATACCAAATGTTCTTGTCGAAGGGCGCGACGCTCGACGGCGTGCCGAGAAGCTGGCTCACCTGCTCCTTGGTGTGGACGCCTGGCCGGATATCGGCCAGCACCGCAGGATCGGGCAGATTGCCGCGCTGCTCGATGGCTGGCGAGCAAGAAGCGACCAAGAGGGCCGCGCCGAGCGCCAGCGCGTAAAGCGCCGGGCGGCCATAGGGGCGGCGGGGCGCGAGGGTTGGTTTGTTATCGCGAACAATCATCATGGCGCGTGCTAAAATCGTGCTAAAAATACGACATTCCCCGTCGGCCAATTCTCGGCGCTCGTTACGCACGGCGCTTGATCGGCGGTCGGGTTGATCCAATAGTATCACAGTCCCGAAACCGGTACGATATCCGGGAATTTCAAGGCTTTCCCATGTTCGGATTCGGTCGGGCACGGCGCGCCCGCAAGGCGGCGGCCGAAAGATTGTACGCGGCGGCGGTCGCGCGGGCGCGCGAACCCGTGTTCTACGCGCGCTTGGGCGTGGCCGACACGCCGGAAGGCCGGTTCGAGATGATCGCGCTCCATGGCTTCGCCGTCATGCGGCGGCTCAAATCGGCGGGCGCGCCCGGCGCCGAGCTTTCCCAGGACGTGTTCGACGTGCTGTTCACCGATCTCGACCGCAATCTCCGCGAAATGGGGGTGGGCGATCTCGCGGTCGGCAAGCGCATCAAGCGCCTGGTCACGCAATTTTACGGCCGGGTTTTGGCCTACGAGCAGGGCCTGGCCGCGGGCGAGGCGGCTCTTGCGGATATTCTCGCGCGGAACATCTATGCCGGCGCGGGCCCGAGCGCGCCGGAACTTGCGAGCTATGTCTTTGCCCTCGACCGCAGTCTTGCGGCCCATGACGGAGCGGAGCTATTGGCCGGCCGGCTGATCTTTCCGCCGCCGCCGGCCGAATGAATAGCGGAGGCTCGGATTCATGAAGCGTCCGCCCATGACGGAAGCGCCCGAGTTCAGCCGTATCGTGGATGTCGACGACATTCCATCTGCCGGGCTGGTGGAGGATATCTCCGCCAATGCCGCGGAGCGGGCGGTGCTGGTGCGCCGCTTCGGCCTTGCCGCCCTCGATCGCCTCGAGGCCTGGCTCCACGTCACCGCCCTCGGCGCCGGGCTTTACCGGGTCGAAGGCCGGCTCGAGGCCGAAGTCACCCAGCAATGCGTGATCAGTCTGGAGCCGGTTCCGGCCAGGCTCGAAGTGCATGTCGGCATTACCTACGCCAAGCGCATCGGGCCGGAGATGCCCGAGGTCCATCTGTCGGCGGTCGGCGAGGACGATCCGGAACAGATGGACGGCAGCCATATCGATCTTGGCGAGGCGATGGCCCAGCAATTGGTCGTGGCGCTCGACCCATACCCGCGAAAGCCGGGTGTGGCGCTGGGCGATATTCTCGGCGCGAACGGCGAAAAGGCATTGGGAGGGGCCAAAAATAGCGAAACTGAGAAATCAGGACCCTTTTCCAAGCTTGTGGAATTACGAAAGAAATTGACTTAACCCTTGCACGGAACTTGCGGGAACGCGCGATTTTCGCTATTTAGCTGCTGTTCCCAATCGAGTTCGCGAAAGCCTGCGGCGCGTCCGCCGGGAGAAAACCATGGCCGTTCCCAAGAAAAAGACCTCCAAATCCCGCCGCAACATGCGCCGCTCCCACCATGCTCTCAAGAGCGAGGCGATCGTCGAGTGCGCGAATTGCGGCGAGATGATGCGCCCCCATCACGTCTGCGGCGCATGCGGCCATTACCGCAAGCGCGACGTGGTGCAGGCCTCTCCGGCCAGCTAGCCGCGTTGCCGCGCGGCTGGCGCTCTTGATGCCGCCCAAGCGGTCTTCGCCGGTCCATTCGCCGGCGCCGTTATCGGCGGAGCGCATCACGCTCGCGCTCGATGCCATGGGCGGCGATCACGCTCCCGAGGCCGTGGTGCGTGGCGCCCATATCGCGCGCCAGCGCCGCCCGGAACTTCATTTCCTTCTCGTCGGAGACGAGCGACGCCTGGTTCCCCTCGTGCGCAAACGGCGGAAATTGCGTGCGAGCGTGACCATCCGCCACACACCCGAGATCGTGGGCGCCGATGCCCGGCCCTCGGCGGCGTTGCGCTCGGGGCGCAAGTCGAGCATGTGGCTGGCGATCGAGGCGGTGCGCGACGGCGAGGCCGCGGGCGTGGTGTCGGCGGGCAATACGGGCGCGCTCATGGCCATGGCCAAGCTGCAATTGCGCACCCTGCCCGGCATCGCCCGTCCGGCGATCGCCTCGTTCTTCCCGACCCTCAAGGGCGAGAGCGTGATGCTCGACCTCGGCGCGAACGTCGTGTGCGACGCGAACAATCTTCTGCAATTCGCGGTCATGGGCGAGGTCTTCGCCCGCACGGTTCTCGGCCTCACGAGCCCGAGCGTGGGCCTTCTGAACGTCGGCACCGAGGAGGCGAAGGGCCACGACGAATTGCGCGCGGCCGCGGCCATGCTGCGCGAGCCCGGCCACGGCATAAATTTCCACGGCTTCATCGAGGGCGACGATATCGCCGCCGGCACGGTCGATGTGGTCGTGACCGACGGATTTTCGGGCAATATCGCGCTCAAGACGGCCGAGGGCACGGCGCGCCTCATCAGCCAGTTTCTGCGCGAGGCCTTCAAGAGTTCGCTCGCCGCGCGCCTTGGGTATCTGCTCGCCCGCCGCGGTTTGAAGAAGCTCAGCCGCCGGGTCGATCCGCGCCGCTATAACGGCGCCATGTTCATCGGGCTGAACGGCATCTGCGTCAAAAGCCATGGCGCCGCCGATGCCTTGGGCTTCGCCAACGCCATTGCCGTCGCCGCCGATCTGGTCACGGGCGGCTTCAACGAGCGCATCAAGGCCGAATTCGACCGCCCAGCCGTGATCGACGAATCCGAGATCGACGAATCGGAGGTCGATGACACCGGGGACGGACCAAACCGCGCCTCGGGCTGATCGCCGGAATCGGAACCGGGCGACCCGGTGGCCGGGCCGGCCGGGTAAAATCCGACTTTTCGAGCCAATTGACTGCCTTAGCCCGTAAGTTTACCGTTGGAAATGAAGATGGAGGGGGCCATGGCAGAACGGACGCTGACCCGCGCGGACTTGAGCGAGGCGGTGTATCAGGAGGTCGGACTTTCGCGCCACGAATCGGCCCAGCTCGTCGAGATTGTTTTGAAGCAGATATCCGACGCGCTCGCCCAGGGCGAGTCGGTGAAGATTTCGTCGTTCGGTTCCTTCTCCGTCCGCCAGAAAGGCCAGCGCATCGGGCGCAATCCGAAAACCGGCGCTGTCGTTCCCATCATGCCGCGCCGGGTGCTCGTTTTCCGCGCCTCGCATGTGCTGAAGAACACGATCAACAAGAAGCTTTCGCAGCTCGATGCGGCACGGCCCACCGCACCCGAATCAGGCGGGCAGCCGGCCTGACGCGGAGCGCGGCCCATGGCCCGCGACCGTTCGTCCTTCCCCATTCGCCTTCATCGGCCGCGCCGTGGACGTCTTGCGTGCCGCGGTCGTCTTCCATGCCACCCGCGCGGCGTCGCGGGCCGATAGCCGTGGCTGAACTCGAAGCCCTGCGCCGCGTGCGCAAATCGGACGCCGCCTTCCGCACCATCAGCGAGGTCGCGACCGATCTCGACGTGCCGCAGCACGTTCTGCGGTTTTGGGAAACCAAATTCCCGCAGGTCAAGCCCCTCAAGCGCGGCGGCGGGCGGCGCTATTACCGACCCGAGGACGTGGTGCTGCTGCGCCGGGTGCGCGAACTTCTGTACAGCGAGGGCTATACCATCAAGGGCGTGCAGCGCCTGCTGAAGGACGCGCGCGACGCGGCGCGCGAGGCGCGCGACGACGATGCGCCCCGCGCGCGGCCCCTGCTTGTCGTGGCGAGCCCAGCCGCGGCGCAAGTGGCGGAACATGCCGCCGCGCCCGGACCGGGGGCAGGGGAAGAGGGACCGACGCTGACGATTCGCGGCGAGGCGGCCCTTCCGAGTCGGGCGATCCTCGAAACGCGCTTCCTGCCAGCCGCGATGAAGGCCGAGCTCGCGGCCCTGCGCGAGGAGCTCGTTGCGCTGCGCGCGCTGCTAAAATCCGAAGACTAAGGCCGTCTAACCCGCATTGACCACGAGGTCGAGCTTCCGGCGCGACAGCCGCTCGCAGCCCGTCGCGGTCACGACCGAGGTATCGGCGAGCGTCATCGCCCGCCCCGATCCCCGGTCGGCCAGGATCATGTGAACGTAGAACACCATATTGGGCGCGGCCACGACCTCGCTGCCCGCGTGAATCCACGGCCAGTCCATCCAAGTGGGATGGTAGGCGGCGCCCAGGCTGTAGCCGCAACTGGTCAGGCGATGCGCGGTAAATCCGGTTCGCTCGCAAATCTTGCGGTAGGCCTCGAAGATGTCGCGGATCGGCGCGCCGGGCTTGAGAATTTCGTGTGCGGCCTCGAGGGACTCGCGCATGGCCGCGTGCATGGCGCGGTGCTGGGCGTGCGCTTCGCCGACGAGAATCGTCGACATGAGCGAGGCGTGGTAATGGCGATAGACGCCGCCGATTTGCACGGTTAGCTGATCGACGGAATCGAGATGGCGCCTGCCGCTGTGATAGCGCGCGAGCAGCGCGCCCCGGCCCGAGCCGATGGTGAATTCATTGCCGGGATAGTCGCCGCCGCCCTTAAATACGGCACCCTGCATGGCCGCGAGAATTTCGCCCTCGAACGCGCCCGCCACCGCCATGCGATTGGCTTCCGACAGCGCCTCGTCGGCAAGCGCCGCCGCGCGGCGGACATAGACGAGTTCGGCCTCGCTCTTCACCAAGCGGATCCGGGCGACGAGCTCGGAGGCATCGACGGTCGCGCAGAACCCGTCCAGCGCCGCGTCGAGGCGCTTGGCGTTGCGGCCCGTCAAACCCCAGCTCTCGTACTCGACGCCGAGGCGTTTTCCGCGGCAGCCGTGCTCCTCGAGGATATCGCGCAATTGCTCGGCCGGGCCCTGGCCGGTGCCGTCGATCCAAATTCGGATGTCTTCGAGCACCGAGGTGTACTCGGCGGCCGGCACATCGGCCGCGCGCGTCAGCAAGGTCATGCGCCCGTCCGCCCCAAGATAGAGGCACTGGAAGAGCACAAAGCCGAACGAATCGTATCCGGTAAGGTAATACTGGCTCTGGCCGCTGAACAGCAACATGCCGTCCAAACCCTCGCTTGCCATGGCTTCGGTCGCGGCGGCGCGGCGCTGGGCGTATTCCTCGACGGCGAAATGGAGCGGCATGGCGATACCCTGTTCTATCGCTGTCGATCGGCCGGACCTTCGACCGGCCGGACTTTTGGTCGGCCTATCGATTGACGGGTCTTGCACCGGGCGCCAAGATAGCATGAACGAATCGGAAAACCTCGCGCCCGTGGAGCGGGATTGGCCAAGCACAGTGCCCAGAGCGTCGAACTCGTCGGAGTGATCAAGCACTTCGGAAGCGTGGCGGCGGTCGATGGCGTGGA
The DNA here is from genome assembly GCA_945860095.1 of Rhizobium sp. Q54. Lineage (GTDB taxonomy): Bacteria > Pseudomonadota > Alphaproteobacteria > CADEGL01 > CADEGL01 > CAMAPP01. Next base: position 17,058 of record CAMAPP010000038.1, on the reverse strand, counting down.
TCTCATGGTCCAGGCGGGGGAATTCGTGACCTTGCTTGGCCCGAGCGGCTCGGGCAAATCGACGACCCTCATGCTCGTCGCGGGCTTCGAGCGGCCGAGCGCGGGCGAGGTGCGCATCGGCGGCGCGCGCGTGGATCATGTGCCGCCCTACCGGCGCAATCTCGGCGTGGTGTTCCAGAGCTACGCGCTCTTTCCGCACATGACCGTGGCCGAGAACCTGGCCTTTCCCCTGGAAGGGCGCGGCGCCGGCCGGAACGAGATCGAAACGCGCGTGACGGGAGCCTTGGCGCGCGTGCGCCTGGAAGGCCACGAGTCGCGCTATCCCTCCCAGATTTCGGGCGGCCAGCAGCAGAGGGTCGCGCTCGCGCGCGCGCTCGTTTTCGATCCGCCCGTGCTCCTGATGGACGAGCCGCTCTCGGCGCTCGACAAGAAACTGCGCGAGCAGATGCAACTCGAGATCAAACACATCCAGCGCGATCTCGGCATCACGGTGATCTACGTCACGCACGATCAGGGCGAGGCCTTGACCATGTCGGACCGCATCGCCGTGATGAATCGGGGCAAGATCGCCCAGCTTGGCACGCCGGAGGAGCTTTACGAACACCCCGCCGACCGCTTCGTCGCGGATTTCATCGGCGAAACGAACCTAATTGCCCTCGTGCTCGGCCGCGTGGACGGAGGGGAAGCCGATGCGGCGACCTCTTGCGGATTGCGGCTGCGGATTCCGGCGCCCGCCTCGGGTTCGGCGGGTGCGCCCATCACCGTGTCCATCCGCCCCGAACGGGTGACGGTCGCGCGCGTCGCGGGTTCCGAACCCGGCAAGCAATGGCACGACGGACGAATCGAGGAGGTCATCTATCTCGGCGAGATGCGCAAGTACCGCCTGCGCGTCGGCGAGATTGGCTTGATCGCCAAGGAACAGACGCGTTCGGAGGGCGGGGGTTTCGCCGCCGGCGAGCGCGTGGCGGTCGGAATGAGTGTGGCCGATCTCGGACTGGTTCGGGGATCGGCATGAGAGGGACGGCGGCGCCGCCGGCGCCGCGCGAACGCCGGGGAGAGGTGCGATGACGAGACGCATATTGGGATTGAGCGCGGGCCTTCTGGCCCTCGCCTTCGCGGGCATGGCATCGGCCCAGGACAAGGGCACCGTGCGCGTCCATATCGGCGGCGGCGATTGGGCCGACGCCAATATGAAGGCCTATGTGGAGCCGTTCGAGAAGGAGACGGGCATCAAGGTCGTGGCCATCCGCGACTGGACGAATCTGGCCAAGCTCAAGCTGATGATCGAGAACAAGAACGTCGAGGTCGATGTCGGCGCCATGCCGTCGGTCGATTTCTTGACGGCAAATGGGTCGGGGTGGCTGGACAAGATCGATTACGGCGCCTTCAAGGCCGACGAGCTTGCCGGCATCGCGGCGCGCGACAAGCAGCCGAACGGGGTGGGCTATATCTACGCGGCCTACGTCATCGCCTACAACAAGGACAAGATTCCGGCCGGCAAGCGCCCCGCCAATTGGGCGCAGTTCTGGGACGTAAAAAACTTCCCCGGCGCGCGCACGATGCGCATGGGCGTCTATGGCTCGGGCCCGTGGGAAGAGGCGTTGCTTGCCGACGGCGTGCCCATGGACAAGCTCTATCCGCTCGATGTCGATCGGGTATTCCGAAGCTTGGACAAGATCAAGCCGCATATCGTCAAGTGGTGGAAGGAAGGCGCGGAAAACCAGCAGATCTTCGCCGACGGCATCGCCGATATGGGCCACGCCTTCAACGGCCGCATCACCAATCTGCAAAAGAAGGGCGCGCCGCTCGACATCGAGTGGAATCAGGGCAAGATCCAGGTGGACTATTACATCGTGCCCAAGGGCGCGCAGAATGCGGCGAACGCCATGAAGTTCATCGCCTTCGCCACGCGCGCCGACCGGCAGGCGGAATTCTCCGAGCTCATCCCCTACGGTCCGAGCAACACCAATGCCTATAAGTTCATCAAGCCCGAAACGGCGAAACTCCTGCCGACCGGACCCGATAACGTGAAGAAGATGTACGTGCGCGACGACGGCTGGTACATGGCAACCGACGCGTCGGGCAAAAACAATCTCCAGAAGCTCATCGAGCGCTGGAACAAGTGGATTTTGGAATAACCTAGCCGCGCGCGGCCCGCCCGGCGATCTCGGACGGGCCCGCGCGCGTTCCGCCATGACCGTTCTTGCCCCTCTGGCCGCCCGCCCGCCCGCCCGGACCGAATCCGCGTTGCGTCTGAACGTGGGTTGGCTCGTGCTGCCCGCGGTGCTGTTTCTCGCCGCGTGCTACGTCTATCCGCTCGCGAGTCTTTTCCTCGTCAGCCTGGACGCGCCGAAATTCACGCTGAAGCATTACGCCGAGTTCTTCGAGGAGGACGTCTATGTCCGCGTCCTCCTCATCACCTTCCGCGTCGCCGCCACCGTCACGGTCTTTTGCCTCGCGCTCGGCTATCCGGTGGCCTATGTGCTGGCGCGCGCGTCCCCGCGCTTGCGCAACGTGCTGTTGCTGCTCGTCGTCGTGCCGTATCTCACCAGCTTTCTCGTGCGCACCTATGCTTGGCTCGTGCTGCTGCATCGCAACGGCGTCATCAATTCCCTGCTGACGCAGACGGGCTTCGTCGATCAGCCCTTGAAGCTGGTTTTCAATCCGTTCGGCGTTCACGTCGGCATGATCCAGGTAATGCTGCCGCTGATGATCCTGCCGATTTACAGCGTGATGAACGGTTTCGATTGGCGTCTCATGCGCGCGGCCGAGAGCTTGGGTGCCGGACCCGCGCGTGCCTTCGTGCGCGTCTTTCTGCCCCTGAGCTTGCCCGGCGTGCGCAGCGGCTGTTTGCTCGTATTCCTGCTCTGCCTCGGTTTCTACATCACGCCCGCACTCCTGGGCGGCCTCAAGGACGTGATGTTGGCGACCTTCATCGAGGCACAAATCTCCCAGCTCGTGAACTGGCCGTTCGCCGCGGCGGCCGCGTTTATCCTGTTGGTGCTCACGCTCGCGGGTTTCTTCCTGGTCGGCTGGCTCACGGGCGCGACCGCCTTCATCGCGGTCGAACGCACGGCACCGGCGCGCCACGGCCCGGGTGCCGTCGCCCGGGGATTTTTGGCGTTTGCGCGCATGACGGGATTGGCGGCACTCGCGGCGGGCTTGGCGCGTCATGCGCGCGTGCTCGGCGATCGCGTGGCAACGTGGCGCGAACGGAGCGAGCTCGGCCGGGCGCCCGTGCCGCCCGTGGGCCGGACCTTCAGCCGGCTCTTCACCGCGCTCGTGCTGTTCTATCTCGTCCTGCCGGTCTTCGTGGTCGTGCCGCTGTCGTTCAGCTCGGCGAATTTCCTCAAATTTCCACCGCCCGGTTTCTCGCTCAAATGGTATGCGAATTTTTTCGGCGATTGGCGCTGGCTCGGACCCTTGGCGCTGTCGGCCCAGATCGCCGTTCTGACGGCCGTGGTCTCGACCGTCGCAGGCACGCTCGCGTCCTATGGCATCGTGCGTGGGCGGTTTCCCGCGCGCACGGCCGTCATGTGCCTGATCGTTTCGCCCATCATCGTGCCCTCCATCGTGATCGGCGTGGCACTGTACGGGCCCCTTGCCCAAATCGGACAAATCGGCGGCCTCGTGGGCTTGGTGATCGGGCACACCATCGGCTCGCTCGCCTATGTCGTGGTCATCGTTTCGGCGACGCTGGTGGGCTTCGACCGTACCTACGAGCGCGCGGCGATGAGCCTGGGCGCCGGGCCCTTGCGCACCTTCCGGCGCGTGACCTTTCCGCTCATCCGGCCGGGCGTGGTCAGCGGCGCGATCTTCGCCTTCATCCATTCCTTCGACGAGTTGGTGATCACCCTGCTCATCGCCGGCAGCCGCAGCCAGACCCTGCCGATGAAGATGTGGGAGAACATCCGCAACGAGATCGACCCGACGATCGCCGCCGTGGCGTCGCTGCTGAGCCTCGTGCCGGTAGTCGTGCTTCTCGTGCTCAATCTCGGGCGGCGGCAAGGCGAGCCCGGCGGCTTGCGCTTCCGCTGAACGCAAATCCACCGACGGTCGCGACCGGGCGCTGGAATCCGGTCAGGGCCCGCAGGGTGCCGGGAACGTGCCGTCGGGAGAATTGTCGTTCGCCGCGGTTTCGATCATGCCGGCGAGGCGCAGTTTGAACGCCGGTTCCTCGGTTCGATATTGGACGGCACCGCCCGGCTCGTCGAACCAGGGCGCGGCCTTGCCCGCCAGGACCACGAGGGGTTTGGCTACGCGATAGACCGTATAGGTCATGCGCTCGCAGACATAGGGCACGGCGCGCGCGGCGAAGCTTTCGCCCTTCGGGCTGAAGAACGTCCCGCCCTCGCCCCCGAACCGGTCGATCAGCGTGCCCGCCGGCAGGGTTTGGGCGACCGGCGGGGCGGCATAGCCGTCATTGGGCGGCCAGGTGATTTCGGCCTTGGCGTCGATCCATTTGGGATAGAGCGCGCGCCGCAGATGGGGCGGCAGTGCGGGAGCGGCTTCCACCGCTTGGCCGCCTGGATGTGCGGAAATTCCGGCGGGATCGGGCGCTTGAAGCGAGCAGCCGAGAAGGGCGAAGGCGAGGAGGCTCGCCCCAGCCACCCAAGCGCGCATCGAACGTGCCGACATGAAAATCCCTCCCGTAGGACCGCTACCGGACCTTAGCAAGAATCGGCGGATCGTTTCGCGCGGGGCATGGCGGCGATCCGTGCGCTCGGCCTTGGCCAGGGCCTCGCCCTCGCGCCCGGAATATCGTGCGAACCGCCTGCGCAGTAGCGATGCGGTGAGTGCCGTCGATTCCTGACGATTTTCCGGATTTGGGCATTTCGACCGGTTGCTTAAGTCCTTGTGCGTCAATATATTTCGTGAGTTCGGACTGTGGCGCAGCCTGGTAGCGCACTTGACTGGGGGTCAAGGGGTCGTGGGTTCAAATCCCGCCAGTCCGACCATTTCCCCACCCATCGCGCAAGCGCCATCGGCCGCGCCGCTGATCCAGGCGCTGGTCTTTGTGCGGCTGGCTTTGAATGTGGATCGGTGCGGCGACGAGTCGGGGGTTCTTGATTCCTGCACGGCGACCCGCGGGTTTCGCGCTCATAATGTTCGATTATGCGTTCTTTAACGGCTAACCCACAGTCTTGATGATTGCCGGCTTGATGGCTGCCGGCTTGATGGTTGCTGGAGGGGCGCCGCCGTGCGCGAGGATTCCGTTTCAATCAAAACCGCGCCGATCAAATCGTATTGGCGCCGCGTCCTCGGCGCCGTGACGGGCCACGATGGCCGTGCGCGTTCGCACATCAAGGATCGTTCGATCCGGCCTGCGATCGATCCCAGCGCCCTGGCGGGCCACGATCGCCGTGCGCGTTCGCGCATCGAGGGCCGCTCGATCCGGCTTGTGATCGATGGAACGCGATACAAGACGCTCGATTGGTCCCTAGGCGGGTTCCGCATCGCGGGATTCGACCGGACGCTGTCGGTAAGCGAGGAGGTCGCCGGCGAAGTGCTCGGTAGTCGGTGGGTCGCCGGTGGCGCATTTACCGCTGAATTGTGCTGGTCGCGCGACGGCCAGGTCGGATTTCGCTTCCTAGATATTTCCTCGCGTACCTTCCTTTCGATGACGCACCGCATCGAGAACTGAGTACGGCCGCGCCATGCGGCTAGCCGCGCAGCTCGAGCGTCGCCGCCTTGAGCGCGGACTCGTCGATCTCGATGCCGAGGCCCGCACCGTGCGGTACGATGACATGCCCGTCCTCGACCGCCACGTTCTCGACCAGGATGTCGGACTCGAAGGCGTATTTCGGCATGTAGAACTCGCAGCCCATCGACATGTTCGCCGTCGCCGCGATGAAATGCGTGCCGGCGGCGAGCGCGATGCCGCCCTCGAACAACGTGCCGCCGTAACAGGGTATGCCCGCCGCTTCGCAAATGGCGTTGGTCTTGCGTCCGGCAAGGATGCCGCCTGATTTCATAAGCTTGACCGAAACGATATCGGCCGCACGCGCCTCGACGACGCGCAAGGCCTCGGCCGGGGTGAAGGCGCTTTCATCCGCCATCACCGGGGTGTCGAGCGCGGCGGTGAGCGCCGCCATGACGTGGATTAGGGGGCGCTTCACCGGCTGTTCGATGAAGCTCGGCTTGAAGACCTCCATGTCGCGGCAGCAGCGCAGCGCGTCGTACGCGGCCAGGCCCTGGTTGTAGTCGATACGAAGATCGATGTCCGCCGGCAGTTCCTTCCGAAATCGCGCCAATCTGCGCATGTCGTTTTCGTGATCGGAAAACCCGGTCTTTACCTTAAACACGCGGTGGCCGTCGGCGCACATGGCCTTGGCCATCGCCACGTCGGCGCCGTCATCGGGATTGGCGAGCGAGAAGCTCAACGGAATGCGACTCCGCACCATCCCGCCCAGAAGATCGTACACGGGCAGATTCGAGAGCTTGCCGCAGAGATCGAACAAGGCCATCTCGAGCGCGGCCTTGGCCTCCCAATGCTCGTACAGCGCCTTGTCGCAGACCGCGAGGGTCGCCTGGATGGCGCGCGGGTTCGTGCCGATCACGAGCGGGCGCAGGTACAAATCGAGCGCCGCCGCCGCCTGTTCGGCCGTGCCGGAAAACACCTCCCACGGCGCACATTCCCCCCAGCCCTCCGCGCCCGAAGCGGTGCGCAGGCGAACGACCACCCGTTTTACGTCGCGTTCGACCGAGCCCACGCCCTGGGCGCGCTTGGTCTTGAGGCGGCTCTTGATTAGGCGGACTTCGAGGGACGCGATACGGCTCATGGCAAGCTCCGCTGGGGTTCGCCCAGCCGAGGCTAGCGCGCCGGGAGAAGCTTCGCCACGATGGGCGATCTGGTTCGGATGCGGGGAGGGGCGAGATGGCCGAGGCGGCGAAGGGTGCGGCGGGCGCGTGCGCCGCCGAGGGCGTGACCGTGATCGAGGGTGGCTGGATCGTCGCCTTCGATGGGCGCGAACATCGCATTATCGAGAACGGCACGCTGGCCTTTCAGGGCGACACCATCCTCGATGTCGCCAAGTCCTATCGTGGCGCGGTCGAGCGGCGCATCGATGCGCGCGGCGCGCTGGTTATTCCGGGCCTGGTCAATTGTCACGTCCATATCGGCGCGCACGCGGGCGACCGGATGATTCTCGACGCCGGGCGGCGCGATGTCTTCCGCTCGGGCTTCCTCAATTACTGCCCGGCCAAGGGCATCGGCGGGAAAACGATCTTCAGCTTCGAAAATCCGCGCGCGACCATCCGCTATTCGCTCGCGTCCCTCTTGCGCACCGGCTCGACCACGGTCGTCGAGATGGGCGGCGATTTCTCGGGCGATCTCTCGGCCATCGCCGAACACGCGGGCGAGCTCGGCATAAGGCTCTATACCTGTCCGGGGTTTTCCACGGGCGCGCATCATTTCGACCAGGCCGGGCGGCACCACATCCATTACGACGAGAAAGCGGGGATGGCGGGGCTCGAGCGAGCCTGCCGCTTCGCCGAGGGCATGGCGGGCAAGCATGGCGGGCGCGTGCGGCCCATCCTGGTGCCGTTCGAATACCATCTGTGCAGCCCGGATTTGTTGCGCCGGACCAAGGACGCGGCGCGGCGCTTGGGCATCGGCATCACGATGCATTGCGCCGAATCCATGCCCGAGTTCCAGGACAGCGTGCGCCAAACCGGGCGCACCCCCGTGGCCTTCCTCGACGATTTGGGCTTTCTCGGGCCCGAGGTCATCCTCGGCCATTGCATCTATTTGTCCGGGCACAGCCAGACCGCCTATCCCTATGGCGGCGATCTCGAGATTCTCGCGCGCACGGGCGCGGCTATCGCCCATTGCCCGCTGGTCTTCGGCCGGCGCGGCGTCGTGCTCGAATCCTTCCAGCGCTATCTCGATGCGGGCGTGCGCATGGCGCTTGGAACCGATTCGTACCCGCAGGATCTGGCGGGCGAGATGAAATTCGTCTCGGTGCTCTCGAAGGTCGTGGACCGGCACATGGAAAGCGCCAAGGCGCGAGACGTGTTCAATGCCGCGACGCTGGGCGGGGCGGCGGCCCTGGGGCGCGACGATCTGGGGCGCCTCGCGCCTGGGGCGAAGGCGGACATCGTGATCGTCGATTTTGAAACCTTGCGCGCGGGGCCGTTTCTCGACCCGATCAAGGCCTTCGTGCACTGCATGAACGGCGACGCGGTCGATACCGTGATCGTCGATGGCCGGATTCTGGTCGAGAACAAGCGGCTGCTGGCCTGGGACGAGCGCGCATTGCTCGCCGAGGTGCGGGCGTCCACGGCCTCGGCCTGGGCGAATTTCAGCGCCTATTACCCGTTCAACGAGAAGATCGACGAGGCTTTCCCGCCTGCCTTCCGCCCCTGGGACGGCCTTGCCTGACATGACCGCCAAGACGGTGTGACGGGCGTCACTGTCCGGGAACCCCGTATCCGCGAGGCTTCTCTCCATCCGATCCAGGGAGGGTGCCATGCGCTACGACGATGTGGCTTACGACCGCGAGAGGAATTGCGATTGGCGTCCCTCGCCTCGGCTCGACCGGCCGCGGGTGCGGCCGAGGTTCGAGTTTCTAGCCTGGTTCGCACGCCTGTTCTGCCCGATGGCGGCGGTGTCGCGTCGGCCCGTGGCGCGCTAGGAAATGGTTCGCTAACTTTGCCGCGTCCCGCGCGCGATCCGGACCTCGTCGCCCTCCATGCGACCGGCCATGATCTCATGGGTCGCGATTTCGGAAAATCCGCCGGCCTCGCCGAGATAGAGCGCGACGAGCCGGCCGCGATCCGCCATCGACAGTGCGCGCCATAGCGCCACCGCCTTGGTCGGGAACAGGCGATTGGCGTAGGCGACGAGGAAGGGCGCGCCTGGCTTGAGCACGCGCGCGACCGAGCGGAACAGCTCGATGGGCCTAGTCGCGTACTGCACCGACACGCTGAGGATGCAGGCGTCGAACGCCGCGTCGCGGAACGGCAGCTCGGGCACCGCGTTCACGTCGTGGACCACGCCGGCCGCGAGCTGCGCGTTCGCCGCCATCTCATGGCCGTTCAGTCCCAGGCCGAATACGGCGCCGCGATCGCCGCCCTCCGGCAAGTGCGAATGATAGCTCGCCATCAAATCGAGCAGCACGCCGTTCGCGGGCAGCGCCGTCGTGTAATAGGCCGCGAGCGCCGCGCGCGCCGCGTCGTCGATGTGTGCGACCAGGCGTGGGACATCGTAGAACGCCGGATCGGGCGATTCGTCCTCGCGCGCGAAATGGGAGGGATCGAAGATCGACATGGCGTGGCGCTTCCGCTCGGGGCAAGGATCGTTCAATACGGGATTCATTCGACGCCAGAATCATTCGACGCCAGAATCATTCGACGCCAGAGTCCTTTATCGCAAGACGGGGCCGAAATGGCTCCGCCCCCAATGTTCGAGCATGGCGGCGACGAGGATGCGCGCGATCTGGCCGGGCTGTTCGCTCTTGCTGTCGATGGCCGCGTGCGCCTCCCAATACCGCGTGCCCGGCTGATCCTCGGCGCGCAATTCGATGGCATGGGGCCGTGGTTTGGTCTCCGAGCCGCCGAAATCGGGCAGGGTGATCGACATGGAGCCCGTGGGTTCGCTGGAATTGCCGATCCGTCCTTGCAGGCGCAGCCACGAGCCGTCGCTCTTTAACTGGCTAAATACGCCCGTCGCCCGGTAGCCGAGCACGATGGGTGCGCCGATTTCGATGGCAAAGCCCCGCCCGCGCATCTCCTCGGCCAGAAGCGCCTCGATATTGCGGTTGGGCAGGCGCGAACCGAAGGGGCGGATTTCGACCGCGCGGCCCTCGGGCATGGGGGCGATATCGATCGTACGCATGCGGCCATCGAGTTCCTGGCCCATGACCGGCGCGGCAAGGGCGAGCAGGCAAAGGACCGACGCGTTCCAAACCCATGCGGCCCACTGCCCATGCCAGGTCGGCAACGCTTCCTCCATTCGTGACGCCGGCTATCCGCCGTTCTTGGCGACAGCGCGCGCTGCCGCTTGGCCGCCGCGTGAGCGCTATCAGACCCCGCGGTTCAGGCCGCCATCGACCAGGATGTTCTGGCCCGTGATGTAGCCCGAATCCGACGACAACAGGAAGGCGACGGTCTTCGCGACTTCTCCGAGCGTGCCCGGGCGCGCCATCGGTACCTGGCGTTTCAATTCGTTGTTCATCGGCCAATTCTCGATGAAGCCGGGCAGAATGTTGTTCATGCGAATATTGTCGCGCGCGTAGCGGTCGGCATAGAGCTTGGCGAAGCCCGCGAGCGCCATGCGCAGGCACGCGCCCAGGGGATAGGCCGGGCTCGGTTCCTTGCCGGCGAAGCTCGACATGTTGAGGATCGCGCCGCCGCCCTGGCGGCGCAGGATCGGGGTGACCAAGCGGCTCATGCGCACGACATTGAGAATGATCATGTCGAGGCCCGTCGCCCATTCGCCGTCGCTCAGCTCGAGCAGCTTGCCCTTGGCGCGGGCATTGTAGCCGGGGCCTTGGGAGGGCATCCCGCCGCCCGCGATGTGGCCGGTATTGTTGAACACGGCGTCGATGCGCCCATAGCTGTCCATGGCGGCTTCGACCACGTCCTTGAGATGGCGGGCATCGCCCACCGAGCCCTTGAGCCCGACCCCGCCGAGGCGCTTGGCGAGGGTCGACGCGCCGGCGGAGCTGCCTTGCAGCACGAGCTTGTAGCCGCGCGCGTGAAGTTCCTTGGCGCAGGCGGCGCCCAAGCCGCGGCTCGCGGCGGTGACGATGGCGACGGGTTTTTTTGATTTCATGTCCAGTCTCTCCGTAAGCGGAATCCTTACGTCCATCTTGACCGCGCGCGCGGCGCGGTCAACCGGCGATTGCGCCGGAACAAGGGTCGGCTATTGCAGCTCGACCACGACCTTGGGGCCGAGCTTCGCGGGAAAGCGCGCGCGCACGCCCACGCCGTTCGAATCGTGCCAGACTTCGCGCTCGAAAAAGCCCTGAATCTCGACCTTGCGCGCGCGCACCTCCGCGCCGCGCACACCGACCGCTTCCTCGCGCGGAGCGGACACGGTCACTTGGCCTGTCCGCCCCTTCACGAGATCGATGAGCACATTGGGTCCTGCCTTGGCGAGGGTTTCGGCGCACCACAGACTGCCGGGCAGCGCGTCCGAGGGTACGCGCGTCGCTTCGGCGTTGCGCGTGACCAAAAGACCCTCGCCGTCGGGGCGGACGGTGATGTCGGTCACCGCCTCGTTGTCGACGGTGCGCCCCTGATAGGATCGAAATCGGCCGCCGAACCAGATTTCCTCGGAATCGTGGGCAAGATCGATGAGCGTGACGAACAACAGACTGGCATGCACGCGCATCTTGGTGCGCACCGACAACTTGTCGCCCGCGCGTTCGAAGACGATCTGCTGATGGCCGATGGCGCCGCCCGCCCACGAGATCACGTAGTCGAGGCGTTCGGCGGGCGCCGTACACGCGGCGTGCGCGGCGATCGGCGCCAGCGCGACGAGACACCAAGCGATCGCTGCGATGGCGGCGCGGCGCGCATGCCCGTGCGTGACCGGTTCGGTTATTCTCTCGATGTGCGCGATCATGGGCGGCGCGCGGCGGCGCCTAGCGCTAAAGTGCCGCGAGAAAGGCGCGGGAATCGGCGACCGTGCCGAAAATGCCGTGGCCGGCCAGCCATGCGATGGCCGCCTCGTGCTGCGCGGGGCGCGGATCGGCGCAGCAATCGGACAGCACCAGGCACTCGAAGCCGCGATCCTCGGCATCGCGCAAGGTCGAGCCGACGCAGCAATTGGTCGTGACGCCGGCGAGAACGAGTTGCCGCAAGCCCTTTTCCTGGAGGATATCTTCGAGTTTGGTGCCGTGGAACGCGCCGTAGCCCGGCTTGTCGATGACGATTTCGCCGGGCAGGGGATTGAGCTCGGGGATGAAGTCCCAGCATGTCTCGCCCCTCACCAGATGGCGGCCCATGGGCCCCTCGTCGCCCGTCGCAATGCCCGAGGAACGCAAGCGCCTAAGACGCATGGCCGACATGTCCGACAGATCGCGCGCGTAGCCCTCGCGCGTGTGGATCATCGTGACGCCCGCAGCGCGGCAGGCGGCAAAGACGCGCTGGAGCGGCGCGATGGGCGCGCACATCGCGGCGATGTCGAAGCCCCAGCGATGAACCAGGCCGTGCTCGCCGCAGAAATCGCCCTGCATGTCGATCACGACGAGCGCCGTGCGGCGCGGCTCAAGCTCGCCCTCGATGGGAAAGCGGTAGGGACGCGCGGCGATGGACGCCATGCTTAGACCTTGTAATAGCGCGCGTTCCGCGCCGCCATGTCGCGCAGGGATTTGGGCGGAGCGAAACGCGCACCATAGGCCTGGGCCATCCGGTCGCATTCGGCGACGAAGGTTTTGCTGCCCACGGTGTCGATGTAGGACGCGGCGCCGCCGGTCCAGGTCGGGAAGGCCCAGCCGAGGATCGAGCCCAAATCGCCGTCGCGCGGATCGGTCAACACGCCTTCCTCGATGCAGCGCGCGGTATCGACGCTTTGGACGAACAATAAGCGCCGCTTCAACTCCTCGACATCCTGCTGTGCGGCGCTTGCGCGCCAAATCTCGCCAAGGCCGGGCCACAGGGATTTCTTGCCCTCGGGCGGATATTCGTAGAATCCCTTGGCGTTCTTGCGCCCGAGGCGGCCGAGTTTCTCGACCATGTGCCGGAGAACCTTGGCGCCGGGGAAGGGCGGAACCTTGGTGTCGCGCGTCCACTCGCCGCGAATTTTGTGCACGAGTTCGAGACTGACTTCGTCGGTCAGCGACAAGGGGCCGACGGGGAAACCGGCCATGCGTCCGGCATTCTCGATCAACGCCGGGGCCACGCCCTCTTCGAGCATGGCCATGCCTTCTTCCATATACAGCGCGACCACACGGCTGGTGTAGAAGCCGCGTGCGTCGTTCACCAGGATCGGCACCTTGCGGAGCTTCTTCGCGAAATCCATCGCGCGCGCGACGCAGTCCTCGGAGGTGTCCTTGCCGCGGATGATCTCCAGCAATTCCATCCGATCGACGGGCGAAAAGAAGTGCAGGCCGATGAAGTTGTGCGGCCGCACGGAGGATTTGGCCAGGCCCGTGATCGGCAAGGTCGATGTGTTGGAGGCGAAGATCGCATCGGGGTCGATTTCGGCCTCGGCCTTGCGGATGATCTCGTCCTTGATCTTCGGATCCTCGAACACGGCCTCGACGACGATGTCCACGCCCTTCAAATCGGCGAAATCCGTGGTTGTCTTGATGCGCGCGAGCGCGGCGTCGCGCTCGGCGGCGGTCGCGCGGCCCGATTGGATGGCCCGGTCGTAAACCTTCGCGGTATAGGACTTGCCCTTTTCGGCAAGCTCGGGCGTGCGCTCGAACAAGACGACATCTAGGCCCTGCGACGCCGCGGCATGCGCGATGCCCGAGCCCATCATGCCGCCGCCGAGCACGGCCACGCGCGTGTATTCCGCGGTCGCCGGTCCCTTTGGCCGGCGCGTGCCCTTGCGCGCGTCGCCCATCGAGAAGAACAGGGTGCGGATCATGTTGCGCGACACGGGGTCGAGCATCAGCTTGGTGAAATGGCGCGCCTCGATGCGCAGTCCCGTTTCGAGATTGGTCGACATGCCCTCGTATACGCAGGACATGATGGCCTTGGGCGCCGGGTAATTGCCGCGCGTGACCGCGTGCAGGCGCGCGACGCCGGTGACGAACAGATCGTAACCCTTGGGGCTTTGCACGGGAGTGCCCGGCTGGCGATAGGTCTTGTCCCACCATGGCTTGTTCGGCGCGCCGCCGGCGAGCAGCCATTTCTTGCACGCGGCGAGCAGCTCGCCCGCGGGCACCAATTCATCGACCAATCCCTTGGCGAGCGCGTCCTTCGCCGATAGGCGCGTGCCTTGGACCAGCAAGGGCATGGCCGCTTCCATGCCGATGAGGCGGGGCAGGCGTTGGGTGCCGCCGCCGCCCGGCAACAGGCCGATGGTGACCTCGGGCAGGCCGATTTGGGCGCGCGGATTCTCGGCCGCGATGCGGCGATGACAGGCGAGGGCGAGTTCATAGCCGCCGCCGAGGGTGGTGCCGTTGAGCGCGGCGACGAAGGGTTTCCCGCCCGTCTCCATGCGCTTGAATATCGCCTGAAGTTTGGCGATGAGCGCCATGATGGCCTGGGCATCGTCGAGCACCAGCAGCATCTCGAGATCGGCGCCGGCGATGAAATCGGGTTTCTTCGAGGAAACGATCACGCCCTTGACCGTTTCGTCGGCGAGCGCGCGCTCGACCGCCTCGTGCCATGCCGCGATCGATTCGTTGCCAAGCACGTTCATGGAGCGCGCCGGCATGTCCCAGGCAAGCGTACAGATACCGTCTTTATCGACGTCGTAGGAGATCACGGTCGCGGTTCCTTGCGTGGGTGTTGAAAAATTTCGGTCCGCCGGGCGGCGGGCGGGAAAATCCTAGACTCGCTCGATGATGGTCGCCGTGCCCATGCCCGCGCCGATGCACAGCGTGGCCATGCCCGTGCCCTTGCCCGAGCGTTCGAGTTCGTCGATCAACGTGCCGAGGATCATGGCACCCGTGGCACCGAGGGGATGGCCGAGGGCGATCGATCCGCCGTTCACGTTGATCTTGTCGTGCGGCACGCCCGTCACCTGCATGAAGCGCAGCACGACGGAGGCGAAGGCTTCGTTCACTTCGTAAAGATCGATGTCCTTGGCGCTCATCTTGCTGCGCTTCAAGACCTTTTCGGCCGAGTCCGAGGGGCCGGTGAGCATGATCGAGGGCTCGCTGCCGATGGAGGCGAAGCCCCTAATGCGCGCGCGGGGCTTAAGGCCCAGGCGCTCGCCCATTTCCTTGGTGCCGATCAGCACGGCGGCCGCGCCATCGACGATGCCCGAGGAATTGCCGGCATGGTGGACGTGATGAATTCTTTCGACATCGGGATAGCGCAGGATCGCGACCTCGTCGTAACCGGCCTTGGCGCCCATTTCGGCGAAGGAGGGTTCGAGCGCCGCGAGGGATTGCATGGTCGTGCTTGGCCGCATGTGTTCGTCGCGGTCGAGGATCGTCAGGCCGTTCTGGTCCTTGACCGGTTCGAGCGATTTCTTGAAGCGATTGTCCCGCCACGCGGCTGCGGCGCGGCGCTGGGATTCGACCGCGAAGGCATCGACGTCCGTGCGGCTATGGCCGTATTTGGTCGCGATCAGATCGGCCGAAATACCTTGCGGAATGAAATACGTCGGGAAGGCGACGTCGGGGTCCTGGTACCAGGCGGCGCCCGCGCTCATGATCTTCACGCGCGACATGCTTTCGACGCCGCCGGCGATCGTCAGATCCGCCTGGCCGGCCATGATCTGGGCCGCGGCCTGATTGACCGCTTCGAGGCCCGAGGCGCAAAAACGGTTCACCTGCACGCCAGCGGCCTTGAGATCGTAGCCCGCATAAAGCGCCGCCGCGCGCGGTAACACGCCGCCCTGTTCGCCGACGGCCTCGACCACGCCGAACACGATGTCGTCCACCTGATCGGTCGGCAGATTGTTGCGTTCCTTCAAGCGCGCGAGGACATGGGCCGCCAAGCGTATGGGCGGCACCTCGTGCAGGGCGCCGTCGGGGCGGCCCTTGCCGCGTGGGGTCCGGACGCAGTCATAGATATACGCATCGGCCATGTTGGCCTCCCGAAAATTGTGCGGTGCAGTATGGGTCTTGCGGGCGGGTCGATCAAGGCGGGCCGACGCTCCAAAGGCCGCGATCGCGCGGCCTCTTGGCGATGCTTTGAGCGGTGGACCGGCGCGGGCGCGCGCACTAACTTGCTAGCGCAATCAGACCGAGTTTTGCCGGCCGTAATCCCGGGTTCCGCGAGGGGCGGATTCGGATGTTTGGCCAATGGGCGCAGTGGCGCGGAAGGAGTCCCGTGATCGTCGAGCAAATCTACACCGCGAACGAGTATCGCAATTTCAACTACCTGATCGCCTGCCCCGAGACGGGCGATGCGCTGGCGATCGATCCCTTGGCCTCCGATCTCGTCCTTGCGCGCGCGAAGGATAAGGGCTGGACGATTCGCCAGGTGCTGAACACCCACGAGCACGCCGACCACACCGGCGGCAACGCGGCGGTGATCGCGGCGACGGGCGCAAAGCTTTTGGCCCATCACAAGGCCAAGGACCGGATCGCCGGCATCGATATCGGGCTCAAGGCTGGCGATGTGGTGAAGATCGGCCGCACGGTCGCCTTGCGCTCGTTGGATACGCCGGGCCACACGATGTCGCATATCTGCTTGCTGTCGGATACGGATGCGCCAAGTCTGTTTTGCGGCGACACGTTGTTCAACGCTGGCGCCGGCAATTGCCATGGCGGCGGCCATCCCGAGGCGTTGTACGAGACCTTCGCCGATCAGCTGGCAAAATTGCCCGATGCGACGCGCATCTTTCCGGGCCACGATTATCTCGCGAACAATCTCGCCTTCACCCTCGATCGCGAACCCGGCAATGCCCGCGCCCAGGAAATGTTGCCCGCGGCCAAGGCGCAAAACCCGACCAAGGCGACGATCACCACGCTCGCGCTCGAGAAAGAGGTCAATGTTTTCTTCCGGCTGCACAGCCCCATTGTCGTGCGCCGCCTGCGCGAGGCCTTTCCCGATATGCCCGACGCGCCCACGCCCAAGCAGGTGTTCGTGAAGCTGCGCGAGCTGCGCAACACATGGTAACGCCGGCCGATGGCGCCTATGCGCGCCTCATACCCTGCCAGCGCCATCTGTTCGATATTCCCGACGACGTCGCCTATCTGAACTGCGCCTATATCTCGCCGCTCATGCACGCGGTGGTCGAGGCTGGCATCGCGGGCGTGCGGCGCAAGGCGCGGCCCTGGCAGATCTCGCCGGCCGATTTCTTTACCGAGGCCGACCGCGCGCGGGCGTTGTTCGCGCGCCTCGTGGGGGCGGAGGCCCAGGATATCGCCATCGTGCCCGCGACCAGCTACGGCGTGGCGACCGCGGCTGCGAACATCGCGGTGGTGCCGGGAAAGCGCATCGTCGTCCTGGCCGAGCAATTTCCCTCGAATGTCTATG
>CAMAPP010000037.1 GCA_945860095.1 Rhizobium sp. Q54 | reverse complement strand
CGGCCCTGCCCCTCGTCCATGTGGTGTTGGCCCATTGCGGCGTGGCGGTGCCGACCAAGGACGTCTTCGCGCGCCGCGCGGGCGGGTATTCGGCGGCCGCGCGGTTCCGTGCGATGCCTGACAATGCGCGCACCTTGGCGGCGCTTCTGGCCGAACGCGGGAACGATCTGACGTCGGCGGCGATCGCGATCGCGCCCGAAATCGCCGATTGCCTGGCGGCGCTCGGCGGTGCCCCCGGCTGTTTGCTCGCACGCATGTCGGGCAGCGGCGCGACGTGTTTTGGGCTGTTTACGGACGCGGCGGCGGCGGCGGCGGCGCGCGCGAGCCTGGTTTTGCGCCATCCCGGCTGGTGGGTGGCGGCGACGGCGCTGGCGCGCGACTAGATCGTTTTACCGGAAATCGTTTCCGCCAAACCGAACGCGAATCCCGCTCGGACCGTTCGAGACAATCCCCGCTCGAGACAATCCCCGCTCGAGACAATCCCCGTTCGGGATAATCAAGGCCCGGAATTTCGGCGCGGTCGCGACGACGCTGGCGCGCGACTAGATCGTTTTACCGGAAATCGTTTCCGCCAAACCGAACGCGAATCCCGCTCGGACCGTTCGAGATAATCCCCGTTCGAGACAATCCCCGTTCGGGATAATCAAGGCCCGGAATTTCGGCGCGGTCGCGGCGGTTAGGATTTCGGCTTGATCGCCGTCTGGCGGACGAGCTCGTCGCCGCGCGCGACTTGGGCTGGCGACATGCGGCGCGTGACATCGGCGAGTTTCTTCTGCGCGTCCGGCTCCTCGGACGCGGACGCGATTTTGTACCAGCGATAGGACTCGGGCAGATTCGCCGGCACGCCCAGCCCCTCCTCGTAGATCACGCCCAAATTGTATTGCGCCTTGGGCAGCCCGCGCTCGGCGGCGCGCAGGAACCATTTCTGCGCCTCGACGTAGTTCTGCGGGATGCCTTTGCCCTCGGCATAGGCGACGCCGACATTGTATTGCGCGGCGGGGTGGTTTTGTTCGGCCGCGGACAGATACCACAGGAGCGCCTCAAGCGGATCCTTCGGCACGCCGAGGCCGCGCTCGTGCAGCACGCCCAAATTGTACTGCGCGTTGGCGACGCCCTGCATGGCCGCCTCGCGGAACCAGTGCGCCGCCTGGCGATAGTCCTGCGTCATGCCGTTGCCCTGAACGAACATCACGCCGAGATCGTGCTGCGCCGCCGATTCGCCCTTCTGCGCCGCCGCCTTCAACTGCTCGACCGTGCGCGCTTGGCCCGTGCCCGTCGGCAGATCGGACTTGCCGGGTGCGCCGGGCTTCGCGGCCAGCGGCGCGGGTGTGCCCGGCATCGGTGCGCCAGTTCGTGGTACGCCGAGCTGGGGCGCGCCCGGTCGCGGCGCGGTCGTTGTCGATCCAGATGGGGTCGATCCAGATGGCGCCGATCCAGATGGCGCCGGCTCGGAAGGCGCCTTCCCGCCGGGCTTGCCGCCCAAGGGCGGCGTGAGATTGATGGTCGCTTGCGCCGTGGCCGGTGTGCCGCCGGGTTTAGTCGGCGCGAGTTCGGCGGCGGACTTCGGCGTTTCAGCCGGCGGCGCGGGGGCCGGTCTTGCGGTTGCGGCCGGCGGCGCGAGTTCGGCGGCGGATTTCGGCGTTTCAGCCGGCGGCGCGGGGGCGCTGGCTTTGGTTTCGGCTTGTTGTTCGCCGGCCATCTTTGAATCCGGGGCACCGGTTTCGGGCGCCTTCGCCGTTCCGTCTGTCTTCGCCGTTCCGTCTGTCATCGCCGTTCCGTCTGTCTTAATCGTCGCATCGACCGGCTTGGCATCTTCGGGCGCGGACGTGGGCGAGAGCAGGCGATCGACGAGATCGCCGATTTCACGATCTTGCTGGACCCAAACGTAAAGCCAGCCGCCTGCAGCGATGCACGCGAGGAACAATACGCTCGCTAGCACCGCGCGCAGCGCGCCCGGCGCGCGACTTTCGCGCGCAAGGGTGGCGGCGGAATCCTTCGGCCGGAACTTATCGGGCCGAAGCCTATCGGCTGGATCGTTCACGGTCCGGTCGAGCGTCAGGATTTCGGCATCGGCGGCGCGTCTTGGGCCGCGCAGGGTGGGGCTGTCGGCGGACGCGCCGGCGGGCGGCTCGCGTCTGGCGCGCAAGGGTTCGACATTCGGCGCCGCCGGCTTGCCCGCCGTGGGTGTGGGCGCGGGCGTGATCTTGGGCGCGGCGTCCCCGGCGAGTTTTGCAGGTGCCGCGCCGTCCGTGCCCGGCCAGGGCGTGTCGCGGGTGACCGCGCCCAAATCCCCAAATATGTCTTCGCTCAGCACCTTCGATTCGGCGGGCGGGGCGGTGCTCGCCGGCGCGGGTGGTGTGGGCGCGGGTGGTATGGACGCGGTTGGCGTGGGTGCCATGGGCGCGAGTGCAATGGGCGCGAGTGGCGTGGGCGCGGTTGGCGCGGGTGCGGACGCGGGTGGTGTGGGCGCGGGTGTTGTGGGCGCGGGTTGGGCTAGTCCCGGTCGAGCAGGCGTTCTGGCGGGAACGATGCGGACTTGCGGCGCGGCCGGTTGTGCCGTCGCTGGAATGGCGGGCGGTGGCGCGATCTTGGGCGATGGCGGCGCCTTGGTTTCCACGATGGGCGCCCGCGAGACTGGAGCAGGCTCGGCAGGCGGGGCGTTCGGATGCGGCGACACGTCTTCGGGCGTGACCTGGGCGGGCAAGCTGCCCGCGCGCGTCGTTGCCCTGTCGAGCGCCTCGAGCTGGCGCTCAAGACTGAGCACCGCGCGTTCGAGCGGACTGAGCATCTCGCCGACGTTCTTCTCGCTTTCGTCCACGCGCTGGGCAAGGGCGTCGAGCGCCGTGATTACGGCGTTGCCGTCGTCTGTCTCTCTCGAACTAGGGGGCTCTCTCGAACTAGGGGGCTCTCTCGAACTAGGGAGCGCCGGCGAAGCGCCAGGCCTGGGAATATCGGACGGCATGGGTACTTCGGACGGTGCGGGAGTCGCGGCGGTGGTCTTGTCGCGCGCTTCGGGTTGGGCTGCGGTCGGCGTCGCGGGGCGCTGGGGAAACGGCCGGATGGTCTTGCCTAAACTCTGGGCGGTGGGCTGCTGGGGCATGGCTTGCTTCGCCGCCGCGGGATGAGCGGCGGTGAGGGTGACTCTCGGCGTTGGGGTCGGAGTTGTCGCATCCGCCGCCGCGGGCGGGGCGGCGGGTTCCGGTGCGAGACCTTGCGGCGCGTTCCGGTTCGGCACGACGGGCGCGGCTTTGGCCTGTGCCTGTTGAACGGGTGCCTGTTGAACGGGTGCCGGTTCCAAGCGTGCCGGTCCCAAGTCTGCCGGTGCCGCGGGCGGCGTGGCTGCGGGCGGTTTTGGCAAAGTCGAGCGCGGCGGCGGCGCGCGTTGAATCGTGATCTTTGGCGCGGCGGACCGTAGCGGGGGCGCGGCGGGCCGCAGGTTGGGCGGATTTTCCGGTGCTGCTGGCGACGGCCGCGCGGACGGCGCGGAGCGGGCAAGAACCAGCCGGTTCAACCACGCCTCGACGGACAAGCCCTCCGACGCCGCTGCAGCCTCGGCCATGGCGCGGGTATCGGGATCGAGGTCCTGAAGGCGGAACATTCTGTCGGCGGCCATCGTGCGGACGAATTCAACTCGGCGCTTGGAATCGGGGCACGGTAACGAGCGTCATCCTAGCACGCCGAGCTTCGATCGGCTTGCCCGTGTCTGGGCGGCGGCGTTGTCCCTGGCTCCGGGACCTCCTTGGGCGCCCAGGACTGCCCATGCTTAGGCAAGGCCGAACAAGCGGCGGCGCGGCTTTGCGGGGGCGGGAGCCTCGGCGTGGCCAATTTCTCGGCCGTCCTTGCCGCCTTCGAGTCTTTCGAGCCGCTCGGCCATGCGCGAGAGCGCGCGTTCCATCGGCGCCGTCGCCGCGTTGGTGCGCGTGCTCACTTCCTCGATGCGCTCCGACAGCGAGCTCATCTTGCCGGCAAGCGGCGCGATGACGTCGGCGGTGCGCTGTTCGGTCGCCTCGATGCGCGCGGTCAGGCGGCGGATATTGTCGATCAAGACTTCGACGGGCAGGGCCGGAAGACGCGCGCCCTCGCCGCCCGCCTGGCCGTTCGCGCCGCCATTGGGCGCATAACTCGCGCGCGCGGCATCGGCGCCGCGCGCGGCGGGCGCGGCGCGTTTCAATTCCGCGGTGGCCGCCGCCATGATCGTGTTTGTGAGCCATGCGCCGATGTCTAGCCCCGCGCGCCGCGCCGCGAGTTTTGCCGCTTCCCGCGCTTCGGGTTCGACATCGTCGATTTGCCAGGACGGGCTTGCGGTCATCGAAACCTTCTGGATTCCGCAACCGGGATCGCCGCTTCGATTTATCGCCGAAATGAAATAGTCATACAATAGATAGTTATAGGTGCCCGATATCCCATCTAATTAATATATGCACCTAATGCGACTGAGTCCTTTGCAAGCGCGCGATCAATTGGCCGAGCGAGCTCAATTCCTTGAATCTAATCTGCACCGAGCCGCGATCATCGCGATAGGTGATGCGGCATTTGAGACCGAGCAGGGCGGTCAGTTCTTGTTCGAGCGCCACGAGGTCGCGGTCCCTGGGCGTGGGCGCGGGCCGGTCGAGGATGCCCTGCGCGGCCCTGGCGGTGTAATCCTCGGTCTGGCGGACATTGTATCCGCGCGCGACCACGACCCGCGCGGCGGCTTCGGCGTCGGGCGTGTTCAGCAGCGCGCGCGCGTGCCCGGCCGACAGCTCGCCATCGGTCAGCAATTGCTTGACCGAGTCCGGCAGTTTCATCAGGCGCATGGTGTTCGCGATATGGCTGCGGCTCTTGCCCGCGACGCGCGCGACGTCGTCCTGGGTGCGGCTGTAATCCTCGAACAGGCGGCGATAGCCCTCGGCCTCTTCGAGCGGGCCCAGGTCCTGGCGCTGCAGGTTCTCGATGATCGCAACTTCCATGGCGTCCTGATCGGAGAGGCCCAACACCACGACAGGTACGTCCGCAAGTCCCGCCTGCCGCGAGGCGCGCCAGCGCCGTTCGCCCGCGATGATCTCGTAGGCTTCGGCCGAGCCCGGCCGGCGGCGCACCAGGATGGGTTGCAACACACCGTGCGCCCGGATCGATTCGGCCAGCACCTCGATTTCCTCCGGGCGAATGCGCTCGCGGGTCTGAAAGTGCCCGGGCGACAAAAGCCCGACCGCCACCTTGCGCGCCCAGCTCTCAAGGCTCGGCGCGTCGCCCTCGGACCCTTGGGCTGCGTCCGGCGCGCGCGGAGCGGCGCCGCGGATCGCCTGGCTGATCCAGGCCGAAAGCGGCAATCCAGCGGCCGCGGCGGCCGCCCGCGCGGCATCCTCGGCCTCCGAACTCAGGGCCTCCGCCGATGCCGAGCCACCGTCGCCCGGATTTTCTGCATTGCTCATGGGCCGCTTCGCGCTTATTCAATTCCAGTGGAAGGGACGGGGCATCGTACACGCCCCATCCGGCCCTGTTAAGGCGGCACCGCGCGAACGGACAAGCGCTAGGTTCCCGATTGCTGAGGATATGCCTAAGAAAACCGCGCTCATCACCGGCGTCACCGGCCAAGACGGCGCCTATCTGGCCGAGTTCCTGCTCGCCAAGGGTTACGTCGTCCACGGCGTGAAGCGGCGTTCGTCGTCCTTCAACACCGCGCGCGTCGATCATCTCTATGCCGATCCGCACGAACGCGGCGTGCGCTTCTTCCTGCATTACGGCGATCTCACGGATGCGACGAATCTCATTCGTTTGGTTCAGGAGGTCCGGCCCGACGAGATTTACAATCTCGCGGCGCAAAGCCACGTTCAGGTGAGCTTCGAGACGCCCGAATACACCGCGAACGCCGACGCGCTCGGCACCTTGCGCCTGCTCGAGGCCGTGCGGATTCTCGGCCTTGGCGACCGGGTGCGCTTCTATCAGGCGTCCACCTCCGAGCTGTACGGCAATGCGCCCCAGCGGCCGCAATCGGAAACCACCCCCTTCATGCCGCGCAGCCCCTATGCGGCGGCGAAGCTCTACGCCTATTGGATCACGGTGAACTACCGCGAGGCCTATGGCTTCCACGCCTCCAACGGCATTCTGTTCAATCACGAGGGGCCGACGCGCGGCGAGACTTTCGTTACGCGCAAGATCACCCGCGCGGTCGCGGCGATCGAGCTCGGCCTGCAGAAGCACCTCTATCTCGGCAATCTCGACGCCAAGCGCGATTGGGGCCACGCGCGCGACTTCGTGCGCGGCATGTGGCTGATGATGCAGCAAAAGACGCCGGACGATTACGTCCTGGCGACGGGCAAGAGCTACAGCGTGCGTCAATTCGTCGAGCGCGCCTTCCGCGAGGTCGGGCGCCGGATCGAGTGGCGCGGCAAGGGCGTCAGGGAACGCGGGCTTTGTGCGCGCACGGGCGAAACCCTGGTCGCGGTGGATGCGCGCTATTTCCGCCCGACCGAGGTCGATTTTCTTCTGGGCGACGCGCGCAAGGCGCGGCGCAAGCTCGGCTGGAAGCCCGAAATCGGCTTCGCCGACATGGTGCGCGAGATGGTCGCGGGCGATCTCGCGCTCCTGAAGAAAGAGGGCAAGCGCCATGACCGCGATGCCTGAGCGCCCATTCAACCTCGATGGCAGCCGGGTCTTCGTCGCCGGCCATCGCGGCATGGTGGGGGCCGCCGTCGCGCGGCGTCTTGGGCGCGAGGGTTGCGAGATTCTGACCGCGGGGCGGAATGAGCTCGATTTGCGCCGCCAGGATGCGGTCGAAGCCTGGTTGCAGCGTGCCCGGCCCGATGTGGTGGTGCTGGCGGCGGCGACGGTCGGGGGCATCCTCGCCAATGATTCGCGGCCGGCGGAGTTCCTTTACGACAATTTGGCCATCGAGACGGCGGTGGTTCACGGCGCGCATCTTGCGGGCGTGAAGAAATTGTTGTTCCTCGGCTCGACCTGCATCTATCCGCGTCTCGCCCCCCAGCCGATGAAGGAAGAACATCTGCTGACGGGGCCGCTCGAGCCGACGAATCAGTGGTACGCGGTGGCGAAGATCGCCGGTCTCAAGCTGTGCGAGGCCTATCGGCGCCAATACGGCTGCGACTTCATCTCGGCCATGCCGACGAATCTATACGGTCCGGGAGACACCTACGACGCGCGTGCCAGCCACGTCATCCCCGCGCTCATCCTCAAGGCGCACCGCGCCAAGCTCGCGCGCGCCGACAGCTTCGAGGTCTGGGGCACGGGTGCGCCCAAGCGCGAATTCCTCCACGTTGACGATCTGGCCGACGCGCTTGTCCATCTGCTCGTCCACTATTCCGCCGAGGAAACCGTCAATATCGGCACCGGCGAGGAAGTGTCCATCAAGCAACTCGCCGAGCTGGTGGCCAAGACCGTGGGTTTTGCGGGCAGCGTCGCGTTCGATGCGACCAAACCCGACGGCTCGCCAAGGAAGCTCGCGGATTGCGCGAAGCTCGCGCGCCTCGGCTGGCGGTCGGGCATCGATCTGAAATCCGGCCTCAAGAGCGCATACGATTGGTTTCTCGCCCATAGCGAGAAGGCGGGCCCACTCCGAGAAGGCGGCCTGACGTCGTGACCATCCTTCTCGACGGCGGCATGGGCCAGGAATTGCGCAGCCGCGGCCTGACCGCCGATTGGCTGTGGAGCGCCCATGCCCTGATGGCGGCGCCCGCGGCGGTCCGCGATCTGCACCAGGAATTCATCGCCGCCGGCGCCGAGATCGTCACCGCCTCGAACTATGCCGCGACACCCCAGCGCTTGGCGCAGGCGGGGGTTGCGCACCGCTTCGGCGAGATCGTCGGCCTGGCGGTCGAATTGGCGCGCGAGGCGCGCGACCGGGCGGGCAAGAAAGGCGTGCGCGTCGCGGGCTCGCTGCCGCCCTTGCTCGCGAGCTACGAGCCGAACGCGGACAACCCCCGGCGCATGGAGCGCGAATACGCCGAAATCGCCGACGCGCTCGGCGCGGTCGATTTGTTCATTTGCGAAACCATGTCGAGCGCCGCCGAGGCGCGCGCGGCGGCGCGCGCGGGGGCCGCGCGCGGCAAGCCCGTCTGGGTCGCGTGGACCCTGCGCGACGAGCGCGACGGGCGCTTGCGCAGCGGCGAAAGCGTGGCCGAGGCGGTGGCGGCGGTCGCGGATATTCCCGGCGTCGAGGCCATGCTGTTCAATTGTTGCACGCCCGAGGCGATCGAGGCGGCGCTGCCGGATTTGCGCGCCCATGCGGGGCGCGCCATCGGCGCCTATGCCAATGCGTTCTTGCCCATCGACAAGGCTTGGACGCGGAAGGACGGCAAATTCCGCGATTTGCGGCCCGACATGACGCCCGCTGCCTTCGCCGGATTGGCGCGCCCATGGCTCGCGGACGGCCTCGATATCGTCGGCGGCTGCTGCGGGGCCAGCCCCGCCCATATCGCGGCCTTGCGCGCGCTATTGGATGCGGCGTGATCGCGCCAGTTGCGGGGCGCGCGCGGCGCGCCTAGTTTCGCGCCCACGTTCGGCCCTCCGGGGCCCGCGGTTGCAATTGGGGCGTCGCCAAGTGGTAAGGCAGCGGATTTTGATTCCGCCATACGGAGGTTCGAATCCTCCCGCCCCAGCCAACCAACCGCCGCGAGAAGGGGAGGCGCGCATGTTCGAGGTGAAGCCGGTCGCGGGCGCTCTCGGCGCCGAGGTGCTCGGCGTCGATGTCCGCACGCTGAACCAGGCGGAATTCGCCGAGTTGCGCCGGCTATGGGGCGAATACCTGGTGCTCTTCCTGCCCGGCCAATCGCTCACCCCCGAGGATCACCGGCGCTTTGCCGATCGCTTCGGCGAGGTCGATGTCGAACCCTTCGTCTATCCCTTCCTGACGCCGACCGTCGAAGGCCATCCCGAGATTCTGAAAATCCTCAAGGAAGGCGGCGACCGGACGATCAATTTCGGCGGCCTCTGGCACGCCGACGTGACCTATCGCGCCCGTCCGCACATGGCCGGGATCCTTTACGCCATCGAGACGCCGCCTGCTGGCGGCGACACCATGTTCGCCAATCAATATCTCGCCTACGAGACCTTGTCGGACGGCATGAAGGCGCGCCTTGCCGGCCTGCGCGCGGTGCATTCGAACCTCATGCCCTATGGCGGCGGCGAGGCGCGCATCGGCGCGGTCGGGCGCGACCACGTGCCGCGCGAGGCGGACCGCCTGGCGGAAAACAGCCCCTACGGCGCCAGCACGATCGAAACGGTGATCGAGAACGCCCATCCCGTGGTGCGCACCCATCCCGAAACGGGGCGCAAATTCCTGTTCGTCAGCCGCGCCTTCGTGGACCGCTTTGAGGGCTGGACGCGCGAGGAAAGCCTGGCGCTGCTCGAATTCCTGTGGGACCACGCCGCGCGGCCGGAATTCACCTGCCGCTATCGCTGGAGCGCGGGCGCGCTCGGCATCTGGGACAACCGCTCGGCCCAGCATTTCGCGCTCAACGATTATTACGGCGCGCGCCGCCACATGCATCGCATCGCCGTGCACGGCGAACGCCCGGTGTGAACGGGCGGAATGCGCCCAAGGCCCTGTCCGATTGGGCCCAGTCCAATTAGGCCAAGTCCGATTGGGCCCTGGCCGATTTTCCGGGGCCGATTTTCCGGGGCCGGTTTATCGGATTGTCGCAAGACAGCGTCACTGCCGTCCGACGATCTCATCTAAGTCCGAAACCTCCGCGCCATCAGGGCGGCGAAGAGCGGCGCGCCGATGCCCGCCGCCGCGATCAAGGCCACGCCCAAATCGGCGGCGATGGCGAGGGGCACGATCAGCAAGATGTCGTCGGGATCGAAGCCCGCCCGCCCGCGCAATTCCGCCGCGCGCGGCCCGCGCGCCTTCTCGACCCGGGTCACGATCGCCAGTATGGCCACGATGCCGGCACCCGCGGCGAATCCGAGCGCGGGGCCGAGCCAGCCGAGCGCGCCATGGGCGCCGGCGCCGATGCCGAGAAACACCGCGGCATTGCATAGGGCGTCCGCGCGCAAATCATATGCATGGCCTTTGGGCGAGGTTTTGCCGGTCATGCGCGCGAGCTCGCCGTCCGCGCGGTCGAGAAACATCGAGGCCAGGAACAGCGCGATGCCGGCCAAGTCCCAGTTGCGCGTGCCGAGCGCAAAGGCGGCGGCGGCGGCCAAGCCCGTCGCCAAGCGAAGGCCGGTCAGCTGATTGGGCGTGACGTTGGTTCTCGCCAAGGGCTTGACGCCCAGGCGCACGGCGCGATGAATCCAAGTGTCGTGGCTCATGTCGGCACCATGCCCGTAGGGCAAGAATTATTGCAAAGGTATTGCTATTATATGACCTAGCCGTGATACGACAATATCGCGCGCGCCGGGTTCTCGTTTCTCGACGCGCGATGGCGACGCGCGATTGGGGGCGGCCATGTCATCCATGTCACGGTCATCCACGCCGGGGCAGTCCACGGTACCGTCGTCAACTTCGCGATCGGCCACGTTGCGGCTGAAACCGAAGCGCTTGGGACCGGACGACATCCTTGCCTTCAAGAGCGACGGCTATGCCGTGCTGCGCGGCGCCTTCGGCGCGTCCGACATGGCGCGCATCGCGTGCTGGGCGGACGAGATCGCGAACTGGCCCGAACGCTCGGGCCGTCACTGGGTATTCCACGAAAAAAGCCGTCTCGATCCCGCGCGCGAGCTGATTTCGCGCATCGAAAACATCGTGCCGTTCCACGACGGCTACCGCGCGCTGTGCGCCGCCCTGGCCGCGCCCGTGGCCCAACTCATGGGCGAGAATGCGGTCTTGTTCAAGGAAAAGATCAATTTCAAGATGCCGGGCGGCGACGGCTTCAAGGCGCATCAGGATTCCCAGGCCGGCTGGGAACGCTATGCGTCGTACTTCGTGACCGCCGTGCTGTCGATCGACCGCGCGACCGCCGAGAACGGCTGTTTGCGTCTCGCGCCCGGCCAACACGGCCGCGGCCTGTTCCGCTCCTGGGAGCCGCTGAGCGCCCAGGACATGGCGGGCATGGTCTTCCGCGACTGCCCGACCGAGCCGGGCGATCTCGTGCTGTTCGACAGCCATGCGCCGCACGAATCCGAGCCCAATCTCGGCGCGACTGTCCGGCGCATGTACTTCGCCACGTTCAACCGTGCGGCCGAGGGCGACCATATGGCGCGCTACTACGCCGACAAGCACGCGAACTACCCGCCCGATATCGACCGCGATCCGAACCGGCGCTACGTCTTCCGGGTTTGATCGCCTTCGAGCGCGGGCAGGATCTCGCGTTCGGCGCGCGCGATATCGGCGGGAAAATCGATCTCGATCCACGGCAGGCCGGTGATGTCGGCGATCTCGAAGCGCTCGGGCGAGGCCAGCATCACCTCGCGGAAGGCTTCCTCGTAGGGCTCGTCGCGCCGGCCGTGCTCGATGAATGCGCCGAGCACGGCCGCGATGCGCGAAGCCATGCGGGCCTCGAACACGAGAAATCCCGGCCATTCGCCGACCGAGTCGTAGTCGCGCTCGACCTTCTTGCGGAATTCGACGGGCAAGCCATCCTTGAGACAAAGCTTCACCGGCTCGTCGCCCGGCTCGAACTCGCGGTCCATCAGAATGCAATTCCTCCCGCGCGCGGCCAGCAGGGGCGCGATCAGGCGCGGGTCGTACAAAACGTCGGCGTCCATGAACAGAATATCGCGGCCCGAGGCGAGGGTATCGCGCGCGGTCCACAGCGACACGAGACTGCCATGGCGGTAATCGGGATTGTGCACGGTCGAAACGAAATCGTCGGCGCCGAGACGCGCGATCTCGGCCTCGATGTCCTCGCGGTGATAGCCGACGACGAGGGTCAGGCCCGCCACGCCCGCACCGCGCAAAATTTCGATATGGCGCGCGAGCAAGGTCTTGCCGCCGAAGGGCAAGAGCGCCTTGGGCAGGAGGGTATCGTCGCCGCCCGAAAGCCGGATGCCCATCCCGGCCGCGAGCATCACGGCATGGGGGGCGGGTGCGGGAATCGGTGCGGGAATCGCCGTCAAGCCTTCGGCTCGAAGCGCAACGCCACCGAATTCATGCAATAGCGCAGCCCCGTGGGCTTGGGTCCGTCGGGGAAGACGTGGCCGAGATGGGCGTCGCACCGCGCGCAATGCACCTCGACGCGGCTCATGAAAAGGCTGCGATCGGTCGTCGTGCCGATGGCGTCGTCCGACAAGGGCGCGAAGAAGGACGGCCAGCCCGTGCCGGAATCGAATTTCTGTTCCGAATCGAACAACGCCAAGCCGCAGCAGATGCAGGCATAAACGCCCGTGTCCTTGCGCTCGTTGTGTTCGCCCGACCACGGCCGCTCGGTGCCGTGCTTGCGCGCGACGTGAAATTGCTCGGGGGTAAGTGCCGCGCGCCACTCGCCGTCGCTTTTGACGATCTTGTCGGAACGTTCGATTTTCCCTTGGGCCGTCATGCCGCCCTCCCCGTTGAAGCCGTCATTCTAGGTTGAAGCCGTCATTCTAGCGCAATTTGCCCCAGAGCTGGGCGGCTTCGTCGGATAGCGCGCCCGCGTAATAGCCCTGCATCGGCACCTGGAACTCGGCTTCGGTCTCGGACTTTTGCAGCACGGCGACGTACACGGCGTTCTCGCCCAATTGGCGGTCCCGCCCCATTTCCAGGATGTGCTCGCGGCCGCGCATCTGCACCAAGCGCGGCGGATTGATTTGCGCCAGGAACATGCCGCGCACCCGGTAGGAATTGGCCTGGGCGAGATCGACATAGACGGTTGGCTGGATGTTCCAGAAGCCGTGATCGAGCCAGCCCCAGAACGGGCAGGCATGGATCATCAAGGCTCCCGGCCGCGCGACCGCGTGCATGGTGCGGAAAAATTGCGCGATGTCGAAGATGTGCTCGGCGGTGCCGAAATTGAGCACGACGTCGAAGGTCCGGCCGAGATCGACGGGCCGGTTGAGGTCGAGCTTCAGCGCCCGCTCGGTGCCGCCCATATCGACCGCGGTCCAGCTCGCGGGCTCGAGAATGGCGCGGTAAAAGATGCGCGCGACCGCAAACAAGGCGTCCTCGTCGCCGCCTTCGTGGCGGGCGAACAGCGCCTCGAGCTCGCCCCTCGCCGCCGCACGCACCGCCGCGTCGGGCAATAGCTCGTCCAGGTCCTTGAACAGCATCGCCTTCGGCACGTCGCCGTACCAATTCGCCTCGCCGAATTCGACGACGTGGGGATTTTTCGGTAGCAATTGCGCGCGCCGGAGATCGCGCAAGAGCTTGTATTCGATGGCCGTGATCGCCATGGCCCATGTTAGACGGCGCGGTGCGCCCAGGTCTATATCGGCGATTCCATATCGGCGATTTTCGCACCTGTGACGGCCGTCACGCCGTGCGTTCCGGGTGTGCGCCCCGTCACGGCGTCGGCGCTCGTCCCGGCCCTAGGCTGGTGTTCGGTTTGGGGTGAGCTTGCGCATGGCGAGGCTCCGGACCCCGGCACCATCGAGCGCACGAATACCGGCGAGGACATCATGATCGCGCTGTTTCAGACTACCCGGACCGCGAGGGCCACCCTGGCCTTCTTCCTGGTCCTCGCCGCGGCGGCGTTGCCCGCTTCGCTCCTCGCCTCGGGCGGGCCGGCGAAACCGGCTTTTCCCGTCGCAGGAAGCGCTGTTCGGCCCGTGGTTTTGGCGCATCCTGCCCCGCCCGCGGCGATTGGCGTCCATCCCGGCGCCGAGCGGCGCGCGCTGCTCGAGCGAATCGGCGCCACGGCGGATGTGCGCGAGCTCCTCGATATCGAGCGCCGCCTGAGCGATATCGAGACCCATTCCGGGCGCTGACGCGCGGCCCGATGCCCGGCTAGACTGCGCGTCTGCCGATATGAGGAGGGACGCCATGACCGCCAGGACCTGCGATCTGTTGATCCGCAACGCCTATGTGCTGACCGCGGACGAAAAGCGCACGAAATATCCCTCTGGCGCTGTTGCGATCACGGGCCGCGATATCGCCGCCATCGGGCCATCGGCGGATATCGAACGCGATTGGCGCGGCGCGCGCGCAATCGACGCCCATGGCGCCATGGTCCATCCGGGATTCATCGACACGCACTACCACGTCACCCAACACATGATCGGCAAGATGATCCAGGAGGTGTCCTTCGAGGGCGCCGATCCGACCGCCTGGATCGCCAAGCAGTACACCGGGATGAACAACGCCCTTGGACCCGAGGAGGAATGGGCCAATGCCGCGCTCGCCTCGCTCGACATGCTGCGCAACGGCGTCACCGCCTTCGTTGATCCGGGCACGATTTACGACACCGACGCGGTGGCCGACGCGGTCCTGGCGGTCGGCGCGCGGGCGAGTTTCGCCGATGCGTGGATCATCGATTCCGACGATCCGGCGTTCACCAATATCCGCGGCGTCGTCCCGACCTTCGCGCACGGCGCCAAGGCGCTCGGCGGCCAGCTGTGGCGCAACGCGGACACAGGCGCGCGCATCCGGGGTCATGTCGCGATTTACGGCTGCGGCGCCAATTCGCTTGCCATGATCCGCCACGCCAAGGCGCTGGCCGAAAAGAACGGTTGCGCCTTCAACATGCACCAGTCCCAAAGCACCGACGACGCGCACGCCGACGACCAGACTCTCGGCAAGCATCCCCTCGTGCGCTACGCCGAGGAAGGCCTGCTGTCGAAGGCTTGCGTCTTCGTGCACATGAACGTGCTGCGCGACGACGAGTTCGAGACGGTGGCGAAATCGCCGATCAGCGTGGTGTGGAGCCCGACGAATTCCTGGTACTACGCCACGCGCCGGCGCGCGCCGAACCGGATCGCCGCGTTGTTCAAACGCGGCGTGAACGTGTCGCTCGGCCTCGATGTCAGCAAGGCGGCGTCCTGGGGCGATCAGGCGCATATGGCCTATCTCATCGCGCGCGATCAAGGCGAGCATCTCTCGCCCGAGGATTTGCTTCAGATGCAGACGGCGAACGCGGCGCGCGCGATGGGCTGGGAGAGCTGGCTCGGCTCGCTCGAGCCGGGCAAGCGCGCCGATATCGTCATCCGCTCGAACGATCGCCCTGAAACCTGGCCGCGCCACAACGTCGAACGCCAGCATCTTCTGATCGCGCGCGGCAAATCCGTCGACACCGTGATCGTGGACGGCGAGATCGTGGTCAAATCGGGAAGGCACACGCGCCTCGACGAGCGCGCGCTGTACGAGCGCTGCGACCGGGCGGCGGCGATCTTGCGCGAACGCGCGGGCGTGAGCTGAGGCGCCGCGCGAGCATGAATTGAGGCGCCGCGCGGGCACGAATTGAGGCGCCGCGCGCATTGGCCTCGCCCGTGTCCGCGCGCGAGAGTCCGGCGGCGGCGATCTGGCGCGAACGCGCGGGCATGAATCGAGGCGCCGCGCGCATTGGCCTCGCCCGCGCCCGCGCGCTAGAGTCCGGCGGCGTCGGAGTCCGTCCGCGCCTCAACCCGGTACCGGGAGGACCACATGGCCGCCAAGACCTGCGATCTCATGATCCGCAATGCCCATGTCGTGACCTGCGACGCCAAGGGCACGAAATACCCCTCGGGCGCCATCGCCGTGCGCGGCCGCGATATCGTCGCGGTCGGGCGTAGCGCGGACATCGAAAAGACGTGGCGGGCGGGGCGCACGATCGACGCGGGCGGCAGCCTCGTCCATCCCGGCCTCATCGACATGCATTACCATACGACCTACCACATGGTCGGCAAGATGATCGCCGAGGTCGATTTCGGCGGCCAGGATCCGGGCCCCTGGGTTGCCAAGCAATATCTCGGCATGATCGACGCGCTCGACGACGATCTCGAATACGCGAACGTCTCGCTCCTCGGTCTCGACATGTTGAAAAGTGGCGTGACGACGGTGATGGACCCGGGTTCGGCATTCGAGCCGGAAATGGTGCGTCTGGCCTCCGACGCGCTCGGCTTCCGCGCCTCCGTCGCCGATCCGTTCCTCATGGACGAGCGCGGTCCGCAACTCAGCCGCTTCAAGCGCGCGAAATTCGGCCGCGCGCACGCGCTCAAGAATCTCGGTCGCCAGCTGGTCCGCAACAAGGACCCGCATGCCAAGGTGCGCGGGCACATTTCCGTTTACGGCATGGGCAACGATTCGGACGAGTTGCGTCTTGCCGCGAAGAAGGTCGCCGACAAGGCGCACGTCGCCTTCAACATGCATCAGAGCCAGAGCGTGGACGACGCCGAGTTCGACGACCGCCGTTTCGGCCGCCATCCGCTCGTCCATTTCGAGGATATCGGCCTGTTGGGCAAGAATTGCGTGTTCGTGCACATGAACGTGCTGCGGCCCGACGAATACGGCCCGGTCGAGCGCTCGGGCCTGTCCATCGTCTGGAGCCCGACCAATTCCTGGTATTACGGCGCGCGCCTTCAGGTGAAGACGCCGATGCCGCGCCTGCACAAGAGCGGCGTCAACATCGCCATCGGTCTCGATGTCAGCAAGGCGGCGTCCTTCGGCGACCAGATGTACACGGCGTATGCGCTCGCGCGCGATCAAGGCGAATACGTCTCGCCCGACGACCTGTTGCGCATGTATTCGATCAACGGCGCCAAGGCGCTGGGCTGGAGCAAATGGCTCGGCTCCATCGAGGCGGGCAAGCGCGCCGATATCGTCGTGCGCAATTCCGACGTGCCCGAGGTCTGGCCGCGCCACAACCCGGTGCGCCAGCACGTGCTGCTGGCCAAATCGCGCACCGTCGATACCGTGATCGTCGATGGCGAGGTTTTGGTGAAGGGCGGCAAGCTCACGCGCATGGACGAGGCCGAAATCTATGCCCGCGCGGACGCGGCGGGCAAGACGATGCGCCGGGCCGCCGGCATTTCGGGCTAGGCCCGCGATGGCGTCCGCGCGCTTGCGTGCCGTTTTTCGGACGGCGCGCGGGTTTCTCGTTCTCCTCGCGCTGCTGGCCGCGCCTTGGCCCGGCACCTGGGCCGCGCCCGCGCCGGGCGAGATCGAGCGTCTTGCGCGATTGTTCGATTCGGTGGTATTCGGCAGCGAAATCGCGGGCGTCGCACCCGCGACGCGCGTGCGCAAATGGTCGGGCGAGGTGCGCTTCAAGCTCGGCGGCCCGAGTGCCGCGGCCGTGCGCGAGATCGTTCATCGTCACGCGGCCCATCTCGGCACGCTCACGGCCTTGGCGTACCGCGAAATCGGCGCGCGCGATCCAGGCGAAAACCTCGTGATCCTGATCGTGCCGCGCGCTGAGATGTTCGAGGCGGGCAAGCATTTCGAGAAGAACGAGGCCATTTTAGGGCGCATCGTCGAGGACGCGCGCGGCCACTGTTATTTCCTGTCCTATTCCCAGGCCGACCGGATCGTTTATGCCGCCATCGTCGCCAATGCCGAACTCGAGCGCGGGAAACTGGCTTCGTGCCTGCTTGAGGAAATGACCCAGGTGCTGGGGCTGCCCAATGACGATCCGGGCCTTCGCCAGCCGGTTTCGGGCTATCCCGTTTCGCCAGGGGGCACGGGACTTGCGCCGGCGGCCGAACTCATGGCGCGGACCCTGTACGATCCGCGTCTCAAGCCCGGCATGGACCGGGCGGCGGCGGCGGCGGCGGCGCGGGCGGTGCTTGGCGATCTGCTCAAATAGGCGCGCGTCTTGACCGCGCGCGCGCGCCGCCTCTAGGCTCCGCGCGTTCCAATTGGCGTTGCGCGCTGGCGGGTAGGGTGGCGATGGCCTGGCAGGCGAAACTCGAAGCGCGAAAAGACCGGACGCTGAAGGAAGTGCTGAAGCGCCGCGCCGACCGGTTCGGCGACAAGAACTGGATCGTGACCCGCGAACGCGCCTACACCTATCGCGAGGCCGATCGCGAGACCAATCGCCTCGGACGGGGTATCGCCAAGCTCGGCATCGCCAAGGGCGAAACCGTCCTTCTGATGCTGCCCGACACCATCGATTACGTGTACGCCTGGTGCGCCCTTGCCAAGCTCGGCGCCATCGAGGTTCCGGTCAACAACCACGCCAAGGGCACGGTCTTTGCCCATATGGTGAACGACTCCCTCGCCGCGACCATGATCGTCGATCGGCAATATCTCGACCGCATCGAATTCGTGTTCGCCGAGCTCACGGGCCTGAAGCGCATCGTTCTCTATTCGAAGGACGCCTCGGGCAACGAGCCGGGCCTGCCGCCCGCGCTCGAGGGTCGCTTCGAGCAAGTGCGCTTTGAAAATCTGTTCGATCCCTCCGATGCGCCGCTCGAGGGCGGTCCCGCGTACAACGACGTCATGGGGATCATGTACACCTCCGGCACCACGGGCCCCTCCAAGGGTTCGATGAATTGCCACGCGCACGCCTACGAATACGCGGTCACCGCGGTCGAGCTTCTCGAGATGGAGCCGGACGACATCTATTACGCGCCCTTGCCCATATTCCACATCGCGGGCCAATGGGCGGTCGTGTACGCCTGCATGATCGTCGGGTGCACCGCCGTTCTCACCGGCACGTTCAGCCTGACCGAGTTCTGGAACGACGTGCGCCGCTTCAAGGCGACGATCTCGTTCCTGCTGGGCGCGATGGCGAATTTTCTCTACCGCCAAGCGCCGGCGGCCAACGACGCCGACAACACCATGGACCGCATGATCGTCGTGCCCCTCCTGCCCGAGATCGAGGACTTCAAGTCGCGCTTCGGCGTGCGCGTCTCGACCACCTATGGCGGCACCGAGCAGAACTGCCCGATGCGCTCGTCCTTCACCCTCGCCAATAACCGCACCTGCGGCCGCCTGCTCGAGGATCGCTACGAGGTCCGCATCGTCGATGAGAACGACGAAGAAGTGCCGCCTGGCGTGCCCGGCGAGGTTTGCGTGCGCACCAAGAACCCGTGGGACATGACGCTCGGCTATTGGAACCATCCCGATTGGACGGTCCGGGCGTGGCGCAATTTCTGGTACCACACCGGCGACATGCTGATGCGCGACGAGCAGGGCAATTACTATTTCGTCGATCGCACCAAGGACGCCATCCGCCGCCGGGGCGAGAACATCTCGTCCATGGAGGTGGAGCAGGAGATCGTCAAGCATCCTTGCGTGCTCGAATGCGCGGTCGTTCCCGTCGCCTCCGAGCACACCGAGCAGGACGTCATGGCCGTGGTGGTGACGCGCGAGGGCCGGACGCTCGATCCGGTCGATCTCATCCGCTTCATCGAGCCGCGCATGGCCTATTTCATGGTGCCGCGCTACATCGACGTGATCGACGCCCTGCCCAAGACGCCGACCGGCAAGATCCAGAAATTCCCGCTGCGCGAACGCGGCATCACGCCCACGACGTGGGACCGCGAGAAGGCCGGGATCAAGCTCAAACGCTAAATCACGCTCAAGCAACAAATCGAAACCGGGCGCCGAATCGAAACCGGGCGTCGGCGCGCCCGCCAAAAATCCCAACCCCGAGACCCGAGGTTCCCATGGCCGAGAAGAAATCGAAAAGCGGTCTGATCATCGTGCGCAAGGACGGCCACGTCGCCTGGTTGATCTTCAACCGGCCCGAGAAGTCCAATGCCTTCCTCATGGTGATGTGGCAGGAGGCGGGCGATGCGCTCGAGGAACTCACCAAGGATTCGGACGTGCGCTGCCTCATCATCGCCGGCAATGGCCGCGCCTTCCTCGCCGGGCATGATGTCGGCGAAATTCGCGAGCACTCCAAGGGCATCGCCGACGGCTCGGTGACCAAGGAACAGTTGTTCGGCTGGCAGCAGGTGGCGCAGCGTCTGACGCGGCTCATCCGCTCGGCACCCTTCCCCGTGATCGCCGCGGTGCACGGCTGGTGCGTCGGCGGCGGCACGGAGATCGCCATCGGCTGCGATCTGGTGGTCGCCTCGATGAGCACCCAGTTCGGCTGCCCCGAGGTGACGCTGTCGATCACCATGACCAACGGCACGACCAAGATGCTCGCC
This sequence comes from Rhizobium sp. Q54, assembly GCA_945860095.1. GTDB lineage: Bacteria > Pseudomonadota > Alphaproteobacteria > CADEGL01 > CADEGL01 > CAMAPP01. The sequence continues at coordinate 4,788 of CAMAPP010000037.1, read as the reverse complement.
CAGAAGGTCGGCATCGCGCGCGCGCGAGAGATCGCCTATCTCGGCGAATGGTGGACGGCGGCGGACGCCTACCGCATCGGTCTCGTCAATCGCCTGGTCCCCGTCGGGCGCGAACGCGAAGAGGCCGAGCGCATGGCCAATGTCATCGCCAAGCGCGCGCCCATCTCGGTGCGCTTCCACAAGGAGATGATCGACCGCGCGGCCGAGGCGCCCCTGTCCGAGGTTCTCATGTTCGAGAGCGAGTACTATCTCAAGGCCTCGTTCTCCAAGGACTCGATCGAGGGCACGAATGCCTGGTTCGAGGACCGGGAGCCGAAATTCAAAGGCCAGTGATCATTCAAAGGCCAGTGATCATTCAAAGGCCAGTGATCGCGCGGGCGCCCGCGCCGTGACGGATGTTCTGAGACTGGCGACGTTCAATCTCGAGAACCTGGACGAGAGCCCGGATTTCGAGGCGCGGGCGGCTGTCTTGCGGCCCCAACTCTTGCGCCTCGACGCCGATGTCTTGTGCCTGCAAGAGGTCCACGGCCAGCCCTCGCGCAAGCACAAGACCCGCGCGCTCGCGGCCCTCGACCGATTGTTCGCGGGCACGGTCTATGCGGGCCGGCCGCGCGCCTTCACCGCGGGCAAGCACGGGCCGTTCGACGTCCACAATCTCGTCGTCGTCTCGCGCTTTCCCATCCTGGCCTCGACGCAGATTCGTCACGATTTGGTGATGCCGCTCGCTCCGCCCATTCCGGTTGCCCGCAGGGACAGGACCGTGCCGGAGAATCTCGAATGGGACCGGCCCGCGCTCCATGCCGCGCTCGATCTCGGCGCCGGCCGCGCGCTGCACGTCCTCAATCTCCATCTTCGCGCCGCGCGCGCGGCACCCGTCGCGGGCGGGCGCGACGAATCGGGCGCCTGGGCCGATACGGCCTCGTGGGCCGAAGGCTTTACCATCGCCACGCTGAAGCGCGCCGGCCAGGCGCTGGAGGCGCGGCTCTTCGTCGATCGCTTGTTCGATGACGATGCGCGCGCGCTCGTCGCGGTGTGCGGCGATTTGAATGCGGGGCTTGGCGAGGCGCCGGTGCGCACCTTGCTCGCGCGCGTGGACGATACGGGCAACAAGGCGCTTGCGGGCCGCGCACTGGCGCCGCTCGAGGCCGATGTGGCCCCGGCGCGGCGCTTTACGGTGCTGCATGCCGGGCGGCGCGTGCTGCTCGACCACATCCTCGCGAGCCGCGCCTTGCTCGGCCATTTCGAGGGGGCGGAGATTCACAACGAAATTCTCGCCGATGAAACCTTGACCGACGATACCCGGGCCGACGATACCCGGGCCGACGAGACGCTGGGGTCCCGGACGCTGGGCTCGTTCCACGCGCCCGTGCTCGCGTGCTTTCGCTTCTAGGAGGCCTTAAGCGCCTTGCCCATGAGACGCGCGAGATAGTTCGCGGCATGTCCGGTCCCCGCGCGGGCGTCGTGGCGTTCGAGGGCGTGGTGGGCGAGATCGATCGAGCGATAGACCTCGTGCGCGATGGCCGCGAGCTTGAACAACAGGGCCAAGGGCAGGGTGTCGAAAGCCATGAAGCTCTTGGCATAGACCGCGTCCCCCCAGAGCACTTGGCTGATCGGGGCGTTCGCATCGTCGTTGAGGGCGATGGGCTTCAGGGCGCGGCTCGCGAGGCTGGCGAAGCGGTGAAACAAAAAGCCGTGCGCGCGCAAGGCCCGGTCGATGTCCGCGAACAGCGGCTGATCGAGGTACATGGGCACGAATTCGATTTCGGTGTGGACGACCGCGACGCCCTCGAGGATGCGCGATGCGCCCTCGATGGCCATGAGCTCCGCGCCTTGGATGTCGAGCTTGAGGAAATCCGCGCCCGCGGCCTCGGGCACGTCGTCGAGCCGCCTGGTTCCGATCTCGCGCGTCGAGACCACGCGCGTCGCCTCGCCGACGGCCTGGAACTTGTCGAGCAGCGCCGTATTAGGCTCGAACAGCGAGGATGCCATGGGCTGGCTGCACTGCCGGAACATCGCCTTCCGGCCATCGCCGATGGCATGGGGCAGAAAGAGGTGCCCGGAAGGCGCCGCCGCGTTGAGCTTGGCGCACTCGGCCTCGTCGGGTTCGAAACCGACGACGCTCGACCGGCCGGGGCCGAGAAGGGCGCGGTAGACGACGTGCTCGGGACCGGCATCGAGCGCCCCGACATCGATGATCTTGATCGGCGGGATATGCGGGCCGAGCGCGTCGAAAATGCTGAACATGGGAGCCCCCTCGCGGGTCAATATAGCCCGCTTTGCCGCGCCCGTCGGCGAATACCGCCCGCGTCCGGCGCGCGCAAGGCCGCGCAACCCGGCTATGATGGCGGGGTTGGGATGGCGGCGAATGCGGGCGGAGGGATGGACGCATGGGTGGCGAGGGAATGGCGGGCACGCGCAGCCATGGAGATGGCTGGTACCGGGCGCGGGCCATGGGCGAGGGCGTCACCTTGATTTGGGAAGACCGCATCAAGCCCGATTGGCGCTGCAATATTTGGCACGTGCGCGGCCGCGACCGCGATCTCGTGTTCGACACGGGGTTTGGCTTCGTCTCCCTTTTGGCCTCGATCCCGCAATTGCGCGAACGCCCCGTCATCGCCATCGGCTCGCACACCCATTGCGACCACGTGGGCGGCCACCACGAATTCGCCGACCGGCGGATTCACGAGGCGGAGGCGGATATTCTGGCGGCACCCACGCGGCCGAACACGGTCATCGATCCCTATGTGGTCGATGAGATGTTCGAGGGCGCGCCGCCCGAGGGTTTCGATGCCCGCAATTTTCTCATCCGCGCCGCGCCCGCGAGCCGCTGCGTGGGCGAGGGCGATGTCGTTGATCTCGGCAACCGCGCCTTCGAGGTCTTGCACTTGCCCGGCCATTCGCCGGGCTCGATCGCGCTGTACGAGCGCGCGACGGGGCTGTTGTTTTCGGGCGACGTGCTGCACAACGGCCGGAATGGCATCGGCACGCTCGTCCTCTATCACACCGTCGAGGAGCACCACGTGGCGAGCGCCGAACGTCTGATGGCGCTGAAGCTCGGCACGGTGCATGCGGGCCATTACGACAGCTTCGGCCAGGCGCGTGCCCGCGAGGTGCTCGCAGCCTATATCGCGCGCAAGCGCACGGGCGATTGTCCGGTTCCACGCCGTCCAGCCTAGGCGCCGACATCCGGCCCAGGCGCCGCAAGAACAAGAGGGAGCATCCGCCATGACCGAACCCAAGCTGCATTTTTCGCGCGCGGAATTCGCCTCGCGCCTCCAAGCGACCAAGGCCGCGATCGTCTCGGCCGGGCTCGACGGCCTGATGGTATTCAAAATCGAAGATATGTACTGGCTGACCGGCCTCGATACCGACGGCTATTACGTCTTCAACTGCCTCTATGTCGGGGCGGACGGGCGCATCGAATACCTGACGCGCCGCGTCGATTACGCCAATGCGGTCTATTCCTCGATCATCGAGAATTATCGCTTCTGGGAAGAACGCGCCGACACCCCGCGCGGCGCCGCGATTCGCGCGATGCTCGAGGACCTCCGCCTCAAGGGCAAGCGCATCGGCGTGCAATTGGCGACGCTGGGGATGCGCGCGGACCTTTATCTCGAAATGACGGCCGCGCTCGATGGGTTCTGCACCCTCGTCGATTCCTCGGATCTGATCGGCGCGCTGCGGCGCGTGAAAAGCGAAGCCGAGATCGCCCATATGCGCCGCGCCGCGGGCATCCTCGAGAAGATGGAGAAGGCGGCCCTGGCCATGACGCGCCCCGGCGTCTTCGAGGGCGATATCCTCGCCGAGCTGTACGCCATCGTGTACCGCAATGACGGCGATCCCTCGGCCCTGCGCTATCCCATGGGCTGTGGCCGTGCGGCGAACAATGCGCGCTACACCACGGGCCGCAATACGGTCGGCGAGAACGACCACGTCATGTACGAAATCGGCTGTGCCTACCGGCACTATCACGCGGCGGTCTATTTCATAGCGCTCACGGGACCCCGGCCCGATCCGCGCCATCGACGCCTGCACGATATTTGCCGCGAGGCCTTGGACGCGGGCGAGAAAGTCATGCGCCCCGGCAATACCATCGGCGATATCCACGCCGCCGTCCGGCGCGTTTACGACAAGAACGATCTCGGCGCGATGCCCTTCAAATCGCTCGGCTACAATCTGGGCGCGACCTTCCCGCCGAGTTGGGTCGATCCGCCCATGATCATCGAGGGCGAGCCGACCGTGCTGCGCGAGGGCATGGTGCTGTTCGTGCATCCCGCGATCCGGCTCGAGGACCAGGGCCTGCGCATGGCGCTGGGCGAGCAGGTGGTGGTGCGCCAAAACGGCGTCGAGCGGATCACCGAGGCACCGCGCGATTTGTGCATTTGCAATTAGCGCAGGGGCTGCGCGCGTTCGGTTTTGCGTCTAGGATCGCTTCCATGATGCGCGGGATGGGGGTGCGCGGTACGGGGTCGCGCGGGGCGGGGGCGATGGAATTGAGCGACGGTGGGTCGGGGAAGAATTCGGGCGTGCGCGTCGGCATCGATATCGGCGGCACCTTCACGGATTTGGTTCTGTGCCTGCCCGATCACACGCTGTTCGTGAACAAGACCTCGACCACCCGGAACGATCCGGCGGAAGGCGTCGTGCGCGGGCTCGAGGCGGTGCTGGCCCGATCGGGCAAGACGGCTTCGGATGTCGTCGAAATCGTCCACGGCACGACGGTCGGCTCGAATACCATTTTGCAGAAGGCGGGTGCGAGAACCGGCCTGCTCGCGACCAAGGGGTTTC
>CAMAPP010000036.1 GCA_945860095.1 Rhizobium sp. Q54 | reverse complement strand
GAGCCGTTCGACGACGGCCCGGTAGCTGCCTTCGGCCAAGATAAAGTCGGCATTGAGGAAGAACAAGTGATACCCGACCATTCGCGGGCCCAGATCCTCGAAGCCGCGGTGAAAGGCATGGGTCAGCGACATCCCATAGGAACGCCCGCCGATAAGATCGTCGAGGGAAACCATTTCAACGGGGCATTTTTGGCTCAAGCGCCCGAAGACCGCCGACGCCCGAAGCACGTCGAAAAACCGCCCTTCGGTGACGATCCGAAGCTCGCAATCGAAATGCGAGGCGAGCGCGTCGAGATTGCCCGGCGCGAGAAGCGCGGGCAGCGTGACTTCAAGAAGATCGGCGATGTAGTCCTCGCCCCACGCGGCGATGATGACACGGGCAGGTTTCGAAGCGCTCACAGCCATTTTCCGGCCCGGAGAGGCCGCGCGGCGCGGCAATATCGGCCGGTCACCCTAGCACCGCCGGCGGTGAATAGTGATGCACGCCGGACCGCAGGGAAAACCGGCCGTGGCGCCGCTCTCGCTCATCAGCCCACAAGGCTATAGGCGCGTTCAACCTTGAGGATCGCGGCAATGGCGTCTTCGACTTCCCGCTCGCCATAGTTCTCGTTGAGATAAAGGCAGAAGGACGAGTCACGGGCTGCCCTCGCATTCGGGCACGCGAAAGCATCCGCGAGATAACGCTTCGCCCACGCCCAATCGGCGACCAGATAGGCGTAGCTGGGGTTAAGATCGATACCTTCGATCCGCACGGCCTCGGCGACATCCCTCACCGTGCACGCCAGCCCTTCCGTGTTCACGAAGATCGGATAAATGAATGGAGAATCCCCCGCGCTCCATCCGATCGGGCGACAATGGTTGGAGCGTTTGTAGAGACCGTCGAGGCCCGACACGAAGCGCAAACGTCTCGCGATGGTCTCGGGAAGGCGCGCAAGGGACGCCTCACCGATTGCGCACGATATTTCGTCCGTGTGGTGATTGAGGGCCGGGAAGAGATAGCCGGAGGGATCGCGGTCGTCGAAATCCTCGCGCCAGCGCGGCTTTCCCCGGTCGGCATGGGCAAGCGCCAATCGAAAGAGATCGAGGTCTTGCGTATAGACGACTCCGCCGCTCGCACCGGTCATATGGGCCTTGCGGTACATCGTCGAGAACGCGGCGATGTCACCGAATGTCCCCACCGGCCGGCCTTCGACGCGCGCGCCATGGGCCTGCGAACAGTCCTCGATCACGTGGATTGCCCGCTTCCGGGCCTCGGCGGCGATCTCGGCGATCGGTGCGGGTTGGCCCGCGCTGTGGACCACGATGGCCGCGCGAGTCGCCGGCGTGATGCGCGCAACGAATTGCTCGACCCCAACATTGTAAGCCCCAGGCCGCGCGTCCATGAGTCGTGGCACGAGGCGGTTGAGGATGATCGCGCTCACGCAACCCGGGTCGGTGATCGGCGAGAGCAACACCTCGCTTCCTTCCGGCAGCGACAACGCGGCCAGCGCCACATAGAGGGCACTGGTCCCCGTTGCGACCGCATCGGCATGGCCGCCGCCCATGAAGTCAACAAAGGCCTTGCAGTAACGCGCCTCGAAGTGGCCCTGGTATCCGGGGTCCGTCCGCCGCTCGCGGTAATGGCGATAGACTTCGCCGATCGCCGCGTATTCGGCCTCGCCGAAGGCAAGCCGCGCCGGCATGGGTTCCGGACGAACGCGCGAACCACCGTTCTTGGCGAGTTTTTTAAGCGCGTCCGTCTTCATGGACTGCCGGTGATCGCCGCGTAGATGCGCGCCTCGTCCAGGCCATGCAGGCGCAGAAGCTCCTCGTGCTCGCCGTAATAGTGGATGAACTCGTCGCGAAGGGAAAAGCATTGGACATCTGCTCGCGCCTTCATGTCCCAGGCGATCTCCTTCACGCGGGAACCAAGGCCGCCATGGGGAACGTTCTCCTCGATTACAACGACGCGCCGGTGGGACCCGATGATCGCCGCGATCCCGGCCTTGTCCAAAGGCTTGATGGTATGCACCGACACCAAGGATACCGATTCGCCGCGCTCGCGCTCCAGCCGCTCCGCGATCGCCGCACCCATCCGCAGAATCGGACCATAGCCGAGAATCGCGGTATCGCGGCCAGCCCGGATGCGGCGAATTCGGCCAAATGAAAATGGCTCGAGCGCGCCTTCCGTGAGGTTCGGTTCGCCCGTCTTACCTAACCGAAGATAGACAGGGCCTTCTTTCTGGAAGGCGCAATAGCGGGTGGCCTCGTTTGTCTCAAGCGGATCGCATGGGGACAAAACGCGCAGATTCGGTATGGCGCTGGCCACGGCCACGTCTTCCTGGGTGTGATGGGTGCTGCCAAGGGTCGAGTAAACAACCCCAGCGCCCATCCCCACGACCGTCACGGGAAGATTCTGGTAGCACAGATCGTTCCGCACCATTTCGAACGGCCGATAGAGAGAAAAATTGGCGATCGTGTACGCGAAGGGCTGACAACCCTTGAGGGATAGGCCGGCACAAATGCCGATCATCGTCTGCTCGGCTACACCCACATTCAAGAAACGGGAAGGGTGCTGTTCCCGAAATTTAGCCATACTCCCGGCGGGCGAGATGTCGGCTACGACGACATAGATTTCGGGATTTTCGAGCGCGCACTGGTAGAGAGTTTCGGCAAAGCGGTTTCTCATGACGGGTCCGCCAACTCCGTCATCGCCAACTCGTACTCCGCCGACGACGGCGAGCGATAGTGCCACATCGCCACGTTTTCCATGTAACTCACGCCCTTGCCCTTGACGGTACGGCAAACGACCATCAGAGGTCGATTCCCCCCCCGAGAGACGACCGCTTCATATATCGCCCGCGAATCGTGACCGGGAACCTCGTGGCTCTCCCAGCCGAAGGCACGAAATTTCTCAACCACCGGATAAAAACTGGGATGGGACTTGCTTGTTCGCTCAAGGCTTTGAAAATCATTGTTATCCATAAAGACAACAAGATTGCCAAGCCCCAGAGACGACGCCATCAAGGTCGCCTCCCAAACCGATCCCTCCTGTGCCTCGCCATCGCTCAGCACGCAATACACGATACCATCCCGGCCCTTTGCCTTCTCCGCATAGGCCATTCCGACCGCCATCGCTAGGCCGTGACCGAGGGCGCCGGTGGATGCCTCAATTCCCGGATTTTGATAATCGGGATGTACGCCGAGAATTCCACCCCCCTTGCAAAATTGATCCAGTTCGCTTCTCGGCAGGATTCCAAGTTCCTCGAGCACGGCGTACTGGATCATGCAGCCATGCCCCTTTGACAGAAGGAAAGTGTCGGGCGATCTGCCGTCCGACTCGCGTCGCATCAACGCGAAATAGATCGTATCCACGATCTCGACGCAGGAATAGGCGCCGCCGATGTGCAAAGCCTGCACCAGTTTGGTCACCTCGAGAATGCGCCGCCGAAACTTCCGACAGCGCGCCTTGGCCGCCTCGACACATATCGTATTTTGGCCCGCAGAAACGATCATATGCACTCCATTCGCGCCCTGCACTCGCGCCCCGTCTGTCCATCGCGGCGCCGAAACATTGTGCGCTATTCCCGTGTATCTATGGCTTGCAAGCCGACTGTTCAATTCTCACGCGAGCGGTCCAGACCCTCGGCAAAGGTTTTATAGGCAAAGTCAGGGAACGCAGCCCTGGTAGCCGCGATGTCGAACGCACGATATCCGCCGTGCGGCGCCAGTCCCGCGCGCGGGCGCCTCTCGATCGGGGCCTCGGATCCAAACTGCTTTGACACAGCCTCGGCGATTTCCCGAAATGTGACGACGTGCCCTGTCGCGAGATTGAGAATTCCAGCGCTGCAATGGAAAAGCACGCGACAAGCAATTTCGGCAACATCGCCTATCCAAACGTGGTCGCGCAGCTCCTCACCCTCGCCAAACAACACGATCGGCTCACCCTTGGCCGCCAACCTACGGAAATGATTCGGCCCATAACCGTTATGCGGGTCGCCGGATCCAAAAATTAGCGTGGGCCGGAGAATAGCCAAGGGTGTCTCGCGCGCGGCAACCCTCATCACGATCTCGCGTCCGAGATGCATAACGCCATGAAGGGATGCCGGCTCTGCGCACGAGCGTTCGGTCAATGGACGATCGCTGTCAGCGTAAACAGCATCGGAGCTGATATAGGCCATATGTGTGACATTGCGCCGCTCAAGCGCGGAAGCCACCGCTTCCACCATCTGTATATTCGCGGATAATTGCGATGGTGTCCGGCATGGCGCCGAGGCAGACACCACCACGAGCGAGTCATTATCGCGCAAGCAGTCCGCTAGGCGGTCGGACGCGCGATCGGAAAGAAGGTCGAGTTCTGCCCGCCCCAATCGAAGAATCTGACACCCCTCGGCCGCGAGTCTGTCGGCAATGGCTCCACCGACAAAGCCACCGCTTCCGAGCACCACCACGCGCTTTGGGATCTCGGGCCGCGCCCGCAAATGCCGCAACATATCTATGCCCCTTTTTCGACACGCTCAGGCGGCCGCCCCAACACAAAGCGATCGAGGCCCGCCGCGGCAATATCCGCAGAATCAAATAGCGCATAAGGGTCGAGCAAGATCCTACCCGCCATCGCACGCGCCATATCCGAAGGTGCAATTGCCCGGAAGGCCGGCCAAGGCGTCATGACGGCCACGGCGTCAGCACCCTGGAGGGCATCGAGCGCATTCGCCGCTTGTATCGCATGAGGCACGATGGCGGCCGACACGACAGGATCGAACACGCGCACATGGCGCAGATCCCGGTGAGCCAGCAAAGTCAAAGCGGGCGAATTCTTGGTGCTGTGGGTGTTTTCCTTATATGCAAGACCAAGCACGCCGATCGATGCATTCGGCTTTCTTGACAGGACCTCTTGGTGAAGAATGCGATACGCCCAGTCCTTTCTGATCCGACTTCCTTCGCCCCACGCAGACACCAGTCGGGTATCGGTTCCGTGCTCGCGGGCCAAGGTTTCGACCGTCGCCATGTCCCGCTCGAGATTGCCTCCGGAAAGGCCAAGGCCGGGCTTGAGATAGGCCTTTGGACCGATTCGACTGTCGAGATGCAACGCCGGCACGATCTCGCTCCAATCCGCTCCGATCGCCTCACACAATTCGGCAAGAACATTGGCCGCGCTCAGGCTGCCGATCAGACAGAAATTGATTGAGATCTTCGTCAATTCCGCGCTCTCGTAGCGCATAGGCAAAATCGGACAGTCAAAGCGGCACAAAAATTCCCAGTACGCAGCCGGCAGCGGCCTCCCCGCATCCGCACAACCGACGATAATTCGCTCGGGCCGGGTCGCCCGCTCAACCGCGCGCCCAAAGATAAGGGTTTCGACTTGGTAAAACAGACGGCGGCCATCGCGCGCGCGCGCGCGCGAATATCCCGGCGACACCTGGCTTAACACCACGATCGTCGCTTCCGGCCGCGAATATTCAAATGCCAGTTCGACCAGGCGATCCACTATTGTCAAATTGCTTCGTCCCGCGTCGTCCGTCGGCACGTCCGGCGAGACGTAAATAATCTCGGCCGCATTCAAATCCCGGGTATCAGCAGTAAATGTGATGCGCGCCATATTCGCACCGAGAAGCGCCGCCAAATCCGGCTCGACGATCGGCAATTCGCCTCTCCGCAATGCTTCCACGACCATCCTATCGGCATCAAAAGCCAGAACATGAGCGCCCTTGGAAGCCGCCGCAACAGTGGACACCAGTCCTAAATGTGTCATCCCAAGAAATGCAATTGTGGTCATGGTCGCGCTATCAACATGGCTTCCGATCCCAGACGGCGCAAATTGCGATGCAGCCACACATCCCCGGATAAATCCGCCGGTACGCGGTTACGAACGAGCGCCGAGAAATGCGCGTACTCGAGCGCCCAGGTCGGATCCCCCTCAGGCTCGGTCACAACCTCCTCCTCGGGGCGTCCGGCGGGAACAGCCCGCGTTCGATGCGTGAACGTGGACGGCCCCCACTTGCACAGCGACGAGATGTGCGCCGAGCCATTTTCCGCGAGTACGTCGCATGTGAAGTGATTGCGCCACATGAGAAGCGTAATTTCACACTCGATGCGCAAATGACCCGAGGTCAAGGCGATTACGGCATGATCGGGCGCGCGATTCTCAAAGCGGTTCGCGCTCCACACTCGCCAATCGTCGCTCAGATCACCGAACCAGAACCGGACCGTATCGAGCAAATGTGAACCCAAATCCGTGACAACACCCGCGCCTTCGTCGCGCCACTCTGACTCGCGAACCAACCGCGCAGTACCATTGCCGTAAAACATGCGGCAGGAATAGATACGGCCCAATCGATTCGTGGCCAACACGTCCCGCATGCGAACGAAGTGCGGCTCAAAGCGATGATTATAGGCCGTATAGCAGACGACTCCTCTTGCGCGCGCCAAGGATTGAATCTCCGAGATATGCGCCTCGTCCTCCGCCCATAACGGCTTCTCGACCAATACATGCTTCGCATTGCCGAGCAGATAGCGAAGCATACCCATCTTTGGCGCGTCTGGAACGCACAACAAGGCGGCGTCGAAAGTATCCAAAGGCACGTCCACCAAGTCCCGGTACTCGGCCGAACGAGTCTCGTCGGGGTCCACCGTTGCCACCACATCCGCGCTGGCGTAGCGACGGCGCTTTTGGCCCTGCACGCCCATGCCGACGACGATTGTTCGCACTAAAGTCGCCTACTCCGATCCCGCCAGATAGGTCGCTCGGGCCTCGGCACGAAAAATCTTTTGCAAGACGTCCGCAGGGTTGACTGAAACATTCCCGTCGTGTTCGCATTCGACGGCGGCGGCCATTGCCCCTAGTGCCGCGGCGATGACAGGATTGCCCGTCGCGATCTCGCCTAAAGTGGCGTAGGCCAAAAGTGCATCGCCAGCGCCGACCGCATCGCGCACATGGTCGGCGAAACTGTCGATCGCAAAAAATGCGCGCATATCGTTGAGATTTGGACGCTGACGGTAGGTAAGTAAACCGCGCTCTCCCAGCTTCAGTATGAGGTTTCGGCACTTCGCTTCCTCATACAGGCGAAGCGCAAGGGGACGCACGACCGAGTCCTGATCGCCCAATGCAAACCGAGCTTCACGTTCATTCGGGGTGATTAGGTCGAAATTCTGAAAATCAAGTATATTACCCCATCGACTTGCGACTTGACTGTCCGCAACTTTGAACGCGCCGTTGGGAATCTTTTCCACAAGCGAAGGAATCGTCGAGCGGTTGAATATTCCATGACGGAAATCGCTGAAAATAATTCCGTCACAAACCACCTCAGCGATCGTCGAACAAAGCTGTTCGAGAATTCGATCCGATATTGGCCGGTTGTCTAGGGTATCGATTTTAAGAAGCCGATGATCTTCGCAAATAATTGCATTCTTGTGGGTTGTCGGTCGCGTCGCATCGATAACCGCCCGGACAACGACACCCGCGTCCTGAAGGTCTTTCAACACGAAATCCTTCCAACCATCATCACCCAAGACAGTCGAAAACGTCACCTGTGCTCCCGCGGCCCGCAAGTGCTTGGCCACAATCCCCGCGCCGCCAACGTAATTCTGTTGCCTCTCATATTTGACCGAGATTGTCGGAGTCTTGGTCTGACCGCCGGTCATAGTCGTGCGCGTATAGGAATCGACGATCGTGTCGCCGACGACGTGAACACAAATACCCGATAGCTTGGCGACCGCAGCCTTGAGATCGCCGAAGGTAATTCCCTCGGCATCCAAAAGGGCCAAGAGTTTTTCCGCCGCGATGCGCGGCGGTTCGAGATTTAATAGCGCGGAAGAGGAATAAACGATGTCGCCGGGAGTAAAGATGAATTCTCCGCCAAACCGGTCAAGTACCACCTTCTCTTCCTTGGTGCGCGGATGCAGTCCGCCGGCCATATATTCATAACCCTTGGCAAAATAATCTGGCTGAATCAGCGCCAAATTCGCGAGTGGCGTGGGATTTCGGTCGATGACAACGAAGTCCACCATTTCCAAGGCCGAAAGATTTAGCGCCCGCAAGTCCTCCGGCACGAAGGGGCGAAAATTCGCCTTCTTGATGTGATCGTCGCAGGTCAGACTGGCAACAAGAATATCGGCCTTGCTGCGTGCGTACATGAGGTGACGGATGTGCCCCGGATGCACGACGTCGAATGCGCCATGACACATTATGACCCTCTTCGCGCGCGGACGAGACCCGATCGCATCGCTAATTTCGGACGCCGTTTTGATTTTTTCCTTATATCGCTGGTCGATCATCTGGGCCTCTCTCCAGGCGCCAAGACGTCAAACCAGGACTGTGTTGCCTTGGCAATCGATTCGGGATCCCACAACGGCGCATCGCGCCAATAGTCGATCGCGGCCAATATCCGGCCGACGCCCTCTTCGAACGGTATTTTGGGCTTCCAACCCAATATTCTCGTTATCTTTAAGATGTTCGCCCACGTGCAATCGGGTTCCCCTGGGCGCTTCGGAATATGCACGACCTCGCCGCCGAGCAATTCCACCAACCGATTCACGGATTGAGGCGCGCCCGCCCCAAGATTGAAGACCTCCCCATCCATCGGTGATTCGGCGGCCGCGAGAAATGCTTCCGCCACATCAGACGCGTAGAGGAAGTCGCGCCTCTGCGTGCCATCACCGACGACCGTGAAGGGCTTTCCTGCCAATTTTTGGCGTAAAAAAACGCCGAATACCGCGCCGTAGGCGCCCGAAGTCCGCGACCGGGTCCCGTAGGCGTTGAAAATACGGATGGCCACAGCCGGCAAACGATAGACATCGCGCCAATGAAAGACGACCCGCTCGCCATGATATTTGCTGAGTGCGTAGGGGTACTGGGGAGCGATCGGATGGTTTTCATCGGTCGGTACCGCCGCCAAGCCGTAGCATGAGGACGACGCGGCGTAGATCACCTTGGCGCGTGGCGCCCGTGCCGCCTCCATGACCGCGACCGTCCCCTGGGCATTGACGGACATGTATTCGGATGGGTGCTCGATTGACGGCACGATGTCGCCTATGCCGCCGAAGTGGAATACGTAACGCGCGCTGCTGAATAGGGCATCGTTCGGGGCCAAGGATCGAATATCCCGTTTCTCGAAGGCAAGCGCTGCATCCTTGGCATGATGAGCAAGATTGGTCTCCCGCCCTCCCACCAAATTATCCATGACACGCACGGAATAGCCGCGCGCGAGCAACAAATCGACCATATGGCTACCGAGGAACCCGGCGCCACCGGTGACAACAGCAATCGGGCGGGACATCATGCGGCCTTGAGCGTCTTCATGCGGCGAACGTTGAAATAGATGTCGTCGGTTAGGCTGGCGGGCAATTCACCGGCTTTGAATGCCCGACAGATATCGCGAACGGCGTCCTCGATCGTCCGCTTGGGCCGATAGCTAAGACCGCGGAATATTTTATCGGAGTTGATGCGATAGGATCGAATGTCGTCCGTCGGCGTGGTGAGGATGTCTATCGCCGCACGGTGCGGATATTCCTCGCCCACGACCGCATGCACGATCTTGGCGATGTCCATGATCGATTGATTTTGGTAGCCGATATTGAACGTCTGTCCGGATATCTTCTCGGCAGGCGCCTCGAGCATGAGCTTGTAGGCGTCGCACATATCCTGAATATGCAGATTCGGCCGTTTCTGACTACCGCCGAACACCGTGATCTTGCCGTTATTGACCGCGTGGTTGGTCAGAATATTCACCGTAAGATCCATGCGCATGCGGGGGCTATACCCGCACACCGTGGCAGGGCGGATTGTCACGCAGATAAAACCCGGCGCCTGATGCTTCCAAAGCAGCGGCTCGCACATGCCTTTGTATTTGTTGTAGAGCGTGAGCGGCACGAGGGGGTGTTCCTCGGTCACTTCGGGAGCATCGGATACACCGTAGACCGAGCTCGAGGAACAATAGACGAAACGCCCAATGCCGGCGGCCTTAGCCGCCATCACCAACGGCTCGAAACAGTCAAGATTGACCGAAGTGCTAAGCTTCTCATCCAACTCGAAGCTAGCGTCGTTCGAAATGCAGGCGAGATGCAAAACCGTCTCGATTCCCCGCATGGCCGCCGCGATCTTCACCGTGTCGCGAATATCCCCTTCGATCACCCGAAGCGCGCGGCGATTTTTGGGCAGGTTGTTGCCGTAATACAGAACATCGTAAACCACGACCTCGTGACCGGCATCGAGCAATTGCTGCACCAGGACAGAGCCGACATAGCCCGCCCCACCCGTGATTAGAACCTTCGTCATCGTACTGCGTCCCTCAGATCTACGTGCGCGCCACGGGCGTCGCGCCAATTTCATAGCCCGCAGCCTGCGCGTCCCTATGAAACATCTTCACCGTGTCGAGCGAGTATTCGGCAAGATCGCGCCCCACGAGCGCAAGCTTGGCCAAAACGTCCGATGTCGCGGTGATGATATGGCAACCGATTTCGTCGGCTTGGAAAACGTTCAACAACTCCCGGGGGCTCGCCCACAGGAGTTCTGCCTTGGGACGCGCGTGCAAGACCTCGAGCGCGATACGCATCATCGGAATCGGATCGACGCCCGTATCCGCCACGCGCCCCGCGAATACCGACACGATCGCCGGAACGCCGGGCGCCAAACTTTCGGCCACGCGGCGAACCTGCTCGACCGTCAGAATCGCGGTCACATTGACCATCACGCCAGCGTGGGATAGCGCCGCGATCGCAGAACCCGCAAACTCGCCCTTGGTATTGGTAACGGGAATTTTGACGTTAACGTTTGGCCCCCAGGATGCAATCACGCGCCCCTGTTCCACCATGGTCGGGAAATCATCGGCAAAAACTTCAAGTGAAACCGGACGATCCGGCACGGTCTTCAGCAATTTCCGGCCGAAGGCTTCGTAGTCGGAGATTCCGGCCTTACGCATCAATGTCGGATTGGTCGTGAAGCCCTTGATGCGCGGATCGGCGGCCAATTGCAGTATACTTGGCATGTCTGCACCGTCGGCAAACAGTTTGATGCGCAGTCTTTCCACGGCATTCATTGCTAAGGCTCCACTAAGGCTCCCGTATCACCCTTTCGCGTTGCACAATGATCTCGACTGCTTGCCGAAGCGATCCAACTTGGGCGTCGGATACTGCTCTTGGTCCGTCGGCATAACGACGATCGACAAATATCGTGTAACACCCGACCCTATTTCCGGCAACCATGTCGGAAGATCTGTCCCCCACCATATAGCTGGCCAAAAGGTCGATATCCCATCTCCTTGCTGCCAAGCGGAATAGGCCTGATTTCGGTTTCCGGCAGCGACATCCCGCACTCTGCGAGTGCGGGCACATGAGAACATCATCCACGGCCGTCCGGCTCATCAAACGATCATGCATGGCTTCGACAACCGAAGTCGGAACCTTTCCGTTTTCGATATCCGGTTGATTGGTAACGACCAGAATAAGAAAACCCCTTTGCTTAAGTCGCGCCACGGCATCGGCGGCACCCGGCAGAAGCCGAAAATCCGACAAGCGTTGCGGAGCGAAAGGTTTGCCGTTTCGCATTTCGGATCGATTGAGAACACCGTCACGGTCAAGAAAAATCGCGCGCTTCATGCCTATTTTTCGAATGGTGCCGCAGCGGATCGCCCCTCTCGCGCGACCAATTCTCGATAAGTCTCAAATACCTCATTGATGGGGCCAAACGCGACCGCACACCCCTCATTCAAGAGCAAACCGCGATTGCAGAACTGCTTCGCCAGATCCTCCGAGTGCGTCGCCAAAACAAGGGCGTGTGAACTTTCGATCAACACGTTAACTCGCTTCTGAGCACGAGTCGTAAATCGTGCATCGCCCGTGCCGAATCCCTCGTCGAGCAAGAGCACCTCGGGTTTGATTGACGTAACGATTGCGAAGGAAAGCCGTAACTGCATACCTGAGGAATAGGTTCTCACCGGCAAATTGAGGTAGTCGCCGAGCTCGGTGAACTCCGCGATTTCATCCATCTTGGATTTGATCTCGTCGGCGGTCATGCGCAACATCAGGCCGACGTGCATAATATTTTCGTAGCCATTGGCCTCCAAATCCATGCCTAGGCCTATGTTCAGCAAGGCCGAAATTCGACCCTGAACCGCCACCTCGCCGCTTGTCGGCGCGTAAACTCCCGCAAGTAGACGCAGCATCGTCGTCTTACCCGCTCCGTTGTGACCGATCAGAGCCACTCGCTCACCCTTTTCGGCAGAAAAGGAAACGTCGACCAGGGCTTTTACGAAAATGGTTCCGTCCTCAAGGATCGCCCCGCCTGTATGGCGGCGAAACAGGACCTGTCGAAAGCTCCGGCTATGCATTCCGTAAACCGGGATATTCATGGAGACGTTGCGTACATCGATGATCGGCACACTTCGCCCCTAAAGCCAGAAAATGATTCTGTTTCGCGTGCGGGCGTACAGCCAAATCAGAAACGCCCAGCCGAAAACCGTAGTTGCTCCGACCACGTACCAGCTTTCAAGATCGGGGGCCATGCCCAGCATTGGCGCGCGCAAGATATCGATGAAATGGTGGAAGATATTCATGTCGACCAGCGTTGCTTGCATGCGCCCACGAACCGTATTCGCAGGCCACAAAATTGGCGTGATAAAAAACATGATCACAAGCATATTGACGACGACTTGCTGCATATCGCGAAAGCGCGCGCAGACAATCGCAATTGTTGCGCCAGCCCAGACCCCATTCAGAACGAATGCAAGCATCGCGGGCAACGCGTACAACATGTTTTCGCTGAGCTCCATTCCAACGACGGCGATAACAACTAGATAAATAATCACATGGTGACCAAATACGATCACATTCCGCACCATCCCTGAAAAAATGAACGTCATATAGGGCAGTCGCACTTGCTTCACGGTCGCCTCGACTGCCGTGAATGCGGTCGAGCATTCAGTTAGGTAGGTACTAAGCGGCACCCACACCGTAAAGCCGGTCGAGAGGTACGGCAGGTAGCCCTTGATGTCTTGCCCGAAAATCCCGGCATACATGAATCCGGAAACACCGATAAAGGCAGCAACACCGAGCGTGGTCCAAAATGGCCCGATCGTAGTGCGGCGATATCGTCGGATGACGTCCATCCAGCCCATGCGAAGCCATAGGCGCCACAGTGTGAGACTTTCCCAAATGTCCAGAAGAGCGTTACGAATCGACATTTCAGGTGACGCCCAGACTAAGTTGAATTAATCACGCCAAGCGAATGCGAAAGATCGCGAAGCTTACGGCACTTCATGCTTGCACGATTTTGATTCGCTTACCGCTTTTTGCGAGTCGAAATGCGGTCACTGCGATCATTGCGCCGCTCGCGCATGATCAATGAAATTTTCGATTCGAATTCAAGCAAGAACTGAGGTGGAAATATATTCACGACCCAAGGATGAAAGGACGCTTCTGACTATTCCTTTCGCATCCAGCCCGGCAAGCTCGACCTGCTTTTCCGGTTTGTCGTGATCGAAAAATATATCCGGCAAGCACAGCGTCCGGATTTTGACGCCTTGATCCAACAGCCCGTCATGCGCCAGGAAGTGCAGGACATGGGCGCCGAATCCGCCGGCCGAACCTTCCTCGACCGTCAGCACCACTTCGTGCTCGCGCACGAGGCGGCGCACCAAATCCGTATCGAGCGGCTTGGCGAATCGCGCATCGGCGACCGTCGTGGACAGCCCGCGCGCGGCCAATTCGTCCGCCGCCTTGAGGCAATCGCCGAGGCGCGCGCCGTAACTCAGCAACGCCACCTTCGTGCCTTCCCTGAGAATCCGTCCCTTGCCGATCGGCAATACCCGGCCCGTCTCGGGCAGTTCCACGCCCAAGCCCTCGCCGCGCGGGAAACGAAACGCGCAAGGCCGGTCATCGATCGCGACCGCCGTCGCGATCATATGAACGAGTTCCGCCTCGTCGCCCGCGGCCATCACCACCATTCCCGGCAGCGGCGTCAGATAGGCGATGTCGAAGGATCCGAAATGGGTGGCGCCGTCGGCGCCCACGCAGCCCGCTCGATCGATGGCGAAGCGCACGGGCAGTTTTTGGATCGCCACGTCGTGCACGACCTGATCGTAGGCGCGCTGGAGAAACGTCGAATAGATCGCGGCGAACGGCTTCATGCCCTCGCAGGCCAAGCCCGCCGCGAATGTCACCGCGTGCTGCTCGGCGATCCCCACATCGAAGCAACGCGTCGGATGGGCTTTGCCGAAAAGATCAAGGCCGGTGCCATCGGGCATCGCCGCGTGAATCGCGACGATTCTTTCGTCCTTGTCCGCTTCCTTGATCAGCGATTGGGCGAACACCTTGGTGTACGTGGGCGACTTGAGCCTGGGCTTCACCTGCGCGCCAGTGACGATATCGAACTTGGCGACGGCGTGGCCCTTGTCGGGCGCGTTCTCGGCCGGGCCGTAGCCCTTGCCCTTCTTGGTGATGACGTGAACCAGGATCGGCCCCGGCTCTTCCGCGTTGCGCACGTTCCTTAGGATCGGCAGCAAATGGTCGAGATTGTGGCCGTCGATGGGGCCGATATAGAAGAAGCCCAATTCCTCGAACATCGTCCCGCCGGTCATCAAGCCGCGGGCATATTCCTCGGCCCGCCTCGCCGCGTCGGCCAGGGGTTTGGGAAATTTCTTTGCTATCTCTCGCCCAAGGTGCCGCATGGATCGGTAGGGCTTTGAGGAAACGATGCGCGAGAGGTAGTGGCTAAGAGCGCCTACCGCAGGCCCGATCGACATCTCGTTGTCGTTTAAGATCACGATCATCTTGGTCTTGCGGGCGCCGGCATTGTTCATGGCCTCGTAGGCCATGCCCGCGCTCATGGCGCCGTCGCCGATCACGCTGATGACGCTGTTCTTCTTGCCCTTGAACTCGGCGCCGACGGCAAAACCCAACCCGGCCGAAATCGACGTCGAACTGTGCGCCGCGCCGAACGGGTCGTACTCGCTTTCGCTCCGGCGAGTAAACCCCGAAGGACCGCCGGCTTGGCGAATCATACGAATCGCCTCGCGCCGTCCCGTGAGCATCTTGTGCGGATAGGCCTGATGGCTCACGTCCCAAATCAATCGGTCCTCGGGTGCATTGAAAACGTGATGCAACGCCACGGTCAGTTCGACCACCCCCAGCGAGGCGCCGAAATGCCCGCCAATGCCCGAAACGGCGTCGATGAGATCGGTCCTGACCTCCTCAGCCAGCTGCTTGAGCTGGTCGTCCGACAAGGGCTTCAAATCCGCAGGTCCGCGAATCGTATCGAGGAGAGGTGTCCGATTACTCAGCGTCATTGGGGGCGCCCCTGATCCCGATTTGCGCGTTGTTTTCATTACTTAGTATGCTGCGCGCGTGGTGGTTGGCAATGCCTCGATATCTCCAGGCCCAGGAAATGTGGTAATTTTGAAACATCTTGGAGTGATTCGACGAGCTGCGCACGGGTTATCGAGAAATACCGGCTCTTTGAGAAAACCCGCACATTTCCCAGGTAGTTCATGAAAAACTTGCGATTCCCGCCCATGAAGCGCGCGCCAAATTCTGTTAACTTTTTGATATAATTATCTTCTTGAAGCAACCCTGCCCACCGACCAAGCTTTCCGGTACTAATTCTCCCTACCCTCTTGGCAGGCGGAGAACTTCCCAAAAAATGATCGAGCCGACCACATGTTTCCTGGTCACCGGCGGCGCGGGCTTCATCGGCTCGGCCCTGGTCGAGGCGCTGATCGGCGCGGGCGGCGAGGTCACGACGGTCGACAAGCTGAGCTATGCCGGAAACCTCGCCAATCTCGCCGCCCTCGACGGCCATCCGCGCCACCATTTCATCCGCGCCGATATCGCCGATGCTGCGGCCATGCGCCAAGCCTTCGCCGAGGCGCGCCCCGATCGCGTGTTCCACCTGGCGGCCGAAAGCCATGTGGATCGTTCGATCGATGGCCCGCTTGCCGCCGTCGCCACCAATGTGAACGGCACGGCCGTGCTGCTCGAGGAAGCGACGCGCCACTGGCGCTCGCTCGACACGGCCGCGCGCGACGCCTTTCGTTTCGTGCATGTCTCGACCGACGAGGTCTTCGGCGAGCTCGGCCCCGAAGGGCGCTTCGACGAGACCTGGCCCTACCGGCCAAGCTCGCCCTATGCCGCGACCAAGACGGCCGCCGATCATCTGGCGCGCGCCTGGCATCGCACCTATGGCCTTCCGGTTACGATTTCCATCGGCTCGAACACCTACGGCCCGCGCCAGCATCCCGAGAAACTCATCCCCCATTTGCTGTGGCGCGCGTTATCCGGCGGCACGCTGCCCGTCTATGGCCGGGGCGAGAACGTGCGCGATTGGATTCACGTCTCGGACCATGTCGCGGCCCTGCTGGAGGTTGGCGAACGCGGCCGGGCGGGCGAAACCTATGTGGTGGGCGCACGCAACGAGCGGCGAAATATCGACGTGGTCAAGGCCCTGTGCGCCGCGCTCGACCGTCACTTTCCCGCGGGCGCGCCGCACGCCCGGCACATCGCTTTCGTCGCCGACCGGCCAGGCCATGACGCGCGCTATGCCCTCGATCCGGCA
The DNA here is from genome assembly GCA_945860095.1 of Rhizobium sp. Q54. Lineage (GTDB taxonomy): Bacteria > Pseudomonadota > Alphaproteobacteria > CADEGL01 > CADEGL01 > CAMAPP01. The sequence continues at coordinate 8,671 of CAMAPP010000036.1, read as the reverse complement.
AAGGCCGAACGCGAACTCGGCTGGCGGCCAACGACCGCGTTCGAGTCCGGCCTGGACGCCACGGTCGCGTGGTATCTCGAACACCGCGATTGGTGGGCGGCGCTCGGCTATGATGGCGCGCGCCGCGGCCTTGCCCAGGCCGCGCCCTAGAAGGAGCGGCCGCCGCATGGAATCGACCCAGTCATGAAAGGCATATTGCTCGCGGGCGGCACCGGCAGCCGGCTTCAGCCCATGACGCTCGGCGTCAGCAAGCAATTGCTGCCCGTGTACGACAAGCCGATGATCTATTACCCGCTGACGACGCTCATGTTCGCGGGCGTGCGCGACATCCTGATCGTCACCACCAAGCGCGACCAGGATGCCTTTCGCGCCACGCTCGGCGACGGTGAGCGCTGGGGCATGGCGTTTTCCTACGCCGTCCAGCTCGAGCCGCGCGGCATCGCCGAAGCCTTGCTGATCGGCCGGGATTTTCTCGACGGCGGACCCTCGGCGCTGATCCTGGGCGACAACATCTTTTACGGCCACGGCCTGCCGGAAATCCTGGTCGCGGCCGCTGGCGCGAACCCAGGTGCCACGGTGTTCGGCTACTGGGTCAAGGATCCCGAGCACTACGGCGTTCTCGATCTCGACGCCCAAGGCCGGCCGCGCGCCATCGTCGAGAAACCCGCGCGGCCACCATCCCACTATGCCGTCACGGGTTTATATTTCTTCGCCAGCGACGCGCCGGAGCTTGCGCGCACGCTTCGTCCATCCGCGCGGGGCGAGCTTGAGATCACCGATCTCAACGCCCTCTATCTCGCCCAAGGCCGCATGCGCGCGGAGATTCTCGGCCGAGGATTCGCCTGGCTCGATACCGGCACGCCCGAATCGCTCGCGCGCGCCGCGGGGTACGTCGAATCGGTCGAGCAACGCCAGGGCCTCAAGATCGGCGCGCCGGAGGAAGTCGCCTGGCGCCTCGGCCTCATCGGCGATAGCCAGCTCGAAGCCCTTGCCCATGCGCTGCGGGCGAGCGCCTACGGTGCCTATCTCATGTCCCTTCTGCCATCGAAATGACCGCGCCGTGCGCGTAACCCCAACGGACCTGCCCGAAGTGCTCGCGATCGAACCCGAGATCCATGAAGACGCGCGCGGATATTTTCTCGAGCAATGGCACGAATCGCGTTACCGCGAAGCTGGAATCGCCGGACGCTTCGTGCAGGACAATCTCTCGAGCTCGCACCATGGCGCCTTGCGCGGCCTGCATTTCCAAGAGCCCGACCCGCAAGGCAAGTTGATCTCGGTTTTCGCGGGCCGGATTTTCGACGTCGCGGTCGATATTCGCCGCGGCAGCCCGCGCTTTGCCCAATGGGTCGGCGTCGAGCTGTCCGCGGACAACAGAAAGCAGCTTTGGATTCCGCCGGGTTTCGCGCATGGATTTTGCGTGCTCGGCGAGCACGCGACGGTTTCCTACAAATGCACCGAGATCTACGTGCCGGGGCACGAACGCGTGGTGCGCTGGAACGATCCCGCGCTCGGTATCGCCTGGCCGGTGCGCGCGCCCATTGTGTCCGAACGCGACCGGCTCGCCCCCGCTCTCGACGAGCAACGGGTCTTGCCGGACTTTCTCGACAACGGCGCATAAGTGCGCATCCTCCTGACCGGCCGCACCGGCCAATTGGCGCGCGCGCTATCGGCCCCGCTCGCGCGCTTCGGCACGGTGCATGAAACCGACCGTGCCGCGCTCGACTTATCGGACGCGGCCGCCATCCCCACCGCTCTCGACCGCATTCGCCCGGATCTTATCGTCAACGCCGCCGCCTATACCGCCGTCGACCGCGCCGAAACCGAATCCGATCTGGTTTTTGCCGTGAACGCCCACGCCCCCGAGGCGCTCGCCCGCTGGACGGCGCGCCATGGCGGCGCCCTCGTGCACGTCTCGACCGATTACGTCTATTCGGGCGCGGGCGAGACGCCGTGGCGCGAGGACGACGCCCCGGCGCCGCTAAATCTTTACGGCCGCAGCAAGCTCGCGGGCGATGAAGCGATCATGGCCAGCGGATGCGCCTTTGTCATTCTTCGCACGAACTGGGTGTACGGGGCGTCCGGGCGCAATTTCGTGTCGTCCATCGCCGCCGCCGCGGCCCGTGCCGAGGAATTGCACGTCGTCGCGGATCAGGTCGGCGCGCCCACTTCGGTCGATGTCTTGGCCGACGTGCTCGCCGCCATCTTGGCGCAAGGCCCCGACGCCCAGGCGGCCATTCGCGCAAAGCCAGGCCTGGTGCATGCCGCCGCGCGCGGCGATACCAGCCGGTTCGATTTCGCCCGCGCGATCATCGATGGCTTGCGTGCGCGCGGCACGGCGCTCGCATGCCGGCGAATCCTGCCCACCGTCACGGCGGCACGGCCGGGCGAGGCGGCACGCCCGCTCAATTCGCGTCTCGATCTCGCGCGCCTAGCCTCGCGCTACCGCCTGACCACGCCGGACTGGCGGGAGGCATTGGAACGAGTCCTCGACCGCATCGCCCTTGCACCCACGGCTTGACACGCCGGTTGCGCCAAACCCATCCTTCGCGCGTTGCCACGTGAGACTGGGGTGCCCCGTTCCGCCGGATCGGGGCTGAGAAACACCCACTGAACCTGAACTGGGTCATGCCAGCGTAGGGAGCCGTCACGGGCCCAAGCGATGCCAACCGAGCATCGCCGCAGGCCGTGCGTCTCCCATCCAACCGGGAGAGCCGCCGTGCGTAACGTGATCGCCGCCATCGTTCTCTCTTCCATTCCGCTTGCCCTCGCGTCCGCGGCCGAGCCGCTGCGTCTGCCGATCGTCGTGCCGATCACGGGACCGCTCGCGCTCGAGGGTGCGAGCCAGCGCAACGGCGCCCTCTTGGCGATCGAAGAAGGCGCGGGCGGACTCGAGCTTGCGACCGAGGAGATCGATACCGCCGCCTCGGCCGAAGCGGCGCTGACGGCGCTCGCGCGAGCACTGTCGCGCCCCAATGTGCTGGCTGTCGCCGCGACGATTTTCGGACCGCAAATGCTGGCGATGATGCCCGTCGCCGAACAGGCGCGCGTGCCGCTGATCACGGTATCGGGCACCGCGCGCCTGACCGAGCTCGGTCACCATTTCGTCTTTCGATTCTTTCCCGCCGACCCGGTGGTGAAGCTGGCCCAGGCGCGCTACGTGGTCGAGGACGCAAAACGCTCGCGCGTGGCGCTGCTCTACCAGACGACCGCATACGGCCAGAGCGGCCGCGACGCGCTGGGCGAAGCCTTCCGCAAGCTCGGCGCGAGCATCGTCCACGAGGAAGGCCTGGCGCTCGGCGTGAAGGACATGGCGCCGGCGCTGGCGAAGGCCAAATCGGCGGGCGCGGACGTGCTGGTGCTGCAACTCCATTCGGGCCCGACCGCCCTTGCCGTCAAGCAGGCGGCCGCGATGAAGCTCGGCCTGCCCATCGTCGCGGGCTCGGCCATGCACCAGCCGTCCACCGCCGCCTTGCTCGAGCCGGCGGAGCTTGCCGGCGTATGCGCCGAAAGCGGCTCGGCGCCGGCGACGGGCGGCACGCCCGAACTCGAACGCTTCGCCGCCGCCTATCGCAAGCGCTTCGGCTCCGAGCCCGACGGCTTCGCCGCCGCGCAGTACGACGGCATGCGCATGGCCATCGCAGCGCTCGCCAAGGGCGCGCGCACCCCCGATGCCGTGCGCGAATATCTCGCGGGCCAAAGCCATCAGGGCGCCGCCATGAGCTACCGCTCCGACGGCAAGGGCAACATGGCGCACGACGCCGTGATCGTCTGCTATGACGGCCAAAGCCGCACGCCCCGCTTGGCCAAACGCTACGCGAACCCACCCGGCGCGCGCTGACGGGAAAGATGGACGCGGGCTCGGTCCTCCAACTCGGCTTCAACGCGCTTTCGCTCGGCTGCGCCTACGCGCTCGTGGCGCTGGGTTTCGTGCTCGTGATCAATGCCGTCGGCGCGGTCAATTTCGCCCACGGCGATCTCGTGATGGCCGGCGGCTTCCTGGCCGTCGCGGCGGCCCAGATTTGGCCGGCGCCAGGCATCCTCATTCTGCCCGCCCTGCTCGTGATCATGGCGGCCATGGGCGTGGTGCTCGGTGCCGTCGCCTATCTACCGCTTGCAAAACGCCCGCCCAGCGCCGTGTTCGTCAGCACGATCGCGGTTGGAATCATGCTGCAAAACGGTGCGAACGCGTTGTTCGGCGCCGCGCCGCGCGCCGGCCCCGCGCTCGTGGTACCCGGCCATTGGACGGGAGCGGGCGCGGCCTTTGATCGCCAATCCCTGGCCGTGATCGTGGTGTCGCTGATCCTGGCCGGTGCGTTTCGCTTCGTGCTGACCCGGACGCAGCTCGGGCGGTCGTTGCGCGCCGTCGCGGCGGACGCCGAAATGGCGCGCGCGCTTGGCATCGACGCCCGCCTGCACATCCTCGGCGCCTTCGCGGCAGCGGCGGCGCTTGCGGGAGCCGCCGGTCTCTTGCTGTCCCAGCGCTACTTCGTGACCCCGACCGAGGGCACGGGGCTCATGCTCAAGGCCTATATCGCCGTCGTCATCGGCGGCTGGGGTCGTTGGGGGGGGGCCGTTCTCGGCGCGCTGTTCGTCGCGGCGTTCGAGGTGCTGGTCGCCGCCTGGCTTGCTCAGCCCCTGGCCGAAGCCTTGCTGTGCGCGGCCGTTCTGGCCGTGCTGTTTGTTCGCCCGCAGGGCGTCTTTGGCGAAACCCATGGCCGGCGCGCATGACCGCGCGCGGGATTCTTGACGCGCCGCCCGCCCTGCCCCTTCTGCTCGGCGCGGTGGCGCTTGGCGCCTATGCCGCGTTCGGCGCCGACGAATACGCCCTTCGCGTACTCTCGACGGCCGGGACATTCGCCCTTCTGGTCATGGGTTATCAATTCGTCTTCGGCCATCTGGGCGCGCTGTCGCTTGCCCAAGGCGCGTTCTTCGGCCTTGGCGCCTATGCCACCGCCATTCTGTCTTCGCGTTACGGCCTCGATTTCTCGGTCAGCTTTCCCGTGTCCATCGCCGTGCCGGTGATCGCGGCGGCCATCGTTGCCGCTCCCGTCCTGCGCCTCGAAACCCATTATTTCGCGCTTGCCACCCTGGTGCTCGCCCAGGGGGCGCTCGTCGCCGTGCTCAATTGGGAGACTCTCACGGGCGGCGCCAACGGCTTGCCCGGCGTGGGCGCGGTGCGCATCGGCGATCTCGCGGTCGCGCGCGGCCTGCCCATGGCGGCGTTCGTCTGGTGCGCCGTTGGCTTGGGCGCCTTGTTGGCCTGGCGTTTGGTGCACGGGGCTTCGGGCATGGCCTTTGCCTGCCTGCGCGACCGGCCGCTCGCGGCGGCGGCGCTGGGCCTCGACGGCGCGCACGCGCGCCACGGCGCCTTTCTCATGAGCGCGGCCTATGGCGGCGCCGCAGGCGCGTTGCACGCCCATCTTTCGGGCGTGGTTTCGCCCGAGAGCATCGAGTTTCCGGTGATGGTGTCGTGCCTAACGATGGCCGTGATCGGCGGCCGGGCGCGCGTGGCGGGCGCCATCATCGGCGCCTTGCTGCTGGCGCATTTGCCCGAATGGTTCCGCGGCTTCGAGCGCACCTATCTGATCGCCTATGGCGCCGCCGCCCTGGCGGCGGTCATCCTCGCGCCGGCGGGCTTGGCCGAATTGTTCGAACGCGCGTGGGACCGCCTTCGGACGCACCACCCGGCCCTACCCACGCCATCGCGCCCCGCGACCGCGCCGCGCCGCGCCGCGACCTCGGCCGCGCTTGCGCTCGACAAGGCATCGAAGAGATTCGGCGGCGTGGTCGCGGTCGATGGCGTCACGCTCGATCTCAAGGCGGGCGAAATCCTGGCCCTCATTGGCGCCAATGGCTCTGGCAAATCGACGCTGATCAATCTGGCGACGGGTTTCGCCGCACCCGATGGCGGGCGCATAGCCGTCGATGGCGAGGATGTTACGGGCGATCCGGCGCACGCGGTGGCGCGGCGCGGCGTGGCGCGCACCTTCCAAGCGACGGACCTCGTCGAGGATTCGAGCGCGCTCGACAACGTGGCGCTTGCCTGCGCGGCGCGCGTGGGCCCCGAGCGTCTGACGAACTGGAGGCCGCACGGGCGAGGGGGCATGGCGGCCGCGCGCGCCGAAGCAAGGTGGTGGCTTGCACGCTTTGGTGGCGCGCAAACGGAAGGACAAAAGGCGCGCGAATTGCCGGCCGGCGCGCGCCGCTTGGTCGAATGCGCCCGGGCGGCGGCGCGAAATCCGCTCGCCCTCGTGCTCGACGAGCCGGGTGCCGGGTTGAGCGCAGCCGAAAAAACCGCCTTGGCCGAGAGATTGCGCGAGCTGGCGCGCGACGGCACCGGCATCTTGATCGCCGACCACGACACGGAGTTCCTGTTCGCGATCGCCGACCGCGTGGCCTGCCTCGACCGCGGGCGGCTCGTGGCGCTCGGCTCGCCCCAGGACGTACGCACGGACCCGGCGGTCATCGCTGCCTATCTGGGCAACGCGCCATGAGCCTCATGGGCGCGCGCGGCCTCGCGCTATCCGCCATCGCCGTCGATTACGGCGGCGTGCGCGCGGTCCGAGAGCTTTCGCTAACCGTCGCCCCGGGCGAGATCGTGGCACTGCTCGGCGCCAATGGCGCCGGCAAGTCGAGCCTCGTTCGCGCCGTCATGGGCCTGGTGCCGTCCTCGGGGCGCATCGAGCTGGACGGACGCGCCCTCCAATCGTTCGGCCCCGAAGCACGGGCGCGGCGCGGCCTCGCTTTTGTTCCGGAAGGGCGGCGGGTTTTCGGCGATCTGACCGTGCGCGAGAATCTCGAGGTCGCCGCGCGCACGCGAACGGCGCCAAGGCGCGCGCGGCTCGACCGCGTGATCGCGCTGTTTCCCGCGCTCGAGGCGCTTCTCGGGGCGCGCGGCTGGACGTTGTCGGGCGGCGAGCAGCAAATGGTCGCGATCGGGCGCGCGCTGATGCAAGAGCCGCGCGTCCTGCTGCTCGACGAGCCGTCCCTGGGCCTGGCTCCGGCGCTTGCGGCCAAGATGTTCGAGCTCTTGGGCGTCCTAGCCGCTTCGGGCGCCGCGGTGTTGCTGGCGGAACAAAACGTGCGCCCCGCGCTCGCCATCGCCACGCATGCCCATGTGATCCGGCGCGGTGCCTTGGTGAAAAGCGTGCCCGCCGCGGAACTGGCCATGGCAGGCGATCTCGGCGCACTTTTTCTCGGCTAACGAGGAAAACGGCGCGGCTATTTGCACGTCTCGCGCGCAGCCCAACGCTCGCCCACCCCGGTTTCGGGCCAGATGGTCACGACCGCCGGCCCCGCCAACCCCGTGATCCGCCGGTAGCCGCACGCCAAATCCTGCGCGACGGCCTTGATCTGGGAGTCCGATTTGTAGGACGCGGGCGACAGGACGACCCAGACCGTCCCCCGGTCGCGCACCGTGAGCTCGACGATCTCGTTTCGGCTCACGGCCCAATCGAGAAAGCGGTCTTCGCGTTCCGCCAAGGCCGCGGCGGCGGACAGACGCACGTCCTTGAGCGCGACCCAAGCAGACCCGCGCAGGCGCACCCATGCGCCTTCCACGCTCTCGACCGCCAGCCGCTCGCCGCGCTTGGCGTGGCGGATCGTCTTGTGCCCGGTTCCCGGCCCCGCGCGCACCGCCGCGCGCTCGACGATCACCTGGGCCTCTTGCTCGGCGGCTGGCGCTTGAATGGGCGCCGGCTCTTGAACGGGCGCCGGCGCGGACGCGGGCTTGGCGGACGCCGGATGGACGGCCAGGGCGGCCGTTAGAGCGAGACATGCGACGAGGGGGCGCATGCCGATCACGTTCAGGCCGTCTTTGCGAAGGCGTCGGCGATCGCCTGAATGCGTGCATTGCGCGCGCGCGAGGTTTTGAGCAGGCCCTTGGCCTCGGCGATCACCTCCGCTTCGTCGAAGGCGAGGATCCGGCCGTCCTCCATCACCATCTTGCCGTCCACGATCACGGAACGGACCGAGCCGCCGCGCTCGCCGAAGACGAATTGCTGGCCCGCGTCGTTGAGCGGCACCCACCACGAGGCGTCGAGATCGTAAAGCACGAGATCGGCCTTCTGCCCGGGGGCGAGACGCCCAAGCTCGGGTTCGAGCATCGCGGCCGTCCCACCCGTCGTCGCCATGGCGAGCACGTTCTCGACCGTGACCCAGCGCGTCCGGTCCGCCAGCGTCGCGCGATGCATGATGGCGGCCAGTTGCATGGCATCTTGCAAAATCAGGTTGTCGTTCGTGCTGGCGCCGTCCGTGCCGAGCGCGCAGCGCACGCCGCGCGCCAACAGCGCCGGGATGGGCGGCGTGCCCGAACCGATCTTAAGGTTGCTTTCGGGATTGAACACCGCGACCGCGCCGCATTCGGCCATCAATTCCATGTCGTGCGGCGTCACCCAGTTGCAGTGCGCGCACGACCACCGCCCATCGAAGGCGCCGAGCGCGGACAATTGCTCGATCATGGTGCGGCCGTAGCGGCGCTGGGCAACGTCGGCCTGGGTCTTGGTTTCGAGCATGTGGCAGTGGATGCCGGTATCGGTGCGCGCGGCCAGTTCCTGGCAGGCAACGAGGAACGCGTCGGAACAGCGCAAGGGGTTCGAGGGCGCGGGGAAAACGCGCACCCGGCCATGGGCGCGGTCGAAGCGCCGGATCGATTCCTCGGCGATCGCCA
>CAMAPP010000035.1 GCA_945860095.1 Rhizobium sp. Q54 | reverse complement strand
GATATCGGTGGCGACATCGATGATGGCGGGGCGGTCGGATTCGAGCGCGCGCAAAAACGCACCCTCGAATTCGCCCGGCCGTTCCACGCGGATGCCGAGCGCGCCGATGGATTGGGCGATGGCGGCAAAATCGACCTTGTTGTGGACCCAAAGCTCGCGCGAACGCTCGGTCGGCTCGCCCTCGTAGGCGATGGAAAATCCGCGCTTGGATTGATTGCCCGAGCGGTTGTTGTTGACCACGGTCACGGAGTTGATGCGCCAGCGCACCGCGGTCTCGATTTCGGCGATGTTGTACCAAAACCCAAGATCGCCGGTGAAGGCGATGACCGGGCGGTCGGGGCAGGCGCATTTGGCGCCGAGGCCCGCGGGAAACGCCCATCCGAGATGGCCCATGCACCGGATATAGTCTTGCCGCGTCGAGGTAAGGTCGAACATCCCTCCCATCCACATGGCGGCGTGGCCCGTGTCCACGGCAAGAATGGCGTTATCGGGCATGAGGCGCGTCAGTTCCGAACAAATCCGTTCCGGCCTTATGGGAACGTCGTCCGATTCGAGCAGCGGCGCGTATTCCTCGCGCCATTCGCGGCAAATCGTCTGCGCGCGCTCGAGCCAGGCATTGCGCCGCATGGGCGCCGCCTCCTTCGCCGCCTCCAGCAAATGCGCCAGCGCGATCTTTGCGTCCGCGAGTATCGCGATTTCGAGAAGATAGTTCCGACCGAGCGACGGGGCGTTGATGTCGATCTGAATGACGGCGGTGGCGGGCGGCGGCAAGCGCCAGAAATTGGTCGTCATGCTGCCGGTGTCCGAGCCGATGAAGACGACCAAATCCGCCTCGGCGATGACGCGGTTGGCGCACTTGCGCGAATAGGTGCCGGGAACGCCGACGGCGAGCGGATGATTGCCGGGGATGGAGTCTTTGCCATTCAGCGACGTGGCGACGGGCACCTGCATGGCCTCGGCAAAGCGGCGCAATTCCTCGCCCGCATCCGACCAGCGAACCCCGCCGCCCGCGACGATGACGGGGCGTTCGGCGCGGCGTATGCGCGCGATCGCATTTTTTATCCGCCGCGCGTCGGGGGCGGGGCGAAAGGGTGGCACGGCGGCAAAATCGGTTTCCGCGCGTACCGTGAATTCGCCTTCGTCGCGGTCGAGTTCGCCTTCCTGCCCCTCGATCTGCAGATGGACGGGACCCGGGCAGCCCGTCGTGGCCTCGCGAAAGGCCTGGCGCACCATGTCGGGAAAGCGCGCCACGTCGTTCACCGACGCGTTCCACTTGGTATAAGGCTCGAAGGCGCGGATATCGTCGGCGTCCTGGTGCAGCACGCGGCGCTTTTCAAGACGCGGCGGGCCGCCCGTGAACGCGATGACGGGTGAGTGACCGAGCCAGGCGTCCCTGAGGCCGGACGCCAGATTGAGCGCGCCGACTTGTTGCGCCATGCACAACCCCGGACGCCGCGCCGCGCGCGCATAGCCGTCCGCCATGTAGGCGGCGGATTGTTCGCCGTGGGTGTGGATGCTGACGATGCCAGTGCACCGCTCCATTTCGGCAAGCGTGCGGCGCAGGACGGCCGGCACCATGAAATTATGGGTGATGCCGTAGCCCGCCAAGGTTTCCGCGAGAAAACGCGCGCCCGTCATCTTGGTCATGGAAATTATCCGCTCTTTGCGCTCGGTCGCTACGGTCGGGGGATCAGTCAAAGCCGAGGAGGCTTGGCGGCCGGTCGTAAACGATCGAATCGATATCTTCGGGCGTGATGTGCGGTAAATTCGTGCCTTCCGTCATCTTGCTCAAGCGCCGGAACAATTCCAGGGCCTCCACGGGCGACCTGTTCGGATAGTCGGAACCGAACAGGATCTTGTGCAATATCCCGTATTCCTTGGCGACGGCCAGGCCGTTATAGAGCTGCCAGGGGCGGTGGAAGCGCGCCGACAAATCCGTGAATACGTTCTTGTTCTTACGAACCAGCATGACGGTCTCTTCCATGTGCGGCTGGCCGAAATGGGCGACGATCATCCGCAAATTGGGGAATGCGCGCGCGACGGGGTCGAGCAGGAGCGGATTGCCGTTCTCGAGCGTCGAGGTAACGGCGGCGCCACCGCCCACATGCCACATGAGCGGGATGTTCAGGCGGTCGGCGATTTCGTACAAGCGCCACGCGCTCTTGTCCCTGGGATCGAATCCCTGATAGGTCGGCGACAGCTTCAAGCCGTGCAGGCCGAGCTCGACGATGGCGCGCTCCATTTCGCGCGGCGCGTCCTCGGCCTTGGGATCGACGCAGGCGAAACCAATCGCGCGCCCCTTCGCGCTCTTCACCTGCTCGGCGATGAAGTCGTTCGGGATGTGCAGCCACGGGGTTTGCAGGCCCACGACCACGTAACGCTCGACGTCTTTCATGGCTTCGTGCGCCCGCTCGGGCGAGCCGCGCGTCACGTCGCTGCCGGCGGGCGTGCTGGTCTTGCCGCCAAAATGCTCGGGCAGCCAAATATGGGTATGCCAATCGACGGGAATGCGCCGCGCGGTCATGTCCAATTCCCCATCATGCGGGTTCGATCCGGCTCTGCGTCTTAGTGAAAGTGGGGCATGACCTCGTCGCGGAACAATTCAATCGAGCGCTTGGTCATCTCATGGGGCAGGCCGAAGGTGGCGCCGAGACAGAACTCATCGACTCCCGCCGCCTCGTACATCTTGAGTTTGCGCACCACCTCGTCGGGCGTGCCGAACATCAGGTTTTCGCGGATCGCCTCGGGGGCGAGATCGGGCGAGGGCGGCATGTCCTCGAGCCGCACGCGCTCGGGGAAGCCGTCGATGACGCCGCGCTTGTTGTGGAACAGGCTTTGGAATTTCTGCGCGTATTCCATGACGACAGGCACGACGCGCGTCCAATCTCCAGGCGATTCGTAAACGCAGCCGCGCCGCAGTGCCATGAAGCGCGGCTTATGGGCGGGGTTTCGCTCGGCGATGGCGGTCGCCAATTTTCGCGCGAGGAATTCGATATCGCTGAACGGCCGCTGGAGCGGCGTGGTCATGATGTTGTAGCCGTTCTCGATGGCCCAGCCGAAGGTTTCGGGGCTTCGCGCGCCGATCCAGATCGGCGGATGGGGCTTTTGGACGGGCTTGGGCACGGAGGTGACCTCGGGGAACGACCAGAGTGGGCCGTCATGGGCGCAATCGCCCTGCCACAGCTTCACCACGAGGGGCACGATCTCGCGCACGTATTCGCCGCCGCGGTCCTGGGGCAGGCCGCCGGCCAGGCGGTCGAATTCGTACTGGAAGGCGCCGCGCGCGATGCCGAGCTCGAGCCGACCATGGCTCATCAAATCGGCGAGCGCGGCTTCGCCTGCGAGGCGCAAGGGGTGCCAATAGGGCGCGACGATCGTGGCGGTGCCGAGGCGGATCCGTTTGGTCCGGGCGGCCCAACTGGCGATGATCACGAAGGGATTGGGCGCCGCGATCATCTCGATGCCGTGATGCTCGGGCACCCAAATTTTCTCGAAACCCGCGTCCTCGGCCATCAGCACGAATTCGAGCGCATTCTCTTCGACCGCGCGCATGTCCTCGGCGGGATCGCGGCGCTCGAAATTGATGCCGATGGAAAATTTCACGGCCGATGTTCTCCTGCGGCCTCGATGCGGCAAGGGCCGTGGCGCGATGGCGGCCATTTGAGCCCATGGCGCGCGCGGGAGCAACCGGGCCTGGAACGGCGGACGCTCGCGTGCCGGCGGATTTCATACCCTGCGCGGCTTCCCGTATTGACGCCCGCGCGCCAAATGTTGAGTATTTTGTCCGGTGCGCGAACCTGAACCCGGAGGCGGCCATGGCGTTCAATGGATTCAAGGTCATGGACAGCGATATGCATGTCCAGGAGCCGGCCGATCTCTGGACACGGTACATCGAACCGAAATACCGCGACCAGGCGCCCGTCGGTACGAACAATTATCTCGGCGATCAGGACCTGGTTCACGAGGGGCGGGTGATCTCGCGCTTTCGCGTCCAAGCCCCCTATCAGGGCGGCATGACCGATTGGTTCACCGATCATTACGGCCGCCGCGAGATTTACGAGGATTTCGACCGTCGCGGCTGGGACGGAAAGTGCCAGCTCGAGGCGATGGATGCCGAGGGCATCGATGTCGGCGTGCTGTATCCGACGCGGGGGTTGTTCGCGCACGCCAAGGAATACGACGATGACGGCTTCGCCGCCGCCATCTCGCGCGCCTACAACAATTGGCTGGCCGGAATGTGCGCGGTCGATCCCAAGCGCATGTACGGCGCGGCCATGCTGCCTGCCCAGGATATCCAGGCCGCGATCGCGGAGGTCAAGCGCGCCCGCGAGGAGCTCGGCTTCATCGCGGTTTTCCTGCGCCCCAATCCCATACGCGGCCGGAACTGGCACAATCCCTGTTACGACCCGTTATGGGCGGCGTGCGAGAAATACGGCATGGCGGTCGGGTTTCACGAAGGCACGCCGTGCGAGCTTCCGGTCGCGATGGGCGACCGCTTCCAGGGTATTCACGCCGATTTGTGGATGACCGAGCACGTCGCCGCCCATCCCATCGAACAGATGTATGCGTGCCTGTCCTTCATCCAGGGTGGGGTGTGCGAGCGCTTTCCGAAATTGCGGCTCGCCTTCCTCGAGGGCAATTGCAGTTGGGTTCCGTTTTGGTTGTGGCGCATGGATGAGCATTGGGAGGCGCGGCGACACGTCGTAAAGAACCGCGTGAAGCTCCCGCCATCGGATTATTTCAAGCGCCAATGCTATGTCGGCATCGAGGCCGACGAGACTCCGGGCAAGTACGCCATAGATTGGGGGGCTGGGAACAACATCGTGTTCTCGACCGATTTTCCCCATCCCGACAGCAAATATCCGAACTCCGTGAAAACCCTGGTGGCGCAGCCCTTGGCCGACGATGCCAAGCGAAAGATTCTCTGGGACAACTGCGTGCGCCTCTACGATTTCCGCTGAGCGGCGGCGTCGGGGCCAGGGCTTTGGGCGGACGCGCCCTCGTCGTGGGTCTGGGCGATCTAGGGCAGCGCTATGCTTGGGCATTGGCGGCGCAAGGCTTGGTCGATGAGTTGATCCTTGCCGGCGGCGGCAAGGGTCGGGGGCGCGAACTCGCGGCGCTCGTCGAATCCTCCCACGCCGTGCCGATACGCTATCTCCCGCTCGATGCGACGCGCCAGGGCGATGTCGAAGCGCTGTTGCGGCGCGAGAGGCCCGATCTCGTTATGCAATGCGCCAGCCTGCTGAGCCCGTGGGAAATCCTCGCGGGCGACGCGCCGCGCATCCGCGCCATGCGTTCGGCGGGCGTGGGCATCCAGCTCGCCGCCCAATTGCCGATCCTGGTGTCCGTCATGGCGGCGGCGCGCGCGGTGAATCTGGCCGGCCCCGTGATCAATCTGTCCTGGCCCGACGGCACGCATCCCATCATGGCGCGCCTCGGCCTGGCGCCCGCCCTGGGGCTCGGCAACGCCACCATGATTTGGGCGCGTGTGCGGGCGGCGCTGCGCCGCCATGCGTTCGAGACCGGCGCGGCGCCATCGGAGCCGCCGCTCATTCGCATCCTCGGCGACTCGAGCACGCTCTGGACGGTGCTGTCGTGCGCGAGGCCGGAACGCGCCGAGCATGGCTGCCGGGTCTATCTCGGCGAGGGCGGACAACGCGGCGAGGAATGGGCCTATCGCGGTGCGCCCCTCGAATCGGGCGCGCATCTCAACGCGCTCACCTGCGCGAGTTCGATGCCGGTCGTCGCGGCGCTGCTGCCCGGCGGGCCCGCGGTTCGCGCATCCTGCCCCGGCGTAATGGGGCTGCCCGGCGGCTATCCCATTCGTGTCGAGGGCGGGAAAATCGCGTTCGATTTGCCGCCGAACCTCGCGCTCGAGGACGCGGTCGCCTTCAACCAATCGCTCGCGCGCGATGACGGGATCGCGCGCATCGAAGCCGACGGTACGGTGATCTATACCGAACGCGCGTGCGCCATCATGGCGAGCATCGATCCGGTTCTCGCCGAGCCGCTCGACCCCTTGCGCGCGCTCGACCGCTTTCCGCGCCTCGTCGCGGCGCTGACCCCATGAGGACGACGGGAGAACGAAAGTCATGACCAAAGCACCGCTCGGACGAATTGGCGTGATCGGCCTTGGAATGGTCGGAAGCCATTTCGCCCGACATCTTATGCGCACGAACGGCCAGTTGACGGTCTTCGATCTTAACCGCTCGCGCATGAAGGGCGTGGTGCGCGCGGGTGCCGTGGCCGCCCGAAGCGCGCGCGAGGTCGCGGCACGCTCCGAAACGCTGGTGCTCTCGCTGCCCTCGCCCGATGCGGTGCGCGGCGCCATGCTGGGGCCGCAAGGCGCGCTCGCGGGGATAAAGCGCGGCGCCATCATCATCGATGCCAGCACCATCGATCCCGAGTCGTGCATCGCCATGCACAAGGCGGCCGCGGCGCGCGGCGCGCATTATCTCGACGCGCCGATCAGCGGTGGCGAGCCCGGCGGGGGCGGCACGGACGGCGCGGCGGCCGGAACGATTTCGTTCATGGTCGGCGGCGATAAGCCGGCCTATGAGCGCGCGAAGGCCGTGCTGCACGGCATCGGCAAACATTCATTCTATCTTGGACCGGCCGGATCGGGCAGCACGGTCAAGCTCATCAGCAACCATATAGCCGGGCTCAACAATCTCGTGATGATCGAGGGTTTCGTGCTTGGCGCCGCGGCGGGCTTCTCGCCCGAAGCCCTGATGCGCGTCTTCGCCGGCACCGACGCGAAGAGCTATATGATGACCGATTATTTCGCGCCCCGATACCGGCGCAACGACTTCGATCCCGGATTCTCGGTCGATCTCATGCACAAAGACCACGCGCTCGCGGGCGATCTCGGCCGCAAGCACAAGGTGCCGCTGTTGTTCAACCAATTGGCGCTCGAATTCTACCAATTGATGCGCGCGGGCGGAGACGGACGGAAGGACATCATCGCGGGCTTGCACTATCTCGCCGATTTGGCGGGCGTGGACATTCGCGGCCTGCACCCGTCGGTGCGCAAGCGTAGCACCCGGCGGCGCAAGAAATAGGGAATGCCCGCCATGACGGAAAGCTCGAAACGCCTTGCGGGAAAATCCGCGGTGATCACCGGCGGGGCGGGGGGCATGGGGCGCGCGATGTGCCTCTTGTTCGCCGCGGAAGGTGCGCGCGTCGCGGTCTTGGACGTGCAGGCGGCGCAAGGGCGTGACGTGGCGGCCGAAATCGGCTCCGCGGGCGGCGAGGCGTTCTTCATCGAGGCGGACGTGTCGCAATCGGCCCAGGTCGAGCGCGCGGTCGCCGAGACGCTCGGCCGGTTCGGTCGCATCGACATCCTGTGCAATCACGCGGGCACGCTCCTCGTCCAATCCCTGATCGAGACGACGGAGGACGATTGGGACCGGCTGATGGCGGTCAACGTCAAGAGCATGTTCCTGATGACGCGCGCGGTGTTGCCGGGGATGATCGCCGCGGGCGGCGGCGTCATCGTCAACACCTCGTCGATATCCGGGATGACGGCCGCGCCGATGGAAAGCGCCTATTGCACGACCAAGGGCGCGGTCCTGCAGTTGACGCGCGCGATCGCGGTCGAATACCGGGACAAGAACATCCGCTGCAACGCCCTATGTCCGGCCTTCGTGCGCACGGCGCACGGCTTGCGGGAAATCGCGGCGCTGAACGCGCTCGGCTGGGACGCCTCCGAACAAGGCATCGCCCGCCTTCAGGGACGGATTTGCGAGCCGGAGGAGGTCGCGCGCGCGGCCTTGTTCCTGGCCAGCGACGACGCGTGTTTCGTCAACGGCGCCTCGCTCGTCGTGGACAATACCTGGACGGCGGCAAGCTAGCGGGGTATCCGCCAGCTCGCCGGTCTCCGTTCAGCGGCTCGCGGCGACGATCGAGTCTTGCAGGATGGACACGATCCGGTCGAGCGATTCGACGGGCGTCATCAGCGGCGGGGCGACGCAGATCGTGTCGCCGATCGCCGGATCGGCGCCGCCGCCGCGCACGCGGGTCAGAAGACCGCGCGACAGCGCCTCGCGCATGATCTTGGCGCCGAGGCCGATCGCGGGCTTTTTCGTGTCCCGGCTCTCGACCAATTCGACGCCGCACATCATGCCCAAGCCGCGCACATCGCCGACGGCCGGATTGTTGCGCAGTGTCTCGAGACCCTCGAGCAAGCGCTTGCCCATGATCGCCGAACGCTCGACGAGGCCTTCCTTTTCGATGATCTCGAGATTGCGCAAGCCAACGGCGCAGCACACCGGATGGCCCGAGTACGTCGCGGCGTGCATGAACTTCTGATCCGCCGGCGCCTCGAGCATGGCCGCGTGGACGCGCTTGGAAACCAGCACGCCGCCGAGCGGCAGATAGGCGCTGGTCACGCCCTTGGCAAAGGTCGTGAGATCGGGCTCGACGCCCCAATGGCCGAGCGCGAACCACTTGCCGGTGCGCCCGAAACCCGTGATCACCTCGTCCGTGATCAACAGCACGTCGTGGCGGTCGCAAATCGCGCGTAGGCGCGGGAAATAGCTCGCGGGCGGCACGATCACGCCGCCGGCGCCCATCACGGGCTCGGCGATGACGGCCGCGACCGTTCCAGCACCTTCCTTCAGGATCGCCGCCTCGAGCGCGTCAGCCGCCTCGATGCCGGGATCGCCATTGCCGGGCCAGCGATAGGGATAGGGCGCCGGGGTCTGGAGGAAGTTCGGCACCAGCGGGCCAAACATCTTGTGAAAGACGCTCATGCCCGTGGCGCTCATCGCCGCCATGGTCAGGCCGTGATAGGCGTGGATGCGCGAGAAAATCTTTACCTTCTCGGGCTTGCCGCGAATCTTCCAGAAGAAGCGCGCCATCTTGAACGCCGATTCGTTGGATTCCGCGCCGGCCGTCGTGAAATACACCGCCGAGGTGTTCGAGTAGGCGATCGACACCAGCTTTTCGGCGAGCTTCACCGCCGCGGGATTGGTGGCGCCCGAATAGGCCGAGGCAAAACCGAGCTTGCCCATTTGCTCGGCGGCGACGGCGCCGAGTTCCTTGCGGCCGTGGCCGGCGTTCACGTTCCACAGGCCGGACAGGCCGTCGATGTATTCCTTGCCGCCCGCGTCGCGCAGCATCTCGCCATGGCCTTCGACGATGACGAGCGGATTTTCGTTGTCCTTGGCGAAGTGCAGCGGATGAATGACGTGTTTCTGGTCGGATTCGATAAGCGAGCGCGCGCCTTCCATGGTCTTTCTCCCCTAAATCGCGACGGCCGCCGGGTGGCCGGTGTTCGAGGCGGGGATTGTCGCAGAACGGGACCCTGGCGTCACGCCTTGCTCCCGCGAACGACGCGACCGAAAAGTGCGGCAAATCCAGCCCTTGGCGCCTATGCCGGGGGATGCGTTATCGGTCTTGTCGCAAATCGGGGCAGGGGGGAGCCAAATGGCGACGACCGGGGCGTCCGGCAACGATCTCGACATCCCGCGCCGCTTCTTTCAGGTGCGCTTCTCGGGCCAGGTGCGCTTCTCGGGCGACGGCATGAAAAATATGTCGAGCGCGACGGCGACATGCACCCGATTTTTCCGGGTTGCGGCCTCGCGCACGGCGATCCCATCGGCGGTCCGTTCTTCCCCGTGGTCTGGCGAAGGGGCGCGGGTCTGGTGGGGCGCGAAAGCCGCGCGTCCTAGCGCGCGTCCTAGAAGGAATCAGCGCGCATCCAGCGCGGCGCGCGCGCCCGGCTCCAGGTGCGAGACGGCCTGGGCCACGAAATCGTGGCCCATCGCCTTGGCCCATTGGTCCATGAGCGCGCGCGTGACCGGGCCCGGGATGGCCGCGCCGAGCGCCGCGCCGTTCACGCTGCGCACCGGCGCCATGCAGAAACTCGTGGCGGTGATGAAGGCCTCGGTGGCGTTGGCGAGATCGAACGGCGTGATCCGGCCCTGGCGGCACTTGAGGCCCAACGCGCCGGCCAGTTCGAGTACGGTCGCGCGCGAGATGCCGTTGAGCACCTCGGGATCGCCGGCGGTCACGAGCGTGCCTTCGAGCACGGCGAAGAAATTCGCGCCCGTGCTCTCGGACACGAAGCCTTCGGTATCGAGCATCAAGGGATAGGATTCGGGGTCGATGGCGGCGACCTCGTGTTCGGCGAGATTATGGGTCATGCGGCTGGTGGTCTTTATCCGGGGGTCGAGGCTGGCGCGGGGCGGGGCGCGCAGGGACGGCACGATGAGGGGCACGCCAAGGCGATAGGCGCGCGCCATGCGCGCAAAGTTCAGGCGCTCGGTGGTCACGACGATGGTCGGTCCCGCGCGCGCGTCGCCGCCCACGCGTTTGACCGCGCCGCGCGTGACGAATTGGCGCAGCCATAGATCGTCGTTTGGGGCGATGAGGCGCGCATTGCTCGCGACCACCTCGCGGCTGATGCGCTCCAACTCGTCGATCGACATGCCGGGATCGATCCGGGCATGGGCGAGCGATAGCCAAAGCCGCTCCAAATGTTCGCGAAACTTGTAGGGCCGATGGCCGATGGTGCGCGAGGTGTCGAACACCGCGTCCGCAAAGCGGAAGGCGCGGTCGAAAATCGAAATTGCGGCCTCGTCCTCGGGCACGAAGCGGCCATCGATATAGGCGACCGGGACATGGGCGACCGGCCGGTTCGAGCGGGTCTCGTGCGCTGGCGCCAAAATCCCCTCCCGGCCGCTCTCTTTTCATAAGGGCCGTGCGCGTCCATTGTCGCAGAAGCCGCCCCCCGCCGTCGATTGGCTGCCCCCTGTTGGCAGGGAGGCGCCGCTCTGCTCCAATCGCGTGCCTTCGCGCGCGTTCGTGGCGCGCGGAGCCCCGGGGGAGACGGCGATGAAATTCGGCTTGTTCCATCTCATGCAGAACCGCCGGCCGGGCGCCGATCCCCGCGACGCCTATTCCGCCCTGCTCGACCGGGTGCGTCTCGCCGAGGATATCGGCATGGAGCGCTGCTGGCTGGCCGAGCATCACTTCACCGATTACTGCCTGTGCCCCTCGCCCCTGACGGCGATTTCCTGGCTTGCGGGCCAGACCAAGACGATGGTCTTCGCCCCGGGCATCTTGGTTCTGCCGCTGTACGAGCCCATGCGCCTTGCCCAAGAATACGCCATGGTCGATCTCATGTCCGGCGGGCGATTGGAACTCGGGGTTGGCATCGGCTATCAGGATTACGAATTTCGCCGTTTTCGCGTGCCGCTTGCCGAAGCGGGCGAACGCGGGCTCGAGGTTCTGGACATTCTCGAAGCGGCGCTCGCGCAAGATTCGTTCTCCTATGACGGTCGCCACCACAAGATCGTCGAGACAAGCCTCGCCGTCCGGCCCATCCATCGCCGACCCACGACCTATTTCGCCGGCGCGACCACGCACGCCGAGATTCCCCGGCGCGTGGTGCGCAACGGCTATATTCCCTTCGTTTACAATGGCTGGGCGCCGTTCGAGATGATCGTGAACACGCGCGAGAAGTACGACCGCATCGCGCTCGAGGAAGGCGTCGACCCAGCGCGCGTTCCAATGGCGCTGGAGCGTTTCGTTTACGTCACGGATTCCAAGGCCGATGGCCGCGCCGCCGCCGAACATTTCCGCTACACCGCGCGCGCCGCGCGGGCGCTGCGCTTCGATTACGTCGAACTCGACGGCACGACGATTCGGGATTTGCCGGCCAAGGACGAGGTCTCGCTCGATACCATCATCGAGAATTCCATCATCGGCGATGCCGAGAGTTGCGCGGCCAAGATCGCGGATGAGATGCGGCGCGCGCGGCTCACGCATTACGCCTGCCTCGTCGGCGTCGGCGGCATGGAACAGAAGGACGTCATGCGCTCGATCGAGCGTATCGGCCGGGACGTGATGCCCATGGTGGCGAAGGCAGGGTCCGGGCGTTAGACGGCAATCATCGGGGGAGGACGCAATGGCGCCGAACGGCAAGAAGAAGGCAAAGAAGGGCGGGCCGCGCTTCATCGACCCGGATTTGCACGTCTTCGAACCGAAGGATCTGTGGCAGCGCTATATCGCGCCCAAATACCGCGACCAGGCGCCCATCGGCACCGATAATTTCATCATGGACCAGAACGTCATGCACGACGGCAGGTACATCTGCCGAGGCGGGCTGCCGCCGATGGTCGAGGAATTGGTGCACGACAGCCTGGCCCATCATGGTCGCGGCGCGGAGTTCAAGGATTTCATTCGGCGCGGCTTCGATTCCTCGGTGCAGATCGCGGCCATGGATGCGGAAGGCATCGACATGGCGGTGATGTTCCCGACGCGCGGCTTCTACGCGCTCGGCAAGGAATACGACGATGACGGCCTCGCCGCCGCGATCGCGCGCGCCTACAACGACTGGATGGTCGAGTTTTGCGCTCGCGATCCGAGCCGCATGTTCGCGGTTGGCCTGATCGCGCCGCAAAGCGTCGAGTTCGCCATCGACGAAGTCAAGCGCATGACGAACGAACTCGGATTCAAGGGCGTCTATTTGCGTCCCAATCCCGTGCGTCGGCGCAATTGGAACAACCCGGCCTACGATCCCCTGTGGCGCGAAATCGAGCGCGCGGGCTTGCCCGTGACCTTCCACGAGGGCTGGCCGCACCAATTGCCGGCGGCGGCGGCGGATCGTTTCGACGGCCGGTTCGAGGATTTGTGGCTGACCGAGCACGTGCTGTGCCATCCGGTCGAAATGATGTACGCCGCCACCTGCATGATCATGGGCGGGGTGCTCGAACGCTTCCCTGGATTGAAGGTCGCCTTTCTCGAGGCCAATTGCAGCTGGGCGCCGTTTTTGCTGTGGCGCATGGACGAGCATTTCGAGCACCGCGAGAGCTACGCCAAGAAGCATTTCTCGAAATTGCCGAGCGAGTATTTTCGCCGCCAATGTTTCGTCGCGATCGAGGCGGACGAGCTTCTGGGCGTGCAGGCGGCGCGGGACATCGGCACCGACACGGTCGTGTTCTCGACCGATTTCCCGCACGAGGACAGCCGCTGGCCGCACGCCAAGGAGGCGTTCCTGAAACTGCCCTTCGACGACGCAGCGCGGCAAAAGATACTCTGGGACAATCCCGCGCGGCTTTACGCGCTGGGGTGAGACGGCGAACGGCCGGTTGGCGGCCGGGCGACAACCGAGGAGAGGATCGCATGGGCAATCTCGCGGGCCGGGTGGCGATGATCACGGGCGGGGGCAGCGGCATCGGGCGCGCGACCGCGCTCATCATGGCCGGGCGCGGCGCCGATATCGCGGTCGTCGATCTCAACGGCGTGGGCGCCGAGGAGACGGCGGCGCGCGTGCGCGCACTGGGGCGCCGGGCGCTCGTCTTTGCCATCGACGTGTCGGACGGCGCGGCCGTGCGGGCGGCGGGCGCGAAGACCGAAGCCGAATGGGGCGCCATCGACATCCTGTGCAACAATGCGGGTATTGCCTCCGATCGCCGGCCGGTCGAGGAGGTAACCGAGGAATTCTTCGACCGCCAGATCGCCGTTCACGCCAAGGGCGCGCTATTTGCGACCCAGGCGGCGGTGCCGGGCATGAAGCGGCGCCGGTACGGCAAGATCGTCAACACCTCCTCGGTCAACGGCACGGTCGGGTTTCAGAATTGCGGGGCGTACAACGCAGCCAAGGGTGCCTTGCTCGCCATGGCCAAGGGCTGGGCCAAGGAATTCGCGCCCTGGAACATCGCGGTCAATGTCGTGGCGCCGGGCGAGGTGATGACGCCCATGCCCATGGCGCACGACAGCCCCGAGCTCATGGCGCGCATCGCCGAAGGCATTCCCCTGAAGCGCTATGCCCAGCCCGAGGAAATCGGCTACGCCATCGCCTATCTGTGCTCGCCCGAGGCCGATTTCGTGACCGGCCAGGTGCTGAGCCCCAATGGGGGCGCCGTAATCACCTAGTGGTCCGACTCCGGGAGACCGTACCCGGTCCGTCGGCTCGGACCGCTAGCCAACCAGTTGAAATACGGCGCGGATCAAACCCGATGAGAGGGAATCAAGCGTTTGATCCGCACCACTAGGCGGCGCCGCGCATCTGCCAGCGGTCCATCATGCCGTACCACCGCATGACCGTGGGCATGAACCACGGATTGCCGGTATAGCCGGGGACGGTCGGGAAATTGCGCTCGGCGAACACCGTGCGCGCCTCCGCCCGACCGAGAATGCGCGCGGCGGCCTTGCGCCCGAGATAGGTGCCCATCGGCAGGCCCGCGAAGCAATATCCGCCCGCGAAAACCATGCCCTTGTGCTGGACGAGGTGCGGCCAAAGATCGAACGTGCCCGCGCAGCGCCCGGTCCAGGAATGGGTGATCTTGAGCGTGCCGATTTCGGGCACGATGCGCGCAGCGTTGGCGTGGAGCTCCGCGCCCTTCGCGCGCGGCGTGGTCGGCCGTGTGCCCGTGCGCCACAGAAACAAAATGCGCGTGCCGTCGGGCGAGCGGCGAAGCGAGATCACGTCGTGGACGTGGTCGATATAGGTGCGATCGGTCGGCAGCAATCGCGCGATGCGCTCGGGCGCGAGCGGTTCGGTTGCGATCATATGGGCATCGAAGGGAATGATGCGGCGCTGCAGCCAGGGCACCAGATTGCCGGTATAGCCGTTGGTCGCGATCAGCACGTCGCGCGCGCGCGTGGGGCCTTGGGCGGTCGAAACGTCGAAGCCCTTGCCGTCGGGCACCACGGCAAGGGCGGGGGTGCCGCCGATTAGGGTCGCGCCCGCCGAGCGCGCGCGGTCGAGCAATCCCCGGTGATATAGCCCCGGATGGATGGAGGCGAGACTGGGCACGATCGCGCCACCGTTGAACAGATCGCTCGCCACCTCGTCGCGCACGGCGGCTTTGTCGATCATCGAGAATTCGGTTCCGAGATGTTTGCGCCGCCGCTCGAACTCGTCCGCCAAATCCGCGTACTGGCGCCGCGAGCGGGTGAGGATGAGCCGGCCGCGCACCTTGAAGCCGCATTCGATCTGTTCGGACTCGACCCGCTCGGCCACCGAATCGAAGGCGTGCTTCATTTCGCGATACACGGCCACGGCGTACTGGTCGCCGTGGGAGTTTTGTAGATCGCGAAAGCCGTGTTTGAGCGTCTGTCCGACATAGCCCGCATTGCGCGTGCTGGCGCCGTGGCCCAATTCCTCGGCATCGAGCACGACGACCTTGCGGCCCGCGCGCGCGAGATCGATGGCGGCGTTGAGCCCCGTGAAGCCCGAGCCGACGATGGCCACGTCCACGTCCCTCGGCGGGGCCTGCGGGTTCGCGGGCGGGCGGGGGGCCGCCTCCCACCAATAGGGCGTGTCCTTGAAGCCGGGCGCGAAGATCTCGGCCCCTTTCCGCGCATGGTTCCGTGCGTCGTCCGGCATCTTTGTTCCCTGCATCTTGCGCGGCCAGGCCGCGCGGCCTCGATTGTCGGGGCCAAATCTACGGCGTATCGGCCGAACAGGGAAACCGTCGCGCGCCTCGTGCCGGTCGCCCGCGGGGCGCGCTGGCGGCCTCTCCGGCGCCGGACTAGGATTTGCCCACTTCGAACCGTGGGCCGCGAAAGGCGAGGACATCGAGCCGTGAACGACGCGCCGAAATTCGATATCCACCCCGACATGGCCGCGTTGCTGAACGCCAAGCGAGCGGTCAACACCGAAGCCGGTACCTCGCCGCTGCGCGCGCAGTGGGACAGCTACGATGCCGCCTTGCGCCGGCCCTATCCGCCCGACATGGCGGTGCGCGATACGACACTGGCTTGCACATTGGCGTTCGGGCCGGGCAAGGGCACGCGGCACGAAATACCCGCGCGCATCTATCGCCCGGGTTCCGCGCCCGCGTCCTCGCCGATCGTCGTCTATATTCACGGCGGCGGTTTCATCAAGGGTAGCATCGAAAGCGGCGATCCCGTCGCCAGCGGGATCGCCGAGCGCACCGGATGCGTCGTCATCAGCATCGATTACCGCCTGGCGCCCGAACACGCGTTCCCATGGGGGGTGGAGGATTGCTACGCCGCGATAAGCCATATCGGCGCGAACGCGGCCCTGTTCGGCGGCGATCCGGCGCGCGTTGCGCTATGGGGCGATAGCGCGGGCGGCAATATGGCGGCGGCGTGCTGCCTCATGGCGCGCGACCGCAAGGGGCCGGGGATCGCTGCGCACGTCATCGTCTATCCGTGCCTGAACGATGATCTTGGCGCGCCGTCTTATGAGAAATACCGCCACGCCCCCGTGACCACCGCGTCCATGGACCGGTCGTGGGATCTTTACCTTGGCGCGCGGCGTCCGATCGCGGATCCCTATGCCGTGCCGGTGAAGGCCAAGGATCTCTCGAACCTGCCGCCCGCCTTCGTGCATGTGGCGGAGGTCGATTGCCTGGCGGATGACGGCATCGTCTATGGCGAGCGGCTTGGCGCGGCGGGAAATGCGGGCACGCTGCGCATCGCGCGGCGCATGATCCACGGTTTTCTGCGCGCGCGCCATTCGGGCCCCGACGTGGCGGCGGAGTTCGAGGCGCCGTGCGCGTTTTTGAAGGCGATCTTTTTCGGGGCGGGCGGTCGCTAACGGGCCGCGCGGCACGCGTTCAACAATCGGGGGATGGACGATGCTCAAGGGTAAAGTGGCTTTGGTGACCGGCGGCGCCCAGGGCATGGGCGAACACGATGCCGAGGCGATGCTGAAGCAGGGCGCCAAGGTCGTCATCACCGATATCCATGCCGAGCGCGGGGCGGCGGCGGAAAAGCGCCTCTCGGAGTTTGGGCCGTGCAAATTCTTCCCGCAGGACGTGACCGACGAGGCGTCCTGGGTGCGCGTCGTGGCCGCGACCATCGCGGCCCATGGCGGGCTCGACGTGCTGGTGAACAACGCGGGCATCAATAAGCGCGCCTCGCTCGAGACCACTTCGCTCGAGACCTGGCGGAAGACGATGGATACCAACGCGACCGGGGTATTTCTCGGCATGAAGGCGGTATTTGCGCACATGAAGGCGCAAAAAAGCGGCTCCATCGTCAATATCGCCTCGATCAACGGCCTGGTCGCCGCGCGCTATCCCGATATCGAAGCGACGGCGAACGCGGGGTATTTCGCCTCCAAGGGCGCGGTCGTGATGCTGACGCGCCTCGGCGCTACGCAATTCGGCCCGTTCGGCGTGCGCGTGAACGCGATCTGCCCCGGCCTCATCCAGACCGAGATGTCGGCGTCCTCCTTCGTCGATCCCGAACGCATGGCCTATTTCAAGGCGGTGATTCCGTTCCACCGCTACGGCTCGCCCGCGGACGTCGCCCACGCCGTGGTGTTCCTGGCCTCGGACCTCTCGGGCTTCATCAACGGCGTGGCGCTGCCTATCGATGGCGGTTATACCGCGAAGTCGTAATCGGGCGCGCGGTGTTCAAGATTTCGACCGGCGTTTGAGTCCCTGCGTCTGATCGCCGGCGTTTAGCTCCATGAGAATTTTATCTCCGCGAGGCAGCCATGACGGACGAGACTCGGGACGTGGTGGTCGTGGGCGGCGGCATAGCGGGCCTGGCTGCGGCCCATGCGCTCGCGGGACGCGACGTGGTGGTGTTCGAGAGCGATAGCCGGGCGGGCGGGCGCATCTGGAGCGAACGTCGCCAGCCCTATTGGATGTCGGTGGGCGCCCATATCGTCGGGGATGCGTCCTCGCCGTCCCCCATGGCGCGCCTTGCCGAGGAGCTGGGTCTCGAGCTCGCTCCGCTTCATGGCGACATGGCGGCCCTGTGGTCGAATGGCCGCCTCACGCGCGCGGGTAAACCTGAACTTCTCCCTTTCCGTCTCGGCTTGCCGCTCGCGGGTCGGGCGTCCCTGGCTGTCGCGGGGCTGAACGTGCGACGCATATACAAGCGCGCCTTGGCCGCTTCGCCCGAAGCCTTTCACGGTGCGCGCGAGTTCGACGGCGATTATCCGACGGTCGAGGGGGACACCGAGCTCGACGAGCGGCCGTTCGGCGATTTTCTCGGCCCCACGCATTCGAGCGTCGCGGCGCTGTTTCGCACCGCGTTCAATCGCGTCGCCGCCGAACCGCGCGAAATCTCCGGTCATTTCGGTGGCATGCTCATCGG
Source organism: Rhizobium sp. Q54 (assembly GCA_945860095.1). Taxonomy (GTDB): domain Bacteria; phylum Pseudomonadota; class Alphaproteobacteria; order CADEGL01; family CADEGL01; genus CAMAPP01. Next base: position 7,758 of record CAMAPP010000035.1, on the reverse strand, counting down.
CAGTGCGTGGATGACCAAGCGGCGCGCGCTGACGGTCATGGGCGGGGTAGGCGAGATCACCAACCGCTTGGCCGCGAAATTGGGCCCGCGCCTTGTCACGGGTGCCGCAGTGCGCGCGGTCATTCCCGGCGAAGATGGCGCCGAGGTCCATGTCGAGCAAGGCGGCGTTCTGCGGCGCGTGCGTGCCCGTTTCGTCGTTTGCGCAGCACCCGCCCATGTGACGCGCGAGATCGTCCGCGATCTGCCGCGCGACAAGGCCGCCGCCTTGGCCGCGATAAAGTACGGTCCCTTTCTCGTGATGGCCGCGACCACGCGCGAGGCCGGTCCCATGCCCTACGACGATATTTATGCCGTTGCGGTTAGCGGGCGCACGCTGTCCATGCTGTACAACACGGCGAATCCGCTGCGCGGCCAGGGTCCGCGAACGCCTGGCGGTTCGTTCCAGATGTTCGTGGGCGGCGACCGGGCGGCGGAATTGCTCTCAGCCTCGGACGCGCGGATACGCGAGCGCTTGTTGTCCGATGTTCATGCCGTCTATCCCGAGACCCGCGGGTTGATCGAGGAAACTTGGATCCGCCGCCTTCCCCAAGGCTTTCCTTTTTGGGAACCGGGTCGGCTGCGCCGTCAGCCCGCCTTGGCTCGGCCGCACAAGACCGTGTTTTTTGCCGGCGATTGGACCGAATACCCGTCCTCGAATACCGCCGCCCGTTCCGCCCAAATCGCGGCTCGTGCGATTTTGCGGCGCCTGGACGCGAAGAGCTAGGCCGTTGCCAGAGCGGCGGACCGGTTGCGCGGTGGCAAGGGCGAAAAAAGGGATAAGCCAGCATGGCTGGGAAAATCATCGGACAGATCGGACTCGGCTCGCTCGGCCGCGAATTCGTGCCCCATCTTCAAAAGAAATTCGGCTTTCTGACGATCTTCGACCGGGACCCGAGCCGTGTCGCGCCCTTGGTGTCCCATGATGTAAAAGGCGCCAGGTCTTCGCGGGAGGTTGGCCGGTCGAGCGATGTCGTTCTGCTCTGCCTTCCGGATCCCGATGCCGTGCGCGCGGTGCTGCTCGGCCCAGACGGTATCCTTGGCGACAGCGCCCTGACGGATGGTGCTGGGTGCAAATTGTTGATCGACTGCACGACCAGCGACCCCAAGACCGCGCGCGAAATGGCGGGGCTCGCCGCTTCGCATGGCATCGTTTACGTCGAAGCGCCGGTCAGCACGCCCATCGCGGGCGCGTCCGGGCCCGTCGCCGCGCGGACGGGCGACGCCACTTTTCTCGTCGGCGCGGAGCAGGGGGATTTGGCGGCGGTGGAGGTGGTCCTCTCCTGCCTCGGCCGGCATATCTTCCATGTCGGCCCGGTCGGGCATGCCAGCGCCATGAAGTTGGTGACCAATTTCATCGCCGGCGTGACGCGCATCGGCATCGCGGAGGGCTTTGCGCTCGCGGCGGCCATGGGCATCCCCTGCGCGCGGACCGCGGAAATCTGCCGGAAGGCGGCGGCGGCGAGCCAGACGCTGGAAGAGGTGATCGCCAGCGTCATCGAAGGTGATCTTGGCAAAGTCAGCTTCTCCGTCGATTTGCGCTACAAGGATTTTCGCCTGACGAGCGAACTCGCGCGCGAGATGGGCGTGCCCATGCCCGTTGCCGCCTACGCCACCGAATTTTACCAAGGGATGCGCGCGCGCGGCATGGGCGGTATGGAGATGAACAATATGGTGCCCTATTTCGCCGATCTTGCTGGCGTGGACATTTACAAAGGGGGCAGGAAGCCCGTCAGGTAAAGCGCTCCTCGATGGCCGCGCGGAAGGCGCGCAGCGGCCTAGGATGCAGCGGCCCAAGACGGAGGCATGGGAGACTCGATGCCAGTTTTTCGACCCGGCCCTGGGGGGGTGCCCCCTAGGGCCGCGAACTTGGTAATGGCGGGCCGGGACCGTGCTGGATTTAAGGACGGCTGGTTGGGGGCCCGGTTTGGCGCGGATTTATCTCCGCCAAAACCGGACTAACAGGGATATTTACCGGGAAAATCACCTCCTTGGCCGATCCAACAGGGTCGCCCGGCGTGTGGAGTCGCATTTTTGCTGACTTATTGCTGGTAATACGGGGGTTCCGAAACGGCGATTTTCAGAACCCTGAACAGGGATTTTCCGCCTCAATAACAAGGATTTTGGGCACTTCTGTGGTGTCTAAAGGCGTCCTCTTCGAGGCGGAGCCAGCTCAGGGTCGACCTCGGAGGCAGGTTTGCGAACTTCGTATTTGGCGTCTATGGGCAAGCACACTAAACTACGCGCACTGGCGCAATTTTTGGCCTGAGGTCTTGAGCTCATCACCGAGCGCGGATTTGGGTAACAAGATGCGCTGTTACCTATCGATATGGAGCACCACAATATGCCTAACGGCACGGTTAAATGGTTTAACAACACCAAGGGATACGGTTTCATCGAGCAAGACGGTGGCGGCAAGGATGTGTTCGTTCACATCTCCGCCGTCGAGCGCGCTGGACTGAGCAACTTGGCCGAAGGTCAACGGGTGTCGTTTGTCGAAGAGAGCGACCCTAAAAGCGGCAAATCATCCGCGGGACAGCTCAAGGCGATCTAAGCCACGGCACTTCGGCAGATGAGAAAGGGCGCTCGATGGAGCGCCCTTTCTAGTTTTTGCATTATGCGCGATCCGTTCGAATCTCCGGCCTCTTTGCGTGAAATATGGCTTTCGCACTGAATCGCGGCGGCTGGTATCGGTGTGAACCTCGCTTTTTGCCCAAAGTGCAGAAGCTTAGGTCAAAGATTTTAGGATATTAAGGCGAGCCCATTCGGCCCCGGTGATGAGCGCGCCACCGAACTCGGCCTATAATACCGGCGGGCCACATTTGCGCCCTCGCCGAGGATAAAAAGCGCCGCTGCAAGGCTGGTTTCTTTTGCAATCAGACCGATATGGTAAGTGGTGACCTTAAATTGGCGGTTTGATAACAGCTTCGCTCGCCTGCCTGAGGCTTTTTACTCGCGGCTGGGGCCAACCCCGGTTGGAGAGCCGAAGCTGGTTGTGTTCAACCGCGCCCTTGCGCGAGAACTTGGGCTGAAGCCAGGCGAGGCGGATGAAGGCGCGCTGGCCGCGCTTTTCGCTGGGAACGTCCTACCGGCGGAAGCGGCCCCGATCGCCCAAGCCTATGCGGGGCACCAGTTCGGCAACTTCACGATGTTGGGTGACGGGCGTGCCATCGTGCTGGGCGAGCATGTTTCGCCGCTTGGAAAACGCTTCGACATCCAGCTAAAGGGATCGGGACCTACACCGTATTCTCGAGGGGGCGATGGCCGGGCCGCTCTCGGGCCAATGCTCCGGGAATATATCGTCAGCGAATGCATGCACGCGCTTGGTATACCGACCTCGCGCAGCCTTGCCGTCGTAACGACCGGAGAGCCCGTTTATCGCGAACGGATACTGCCGGGCGCGGTGCTTACCCGCGTCGCTTCGAGTCATCTCCGAGTGGGCACGTTCGAATACGCCGCCGCGCGCCGCGACATTGATGGGCTATCCGCGCTCGTCGATTACACGATCAACCGTCATTACCCCCATTTAATGGGGGCCGAAGCGCCCGCTCTGTCTCTGCTGTGGGGTGTGATGGGGCACCAGGCCGATCTGATCGTGGAATGGATGCGAGTCGGTTTTATTCATGGGGTCATGAATACCGACAACATGACTATTTCCGGCGAAACCATCGACTATGGCCCGTGTGCATTCATGGATGCCTACGATCCCGCAACGACTTTCAGTTCCATCGACCGCGCGCGCCGCTATGCCTTCGGAAATCAGCCTGCCATTGCGCGGTGGAATCTTGCTCGCCTGGCCGAGGCGTTGCTGCCCCTGCTGCATCCCGATCCGGACAAGGCCCTAGCGCTAGCCGAAGAAAAGCTCGGAGCCTTCAACGACCGTTACCTCGATCGCTGGAGCGCGATGATGCGAAGGAAACTCGGCCTCGCTGGGGAGAACGCAGAGGATTCGAAGCTGATAAAAGACCTGCTCCACTGGATGCATCGCAGCCAAGCAGACTACACGAATACGTTTCGCTTGCTGGGCGCTGACGGTAGGTTGGGCGAGGGCATTTATACCGAGCCGACTTTCCTCGATTGGCGCGCGCGTTGGCAGGCTCGCCTTGCCAATAATCCGAAATCGCGAACATCGCCGCGTTGTCTAATGCAGGCGGCCAATCCTGTTTACATTCCGCGTAATCATCGGGTCGAAGCGGCTCTGGATGCTGCCGTACAGAGCGGTGACTTGGTGCCGCTAGGCAAGCTGCTGGAGGTTCTGGCCCAGCCCTATGTGGAGCGCGAGGGGTTCGAGGCGTTTATGGAACCCAATCCTGCCGATGCGGGGTGCTATCAAACATTTTGCGGTACGTGATCAAGGCGCGGTACGTGATCAATGCATTGTCACGTCGATGAGCAAAGGACGTAAAATGCCTGCATTCGATGATTTTCAAGCGATCGCGATTGCCGCTCGCCACAATGTGGCATTGTGATGTCGGCGCTTTAGGGCCGCACCCTGGCCCCAACGGATACTGTTAAGCGATTGAAAACGCGGCACCGCCGTGGAACGCAGCGGCACTGTCACGCCAGGGAGTTTCGTCCAATCCCCGTCGGTTGCGTTCCGCCGCGCCCTCGTGTTTTCAATCCCTTGGCGGCGCCCGTCAAAATTTAGAAATGCCTTGACTGCATTTTCGCGATGATGCCCTGGGGATTCGAGGTCACGACCGAGGGGACCTAGCATTGGGCGCGATCCACTAGTCGGGATATCGGATCGCGACGATTCTGAGACTCTCTGTCCCGCCGGGAGAATGCAGCTCGACGCGATCGCCTTCCTCGGCTTTCATCATTGCCCGCGCGATCGGCGATAGCCAGCTCACGCGGCCCTTGTCGAGATCGGTCTCGTCGATCCCGACGATGGTGACCGTATTCTCCTCATCCGCGCTATTGGCATAGATGACGGTGGCGCCGAAGAACACGCGGTCACGGTTCTTCTGCCGTGCCGGATCGACCGCCTGCGCGATCTCTATGCGCCCCGTCAGAAAACGAATCCGGTGGTCGATTTCGCGCAGGCGCTTCTTGCCATAGATGTAATCGCCGTTTTCCGAACGGTCGCCATTGCCCGCTGCCCAGGAAACGACTTCGACGACCTTCGGTCGCTCGATCTTCAGAAGATCGCGCAGCTCGCCCCGCAAGCGCTCCAATCCTTCCGGCGTGATGTAATTTTTCACGCCCGCCGGCGATGCCGTCTTCGGTTCCGGGCCGTCATCATCCGATTCCGTGTCTTCCCTGACGAACGCCTTGCTCATATTGCCCTTGTCTTTTCTGCGCGCTCCGCCAGGAACAGCCAGCGATCCTCCGCCTTGGCGATCTCCGCGACCACCTCGCCGTGGCGCGTCGACGCCGCTTCGAATGACGCGCGGTTTCGAGCATACACGTCGGAATCGGACAGCGATTTTTCAATGGCGGATTTCTCGGCCTCGAGTGCGGCGATACGCCGCGGCAGGTCTTCGAGTTCGCGCTGTTCCTTCCAGTTCGGCCGCTGGCCGCGTTCGCGCGGCGGCGCGGGCGATGCGGAACGAGCGGCGGCCTTCGGCAAGGATTTTGCCGCGCGCCGGTTGCGTTGGCGCAGATAGTCGCCGTAGCCGCCGACAAATTCATCGACCACGCCATTACCTTCCATGGCGATGACGCTGGTGACGAGGCGGTCGAGAAAATCTCGGTCATGGCTGACGAGCAGCAGCGTGCCGTCATAATCCGCGAGCACTTCTTCCAACAGGTCGAGGGTCTCGATGTCGAGATCGTTGGTCGGTTCGTCGAGCACCAGAAGATTTGACGGTCGGGCCAGCACCTGGGCCAGGAGAAGGCGGTTGCGCTCGCCGCCGGAAAGCGTCGCGACCTTGGCGCGGAATTGCGAATCGTCGAACAGGAAATCCTTGAGATAGGAGGCGACATGGCGTTGCCGGCCCTGGACGACAACGGTGTCTCCATCCCCCGCCAATGTCTGCCACAATGACTGATCGGGATCGAGACTCGCGCGGCGCTGGTCGAACATCGAGACCTGGAGATGCGTGCCGTGGCGGACGCCGCCGCTATCGGGCGCGAGAGCCCCCGTGATGATGCCAAGCAACGTGGATTTTCCCACGCCATTGCCGCCGATGATGCCGATCCGTTCGCCGCGCATGATCCGGGTCGAAAAACCGTCGAGGATCGTCTTGATACCGGGCTCGCCAGGAAAGGCTTTCGTGACGTTGTCGAGTTCGGCGACGATGCGGCCGCCCGATTGGGCCCCCACCGTTCCGAGCTTGGCCGGACGTAAGCTTTGGCGCTGGGCACGCTCGGCGCGCATGTCGAAAAGCCGCTGCAGGCGTCCCTGATTGCGACGGCGGCGCGCGGAAATGCCCTCACGCAGCCATAAGGTCTCGCTTTCGATTCGCTTGTCGGCTCGGGCACGTTCGGTCGCTTCCATTTCCAGCACGGTTTCCGACCAGGATTCGAAATCCTCATAACCGCGGTCATGTTCGCGCAGCCGGCCGCGGTCGAGCCATAAAGTTCGCCGCGACAGGCGCTTCAAGAAGGTTCGGTCATGGCTGATGAGCAGCAGGCCGGCGGCGTGCGCGTCGAGTCGTGCCTCCAAAGCCTCGACGGCGGCGATGTCGAGATGATTGGTGGGTTCGTCGAGCAACAGGATATCGGGATCGCCGGCCAAGGCGGCGGCGAGGCTGATGCGCCGCGACTCGCCGCCCGACAGTTCGGCTAGAATCCGGTCGGAGGCGATACCCGCTTCGTCCAACGCCGCCTCGATGCGATGACGCGGGGCTTCTCCGGCGATGTCGGACAGGCTTCGGGCGATGAAGTCGCCGGCGTTCTGCCCGGGTGCGAAAATCGGCTCCTGCGGCATATAGGCGATGCGGGCGCCGGGTTGGCAAAATCGTTCGCCCACATCGAGAGCGATGACGCCAGCCAACGCTTTCAGCAGCGTCGATTTTCCGCCGCCATTGCGGCCGACCAAGCAGACGCGCTCGCCGCGGCCAAGGCCGACCGATATGCACTGGAAAACTGGCCTGCCGCCGAAGGTAACGAGAGTATCACGGAGAGCGAGGAGAGGGGGTGTCGCCATGGGTGCGGATATTGTGTCCGCCGGAGAAAAGCCGCAATTGCCAAATCTGCGCGGAGAAAGCCGCAAGGCGGGGGTACGGTGCTTCGGAGCGCAACCAGGGCCGGTCGCGGCGCCTGCATCTCGCAGCGCCTTTGGCCGTAAGGTAAAAAACAGAAACGACTGATAGATGAGTCAGTTAGGCGGCTTCGCCTAACGGTTCGTTCGGTGGCCCCGTACAATTTCCAGACGGCCCACGACGCCGTCGCCGGGGTCAGGACAGAGCAGGGGGGCGTTTATGGATTGGGCGCGTATCCTGGCCTACGTGACGGGGACGGTGGACCAGGAGCTGCTGGGGCGGAACGAACACCTGGCGGCCGAAAACCGCATCATGAAGGGTGAAGGCCCAGTTGAAAGGGCGGCTGAAGCTGTCGGACGCCGACGAGGGAATTGTGCCCGCGCAGGGCTCCGCCCGCCTAAGAGACCGTTGGATTTCAGGTCCTTTCCCTCCGCCAACTCCCCATCCGTGACCGTCCATAGCAGTCCACCGAATGACCTGAAAGCCCGCAAAATATAAGGGTTCTCAGGCCGTATTGTCTTTACACATCTATTCAGATCCACCACAGTCCGGACATAACTTGTAGATAGGATTG
>CAMAPP010000034.1 GCA_945860095.1 Rhizobium sp. Q54 | reverse complement strand
AGGACCGCCAGGCGGCCGAGGAAAGCGCCCAGGAGGAGCGCAAGCGCACCATGATGGACATGGCCGAGCGCCTGGAAAGCGCCGTCATGGGCGTGGTGCAGAACGTCACGTCCGCCTCCGCGCAAATGCAATCGACCGCGTCCACCATGTCGCGCGCGGCCGACGAAACCAGCCAGCAGACGACCACCGTGGCCTCGGCATCCGAGGAAGCCACGGCCAATGTCCAAACGGCGGCTGCGGCGGCGGAGGAACTGACCAGTTCGATCTCGGAAATCAACCGCCAGGTCGCTCAGTCGTCCATGATCGCGGGCAAGGCGGTCGAAAAGGCCAGGCAAACCGATGCGACCGTCCGTTCTCTCGCCGAGGCGGCCGAAAAGGTTGGGAACGTGGTGCGCCTGATCAACGACATCGCCTCGCAGACCAATCTCCTGGCCTTGAACGCCACGATCGAAGCCGCGCGCGCCGGCGACGCGGGCAAGGGCTTCGCCGTGGTCGCCTCGGAGGTCAAGACGCTCGCCAACCAGACCGCCAAGGCAACCGAGGAAATCGCCGGCCAAATCTCCGCCATTCAGGAAGCCACGGGAACGGCGGTCAATGCGATCGGCGATATCGGCACCATCATCGGCGAGATCAGCGAGATCGCCACCACCATCGCCTCGGCCGTCGAAGAACAGGGCGCCGCGACGCAGGAAATCGCCCGCAATGTTCAGCAAGCGGCCGCCGGCACCAAGGACGTCTCGCTGAACATCGTCGGGGTGTCGCAATCCTCGGGCGAGGTCGGCAAGGCGGCCGGCGAAGTGCTCAGCGCCGCCTCCTCCATGGCCGATCAATCCAAGACCCTCAAAACCGAGGTCGAACGCTTCCTCAAGGAAATCCGAGCGGCCTAGCCGTCCCTCGAGTGCCACGACGAGGCGGGCGGCGCCCTTCCAGGCGCCGCCCGTTCCTTTTGCCGGCAGCTATCGGGCAGCCTCGCGCCCAGCCTATCCGCGTCCAGGCCATCAACGACCCAGCCATCCTAAAAAAAACCAGAACGAATTCCTTCGACGACCTACCCCAACGAGATGGTGGATGCCTTGGCGGGTGCGCCGGAAAGGGGGGCAAAACCGTATCGAGGTTCGGCCTGCGGTCGGGTCGCTGCCGGGATCGAATCAGCGCCGGCCGATGGCACCCGGCCGGACGGACGCGACCCGGAACGGCCGCATGACGCCATCATGCTCGGTGATCGAGACGTACTCGCCTTCCCGGAACGCGTGGTTCGCGAATTTGAACACCGGCTCGTCATCGTCCTCGCCGGGCGCATAGGAAAACACCCAGCGTCCGCCCTTGGTGCAGGTCAATACGCCGCGCTCGTCGTCCACGCCGGCCCAGAACCGGCGCACCGAGCAGGCGTCCTTGACCGCACGCCAAGCCGCTAGGTCCAGATGGCCCTGGCCGTCGAACGGCGCGTGGAACTCGTAACCGTGCGCGGCGCTACCCTCGGGAAATTCCTTGGTCCGCGCGAGTTCGAGCCGGATGGTCATGATCGTCATCGTTCGATGCTCCCCGATTGCGCCTTCTGGATAAGGCGGAGATGAATGGGCCACGGTGGGCGACGCAACGCATTGACTTGCATCAAGCCGAAGATTTGCATCGATCTGAAACTAACTGTAACGCGGGCGCGATTCCTCGATGCCTTCGGGATCCTGGTGGATCAGAACCTCCGCGTCCGGATAAAGTTCCCGCACGCGCGCCTCAACCGTGTCGGCCACCTCGTGCGCGCGGACGAGCGTCATTTGCGGGTCCATTTCAATATGGAACTGAATGAATGTCGTACGTCCCGATCGCCGCGTGCGCATGTCGTGCATGGCGCGCACCTCGGGGTGGTCGAGCACCACGGTCCGTATCTTGCGGCGCTCGTCGTCGGGAAATTCCCGGTCCATCAATTGATCGAGCGATTGGCGCACGATCGCCACGGCCGCGACGACGATATAGCAGGCGATGGCCCCGCCGAGAAGCGGGTCCGCCCACAGCCAGCCGAAATTGCCCACAAGCAGGAATGCCACGACCACGGTCACATTGGCGAGCAGATCGCCCTTGTAGTGCATCGAATCCGCCATGATGGCGAGCGAGGCGGTCTGCCGCACCACCTGGCGCTGAAACAACACGAGGGCGAGGGTGAGCGCGATCGAGAACGCCATGACGGCAAGACCGACCGCACCGTGTTCGATGGGCTCCGGTTCCCACAAGCGCCGCCCGGCCTCGACGAACAAAAACACCGCCGAACCCGCGATGAACGCCGCCTGCGCGAGCCCGGCCAGCGGCTCGGCCTTGCCGTGTCCAAACCGGTGCTCGCGGTCCGCCGGTTGAAGGGCGTGACGCACGGCGATCAAATTGACCAGGGACGCCGCCGCGTCGAGCATCGAATCGACGAGCGTCGCTAGCATGGACACCGATCCCGTCAGCAACCAGGCGATGAACTTGGCAACGATCAGCGTGAATGCGACGCCCACGGAGGCATAGGTCGCCCGCCGCATCAGGCGGCCATGGATATCCGTCGCGGCGGCGGGTTTCGCCGCCGGACCATCCGGAGCGACGGATTTAGACGAAGGCACGGTCATATCAGGGATAGAGTTTCTGGATTTGCCAGCCAGCCGCGGAGCGGATGAACACCTGGCGGTCGTGCAATCGGAAGGCGCCGTCCTTCCAGAATTCGAATTCATCGGGCACCAAGCGAAAGCCCGACCAATGCGGCGGCCGCGGCACCTTGCCAAAGCCGAACTTCGCGGTGAACTGGGCGATGCGCTTCTCGAGTTCGAAGCGGCTCGGCAGCGTGCGCGACTGCTCCGACGCCCAGGCGCCAAGCTGCGCGCCGCGCGGACGGGTCGCAAAATAAGCATCCGCCTCCGCCGCCGTCACTTGCTCGACCGCTCCGACCGCGCGCACCTGGCGGCGCAGGGATTTCCAATGGAACAGCAAGCCGGCCTGCGGGTTGTCCAAGAGTTCGCGCCCCTTGCGGCTTTCAAAATTGGTGAAAAACGTGAACCCGCGCTCGCTGGCATCCTTGAGCAAGACCATGCGCGCCGATGGCCGGCCCTCGCGCGTCGCGCTGGCAAGAGTGAAGGCGTTCGGATCGTTGGGTTCCGCTTTCTTGGCGTCTTCGAACCACGCGTTGAAGAGCGCGATGGGATCGGAATGTCGCTCGTCGTCCATGCTCAAATCTCCCACGCCGCGACGCGCGCGGCCGCTCTGGTGGAGCATAGCGCATGAAGGCGCCCGGTTCCCCCCGTTTCCGCGCGGCCTCACGGTCATCGGCCGTCCAGGCACTCGATAGCGGCCATTCGGGCGCCGCGGCCCACCCGTGCCCGGAAGCCCGCGTACCCCTTCAGGAACACGGCGCGATGGACAGGACGCGAGTTTATCTAGACCATCCAGGCGACAAGACCGAACACGGCTGCGGTGCCAATTGCCGCCATTGCGCGGACGATCGGAAAATCGTCCGGCAGCGCTCGCTCCACCTCGGACTTGCGCGGCGCGGAATCCGCCACGTTTCTTTTGTTTTCAATTGTTTAACGGGCACGTCGGCCGCCAGTCACGTTTGACCCCTAGTCCGATTTGTGTAGGATGCGCGCGCCCTCGACAGACGGGAGGGGCATCGGAATGACGCAATCGCGCGGGCTCATGGCGGGAAAACGCGGCCTTATCATGGGGGTCGCGAACGACCGCTCGATCGCGTGGGGCATCGCCAAGACCTTGGCGGCCCACGGCGCGGAACTTGCCTTCACCTACCAGGGCGAAGCCTTGGAGAAGCGCGTGCGCCCGCTCGCCGCTTCGTTGAAGGCCAATTTCATCGAACCCTGCGACGTCATGGACGAGGCGAGCATGGCGGCCTTGTTCGGTGCCATCGGAAAACGCTGGGGCAAGCTCGATTTCGCGGTGCACGCGGTCGCGTTCTCCGACAAGGACCAGCTCAAGGGCAAGTACCTCGACACGACGCGCGACAACTTCGTCAAGACGATGGAGATTTCGTGCTTCTCGTTCACCGAGATGTGCCGGCTGGCGGCACCGCTTATGACCGCGGGCGGCAGCCTGTTGACGCTGACCTATTACGGCGCCGAGCGCGTCATGCCCCATTACAACGTGATGGGCGTGGCCAAGGCCGCGCTCGAGGCCTCGGTGCGCTATCTGGCGGCGGATTTGGGCCGCGCGAACGTGCGGGTGAACGCGATTTCGGCCGGCCCCATCAAGACGCTCGCCGCCTCGGGCATCGGCGATTTTCGCTACATTCTCAAGTGGAACGAGCTTAACTCGCCGCTGCGGCGCAACGTGACCACCGAAGAAGTCGGCGGCTCGGCGCTGTATCTCTTGTCCGATCTCGGCAGCGCCGTCACGGGCGAGATTCACCACGTGGACGGCGGCTACAATATCGTCGGCATGATGGCGGTCGAAGCGGCGGCCGAGGTTTCGGCGCTGCTTGCCGATTTCAATCCCAAGACCTGACGATGGCCAGCAATAGCTTCGGCCATCTGTTCCGCTTCACGACCTGGGGCGAGAGCCACGGCCCCGCAATCGGTGCGGTCGTCGACGGCGTGCCGCCGCGCATCGCGCTAACCGAAGCCGATATCCAGATCTGGCTCGACCGGCGCAGGCCGGGGCAATCGCGCTTCGTCACCCAGCGACGGGAACCCGATACCGTTCGGATCATGTCCGGCGTGTTCGAGGGCGTGACCACCGGCACGCCCGTTTCGCTGGTCATCGAAAACATGGACGCGCGCTCGAAGGACTACGGCGACATCAAGGACAAGTTCCGCCCCGGGCACGCCGATTTCACCTACTGGGCCAAATACGGCGTGCGCGATTGGCGCGGCAGCGGCCGGGCAAGCGCGCGCGAGACGGCCAGCCGCGTGGCCGCCGGCGGGATCGCGCGCAAGATTTTGTCCGCCGCGTTCGGCGCGCCGTTCCGCGTGCGCGGCGCACTCGTGCAAATCGGCGCGCACGCCATCGACCGCGGCCGCTGGGACTGGGATACGGTCGAGAAAAATCCCTTCTGGTGCCCCGACGCCAAGATGGCGGAACGCTGGGAAGGCCATCTCGACGAGGTGCGCAAGGCGGGATCGTCCGCGGGCGCCATCATCGAGGTGGTGGCCGAGGGCGTGCCCGCGGGTCTCGGCGCGCCGGTGTACGCCAAGCTCGACGCCGATCTCGCCTCGGCCTTGATGGGTATCAACGCGGTGAAGGGCGTGGAAATCGGCGACGGTTTCGCCGCCGTCGCCCTGCCCGGAGAACAAGCGCACGACGAGATGCGCATGGCGGACAACCGCGTGGGCTTTCTCGACAATCACGCCGGCGGCATCCTCGGTGGCATCTCGACGGGTCAACCCATCGTCGCGCGCTTCGCGGTCAAGCCGACAAGCTCGCTGCCGATCGCGCGGCGCGGCGTGACGGAGAACGGCCGCGACGCGGACGTGCGGACGACCGGAAGGCACGATCCGTGCGTCGGGATTCGCGCGGTGCCCGTCGGCGAAGCCATGATGGCCTGCGTCCTGGCCGATCATTGGCTGATGCACAAGGCGCAATGCGGCTGATGCACGGGGCGCAATGCGGCTGATGCATGGGGCGCAATGCGGCTGACTTGACCTTGCGCGGCCACGCCCGCCCAATGGGACACAGATCCCACCGAACGGGACACAGATAAGGAAACGTCATGCCCCAACCCAAGCACGTCATGGCCCTCAAGCTTCCGAAGGCGCCGAAACTCGATCCGGCGACCGCCGCTTATTTCAAGCTGTGCGAGGAAAAGCTCGGCTTCGTGCCGAACGTGCTCAAGGCCTATACCGCGCGGCCCGAGAAGCTGCGCAATTTCATTGCCACCTACAACACGTTGATGCTCGGTGAATCCAAGCTCACCAAACTCGAGCGCGAAATGGTTGCGGTCGTCGTCTCGTGCGCGAACCATTGCTATTACTGCCTTGTCGCCCACGGCCAGGCGGTGCGCCGTCTATCGGGCGACCCCGAGCTCGGCGAGATGTTGACCAAGAATTACCGCGTGGCCGAATTGTCGCCGCGCCATCGCGCCTTGCTCGACTTTGCCTGGAAGCTGACCGAGACGCCCTCGAAGGTCGATGGCGGGGACCGGGCGGCCCTGCGCAAGGCGGGGCTGGGGGAAGAAGAATATTTCGACTTGTGCGACGTGATCGCATTTTTCAACGCGTCCAATCGGATGGCCACCGGCCTCGACATGATGCCGAACCGCGAATACCACAAGTCCGATCGTTGAGCGCGCGCCAGCCGCGGATTATCCGGCGCGTGGTTCGTTCGATCGGAACTTAGCGCTTGAAGACCGCGGCCAACTCCACGTGCGGCGACCACAGGAACTGGTCGATCGGCACGACGCGTTTGAGCTTATAGCCGCCCTTGGCGAGGATTTGGGCGTCGCGGGCGAAGGTGCCCGGCTCGCACGACACCGCGACCACCGTGGGCACGCGCGACTTGGCGAGCGCCAGGGCCTGCGCCTGGGCGCCCGCGCGTGGCGGATCGAACACCACGGCATCGAATTCGTTCAATTCCTGCGCCGCCAGCGGGCGGGCGATGAGATCGCGCACCTTGGCCGTCACGCGCGCGAGCCTGGCGGCCTTGGCCGCGCCCTCGACCGCCTGAACGAGGCGCGGCGCCTCGTCGACCGCGAACACCGATGCCCCGCCGGACGCGAGCGCGAAGCTGAACGTGCCGGCGCCGCAGAACAAATCGGCCACGCGCTTGGCGGCCCCCACGCCCGCGCGCACGATCTCGGTCAGTTCCGCCTCGCCCGCGCGCGTCGCCTGCAGGAAGGCGCCCGGCGGCACCTCGACCTTCACGCCGCCGAAGGCGATGGCCGCCCGGCCGCGCTCGACCAGCGTCTCGGCGCGCGCCTCGGAGGGGTGCCGGCGCGAAACGCGCACCACACCCAGGCCCTCGGCCAGCGCCGAAAGGCGTTTTTTCCCGCCCTGTCCGAGCGGCGCGGTCGTCACGATCAAGATATCGAGCCCGTCGTCGAGCGCGTTCACGACGATATCGGCCTTGTCGGCGGGACGCAGCAAGGCCGTCAGAGCTTCGCGGAGCGCGGGCAGCAAAGCGACGATCTCGGGCAATGCCACGTGACATTCCTTGAGATCGACGACCCGGCTTTCGCCGCGAGCATGAAACCCGAGCAACAAATCCTCCTCGCGGCGAACGGCCGAGAAATCCGCGCGCCGACGCGTGCGCGGCTCGGCCGGGCGGATGGCCTCGAGGCCGTCGAGCGGCAATCCCCGGCGCTTTAAGGCCGAGACCACCATGTCGTGCTTCCACGCGAGATAGCGCGCGCCCTCGACATGCTGCAAGGCGCAGCCGCCGCAATCGCCGAAATGCCGGCACGGCGGCGCGGTACGGCCGGGTCCCTCGGACAGCAATTTGACCAGGCGGCCCTCGAAGCCATCGCCCAGCGTCGCGCCCAGGCGCACCAGGACCTTGTCGCCCGGCACGGTGAAGGGCACGTAGATTCGCTTGTCCCCGGCTTGCCCGACGCCGTCGCCCCGGCCGCCGATCTGGTCGATTGCCATTTCGATTTCGTGACGCATCAACCAGGCCCCTTCCGCGCCGCGACGAGAAATTCCTTGTTGCCTTCGGGCCCGGTGATCGGACTCTCGGTCGCGCCGAGAACCTCCCAGCCCATGGCCGAGCGCAGCCAATTCTCGATACGTGCCACGACCTCGGCATGCAATGCCGGATCGCGCACCACCCCGCCCTTGCCGACGCGCGCCCTGCCGACCTCGAATTGCGGCTTCACGAGCGCGATCAGATAGGCGCCCGGCGCCGCCAGAGACAGGGCCGCCGGCAGCACGATTTCGAGGCCGATAAAGCTCGCATCGCAGACCACGAGATTCGGCGCTTGCGGCAACTCCGCGCGCGTCAAATGGCGCGCATTCGTGCGCTCCGAAACGACGACGCGGGAATCTTGGCGCAATTTCCACGCAAATTGCCCGTGCCCGACATCGACCGCATGGACGCGCGCCGCGCCGCGCGCGAGCAGCACGTCCGTGAACCCGCCCGTGGACGCCCCGATATCGAGACACACCAGACCGCTGGGATCGATGCCGAAATGCGCTAGACCGTGATCGAGCTTGAGCCCGCCGCGCGACACCCAGGGGTGATCGGCGCGGCGAACGGTCAGCACGGCCGCCGAGGACACCATCTGTCCCGGCTTTTCCACCCGCCGGCCATCGGCTTCGACCAGGTCGGCCAGGATATAGGCCTGGGCGCGCGCGCGGCTCTCGGCAAGGCCTTGGGCATGCAGCAGCGCGTCCGCGCGCGCCTTGCCGGGGCGACGCGACTTCGAAGCGGCGGGTGCATCCACCATGGGCGCCATATTCATTTCGACCTTCATGCGATCCCGAATGTGCCACGGACGGCGGAAAATCGAAACCTGCCCGCTGCGGCGCGCGATTGCCCAGCGCCCCGATCCGCCCCAAAATGGCCCGGCACACCCGTGAGTGCCGCGCTTTCGCGGCCAAAGCCCGTGAGTGCCGCGCTTTCGCGGCCAAAGGAGGAAGAATGGTTGCCACCGCCCTCAAGCCCCGGAACGCGACCACGGACGCCGAACGGCGGACCCGAAAGTCCTTGGCGGCATGCTATCGGCTGCTTCACCGCTTTCGCATGACCGACACGATCAACACCCATATCGCCGCGCGCGTTCCCGGCGCCGAGGATTGCTTTCTCATCAATCGCTACGGCTTGCTGTTCAACGAAATCACCGCGTCGAACCTGATCGCGGTCGACGGCGCGGGCCGTTCGTTCGACGGCGGGGAAGCCAATCCCGCGGGCTTCGTCATCCACCGCGCGGTTTTCCGCGCCCGGGCCGACGCCATGTGCTCGCTGCACACCCACACGCGCGCCGGCATCGCACTGTCCATCCTCAAATGCGGCTTGCTGCCGCTCAGCCAGTTCGCGCTCTATTTCCACGGCCGCATCGGCTACAGCGACTACAAGCACGTCAGCGGCGAGGGCGACGAGTGCGAGGAGATGGGGCGCGACCTCGCGGGCAATTCCGCCCTCGTGCTGCGCAATCACGGCCTGCTCACCGTCGGCCGCTCGATCCCCGAGGCGTGGTTGCTCGCGTACTATCTCGAAAAGGCGGCCGACGTGCAGATTGCGGCCATGGCTTGCGGCACGGAGCTTGTCCGCCCGGCCGATGCCGAAATCGCCGGCATGAGCAAGGAAGTGGACGAAGGCTTCGGCGGCCGGCCCTTCGGGGAACGCGAATGGGAAGCCCTGGTGCGCGAACTCGACCGAGAAGACCCGGGCTACGCGGCCTGATGCGCTCCTAGGCGCGCCGTTCGACGACGAAGCGCGCCACGTCCTTCAACAGATCGGCATTGGGACCGAAACGATCGACATGAGAGGCCGCCTGCTCGGCCAACGACCGCGCGCGCCGCCGCGCCTCGTCGGCGCCGAGCAGCGAGACGAAGGTTCCCTTGCCCGCCGCCGCGTCCTTGCCGACTTTCTTGCCGACCTCCGCCTCGGTGCCCTCGTGATCGAGCAGATCGTCGGCGATCTGAAACGCCAGGCCCAAATCGCGGGCGTAATCGCGCAGCGCCGTGCGCGCATCCGCCGGCGCCTGACCGAGAATCGCGCCCGCCTCGCAGGAAAAGCGGAACAGCGCCCCGGTTTTCATCGCCTGAAGGCGCGTGATGTCCGCGAGCGAAAGGCGCATGTCCTCGGCCCGAAGATCGAACATCTGACCACCCACCATGCCCTCGGCGCCGATCGCGCGCGCGAGCGCGACCACGAGCTCCGCGCGCACCGCGCCATCGGGATGGGTCGGCGCGTCGCCCAAGAGCTCGAACGCGAAGGTCAGAAGCCCGTCGCCCGCGAGAATGGCCGTCGCTTCGTCAAATTGGATATGGGTCGTCGGCTTGCCGCGCCGCAAATCGTCGTCGTCCATGGCCGGCAAATCGTCGTGCACGAGGGAATAGCAATGCACGTACTCGGCGGCGGCGGCGGCACGCAGGGCGCGCGCGCGTGGCACGTCGAAAAGTTGCGCCGAGTTCAGCACCAGAAAAGGCCGCAGCCGCTTGCCGCCATTGAGGGTCGCATAGGCCATCGCTTCGACCACGCGGCGTTCGGGTCCGTCCATCCGGGGGAGAAACCCGGCCAGCGCTCGTGCCATCGCCTCGGCCGCATCGGCCAGCGCCGGCGTCAATCGGTCCACGTCGCGCCTCAGTCGAGATTGGCGGGTTTTGCGCTCACCGCGCCGTCGGCCGCGAGCGATATTCGTTCGATCTTGGCCTGCGCTTCCTGCAATTTGGCTTCGCAGTGGCGCTTCAAGGACGCGCCGCGCTCATAGGCCTTGATGGCCTCCTCGAGCTTGCCCTCGCCGCCCTCGAGCGTCTTCACGATGGCTTCGAGCTCCGCGAGCGCGGCCTCGAAGCTCATTTTGGCGATATCGGGCGGAATGGTGACCATGGCGGGCAGTTTACGGGCGCGGATGCGCGCCGACAAGGCGTTCAGACCGCCATCAAGGCGCGCACATGTGCCGCCGCCGAATCGGCCAAGGAGTCGAGGTCGTAGCCGCCTTCGAGGGTGGACACGAGGCGGCCCCCACAGCAGCGCGCGGCGAGTGCGCACAAGCGGCCCGTTACCCATTCATAGTCCTTGGTCGCGAGCTCCAACCCCGCCAAGGGATCGGCCGCGTGGGCGTCGAACCCCGCCGAGACCAGGACCATGTCCGGCGCGAATGCCTCGAGCCGGGGCAGAAGCGCGCTCTCGACGGCCGCGCGAAAATCCCGGCTGCCCGAACCGGGCGGCAGCGGAATATTGAGAATATTGCCGGAGATGCCGGTTTCGGCCGCTCCGCCCGTTCCCGGATAGAGCGGCCATTGATGGGTCGAGGCGTAAAACGCGTCCGGATCGCGTTCGAACATCGCCTGGGTGCCGTTGCCGTGATGGACGTCGAAGTCGATCACCGCGATGCGCGTGAGCCCATGCGCCGCGCGCGCGTGAAAGGCGCCGACGGCCACGTTGTTGAACAGACAGAACCCCATCGCGCGACCGGGTTCCGCGTGATGGCCCGGCGGGCGGACGGCGCAAAAGGCGTTTCCCGCTTCGCCCGCGAGAACGGCATCGACCGCGGCGCACACCGCGCCCGCGGCCCGCAAGGCGGCCTCGCCCGAGCCCGGCGACAGAATCGTATCGCCGTCCAGGCGCGCGCGGCCCGCGGGCGGCACGGCGCCCAAGAGACGCCGGACGTACAATCCGGGATGGGCGCGCTCCAATTGCGCGTCCGCGGCGCGCGGCGCCTCGCGCCATTCGAGGGCCGCGAATTCCGGCGCCCGCAAGCGCGCGAGGATCGCCGCGAGGCGCGCGGGATTTTCGGGATGTTGGGTGCCGGGATCGTGGTCGAGGCACGCGGGATGGGTAAACAGAAAAGTCGTCACGACGCCGCGCCCTTTCGCAAAACAAACACGTAAACGCCCCGCTCCTCGCGCGATTCCACGAGAAGATGCCCGCCCGTTTCGGCGAAGACGCCGAAATCCTTGACCGCGCCCGGATCGGTCGCGTGAACCTCGAGCAATTCCCCTGCCGCCATCTCCCTCAGCGTGCGCCTAGCCTTGAGCACGGGCAGCGGGCAATTGAGGCCTTTGGTATCCAGCATTCGGCGCGCCTGCGTCATTGCCATGCGATCCCGATGCCACACGATGTATGCCGCCGCACGCGGCGCCGTCAGCATGGACAAGCACGGCGCGATGCGTATGCTCCCGCACTCAATTCGAAGGGGGATACGTGCCGAACGTAAGACGCGCCAGCGCTTTGCTCAAGGCCATGGCGAACGATCGCCGCCTGACGATCCTGCTGCATCTTTCCGAGGGCGAGAAATCGGTCGGGCAACTCGAACGTTTGGTCGGACTCAGCCAATCGGCGCTTTCCCAGCACCTCGCGCGGCTGCGGCGAGAAAAGGTCGTCGCCACGCGCCGCGCCGCCCAAACCATCTATTATTCCGTTTCGAGTTCCGAGGCATCCGCCATCATGGCGACCTTGCAATCGGTTTTCCGCGACGGCGGCACGCGCGGTTCCGGGGACTAAGGCCCGGCCGCGCCTCCCGCGGGCCTTTGCGCCCGCGCTCACAGCGCGTCGAGCGGCAGGGTCAGATAGCGCCGGCCATTTTCGTGGGGCGGCGGCAAGCGGCCGCCGCGCATATTCACCTGCACGGCCGGCAGAAGAAGATCGGGCGGCGCGAGGGTTTTGTCGCGCCGCTCGCGCATTTCGACAAAAGCGGCCTCGTCGATGCCATCGCGAATGTGCACATTGCCCGCCCGGTGCTCGGCCATCGTCGCTTCCCATGCCAAGGCTCGCTCCTCGGGCAGATAGTCGTGGCAGACATGCACCCGGGTCGAGGGCGGCAGTTCGAACATGCGGCGGATGGTGCGATAGAGCACCGCCGCGTCGCCGCCCGGAAAATCGCAGCGCGCCGTGCCGTAATCGGGCATGAACAGGGTATCGCCCACCCACGCGCAATCGCCCGCGAGATAGCTGACGCAGGCCGGGGTGTGGCCGGGGGTATGCATGACCCGCATCTCGGTTTCACCCAGACGAAAAACCTCGCCGTCGCGGAGCCGATGATCGAACTGCGAGCCGTCGGCGGGCACCTCGTTCGCGATGTCGTAGATCGCGGTCCAGGTCCGCTGCACCGCGACGACGTTCTCGCCGATGGCGAGCTTGGCGCCAAAGGCGTCCTTAAGGTAGCCGCCGGCCGAAAGATGATCGGCATGGACATGGGTTTCGAGCACCCATTCGACCGTCAAGCCCTCGGCGCGGCAAAAGGCGATGATCGCGTCCGCCGAATTCGTCGAGGTCCGGCCCGCGCGGGCATCGAAATCGAGCACCGGATCGATGATCGCCGCGCGCCGTGTCGCCGGGCATGAAACGACATAGGACAAGGTATAGGTCGCCTTGTCGAAAAATGCCTTGACCTTGGGATTCACGAACCACCTCTGGCGCCGCTGGACCGGTCCCGCCATTCTAGTTCGGCGCGCGGGTCCGCGCAGCAACGAACCCCTTGGGGCCGCGGCGGTTGACTCGCCCCGGCCCGTATTGGACCTTGAGGTTTCGAGCGAATTTCGAGCGCAACCGAGCATGAACAATCCCACGGATATCCTCGTCGAAAATCCCAAGCCTGGCGTGCGCCTCGTCAGGCTCAACCGGCCTGCCGCGCTCAATGCGCTGCGCGGCCGGTTGCTCGAGGAATTGGCGGCGGCCCTGACCGAGGCGGGCGAGGACGACGCGGTACGGGTGGTCGTGCTGACCGGCAACGACCGCGCCTTCGCCGCCGGCGCGGACATCAAGGAAATGGCCGACCGCACCGTGGCCGAGGTTCTCGGCATGGACCGGCGCGCGGCGTGCTGGCTGGCTTATCGGCGATTTCCCAAGCCGATGATCGCGGCCGTGAACGGCTTCGCCCTCGGCGGGGGATGCGAGCTTGCGATGTGCGCCGACATCATCGTGGCGGGCGAGGGTGCGCGCTTCGGGCAACCCGAGGTCAATCTCGGCCTCATCCCCGGCGCGGGCGGCACGCAACGCCTGACGCGCGCGGTCGGCAAGGCCATGGCGATGAAAATGGTGCTGACCGGGGAGACGATCGATGCGCGCGCTGCGCTGGCGGCCGGTCTCATCGCGGAGATCGCGCCGCCCGAACTCGCTCTCGATCGCGCGCTCGAACTCGCCGAGCTGATCGCCGCCAAGGCGCCCATCGCCGTGCGCCTGGCGAAGGAAGCCGTGCTCAAGGCCGCGGAAATGCCGCTCGAAGCCGCGCTCGATCACGAACGCAAATTGTTCGCCTTGCTGTTCGCGACCGAGGACCGGCGCGAAGGCGTCGCGGCCTTCATCGAGAAACGCAAGCCGAGCTTCGTGGGACGCTGAGCCGTGAGCTACGAAACCATCGTCTTCGACACCGCCGGATCCGTCGCGACCATCACGCTCAATCGCCCCGACAAGCTCAACGCCTTCACCGCGAAAATGCACGAAGAACTGCGCGCGGCCTTGGCGGTGGTGCAAAAAGACGACGCATTGCGCGCCCTCGTCGTCACCGGCGCGGGGCGCGGGTTTTGCGCCGGCCAGGACTTGCAAGAAGTGACGCCGGCTTCCCCCGATGCCAGCCGGGATTTGGGCCAAAAACTCGAGCGCAACTACAACCGTCTGATCCGCACCTTGCGCGCCCTGCCCAAACCCATCATCGCCGCGATCAACGGCGTCGCGGCCGGGGCGGGCGCCAATACCGCCTTGGCCTGCGACATCGTTCTGGCGGCGCGTTCCGCCAGCTTCATCCAGGCCTTCGCCCGCATCGGCCTGGTGCCCGACTCGGGCGGCAGCTTCGCCCTGCCCCGGCGCATCGGCATGGCGCGCGCGGCGGGATTGCTGATGACGGGCGAGGCGATCTCCGCCGAACAGGCGGAATCCTGGGGTCTCATCTGGAAGTGCGTGGACGACGACAAATTGGCCGCCGAGGCGCAAGCCCTGGCCGCGCGTCTCGCCGATGGTCCCACCCTCGCGCTCGGCCTCATCAAGCGCCTGCTCAATGCATCCGGCACCAACACGCTCGACCAGCAACTCGATCTCGAACGCGATTTCCAGCGCCTCGCGGGCATGAGCGAGGATTATCGCGAAGGCGTCACGGCCTTTCGCGAGAAACGCAAGGCCGCCTTCAAGGGCCGCTGATGGCCGCGCTCGCCAAGGAGAAGACCGTCGCCGTCGCCGGCGCGGGCACGATGGGCGCCGGTATCGCCCAAGTGGCCGCCGCCGCGGGCCATCGCGTTCTGCTGTTCGATAGCCAGCCGGGGGCGGTCGAACGCGGGCGCATGGCAGTGGCCGAGGGTCTTGCGCGCCTGGTCGAACGCAAGCGTATGGCCGCCGAGGACGTGGATATCCTGATGGCGCGCATCCGCTCTGCGGGACAGATCGCCGAACTCGCGGGCGCGGCCCTCGTCATCGAGGCCATCGCCGAGGACATGGCGGCGAAGAAAGCCCTGTTCCGCGCCCTAGAGGACGTGGTCGCGCCGGACGCCATCCTGGCGAGCAACACGTCCTCGCTCTCGATCACCGAAATCGCGGGCGCCCTGCGCCATCCCGAGCGCGTCGCGGGCCTGCATTTCTTCAACCCCGCCCCCATCATGCCGCTCGTCGAGGTGATCGCCGGATTCGGCACCGCCGCGAGCGTCATGGACACGCTCATGGCCACCGCTTCCGCCTGGGGCAAGAAGCCCGTGCGTTGCGCCTCGACCCCCGGATTTCTCGGCAACCGGGTGGCGCGGCCCTTTTACGGCGAAGCCTTGCGCGCGCTCGAGGAAGGCGTCACGGACGTCCCCACCTACGACGCCATCCTGCGCGAGGCGGCCGGGTTTCGCATGGGCCCGTTCGAATTGCTCGATCTTGTCGGCATCGACATCAACTGGGCCGTCACCCATGCGGTGCACGACGCCTATTTCCACGATCCGCGCTTCAAGCCGTTTCGCATTCAAGGCGAGATGATCGCCTCGGGCCGTCTGGGACGAAAATCCGGACGCGGCTTCTACGATTACCGCGCGGGCGCCGAGAAGCCCATGCCGCGCACCGCGCCGCGCGCCGAGCCGCCCGCCAATGCCACGATCGAGGGCGATCTGGGGCCCGCCGCGGCGCTCGTCCCGCGCCTGGCCAAGACCGGCGTACTGATTCGGCGTATCGCCAATTCCGCTGCGGCGACGCTCGATGCCCGCGAGATCGCCCACCTTCACGGCGCCATCCTGGGCCCGAAATTCCGCCTGGCGCTCTCCGACGGCCGCACCGCGACCGAACGCATGGCGTCCGATGGCGGCTTGGCACTGATCCTGTTCGACCTCGCCCTCGACTACGCCGCCACGCCGCGCTTGGCGCTCGCCAAGGCCGATCAGGCGGCCGGCGACGCGCTCGCCGAGGCCTGCGGGCTGTTGCAGGAAGCCGGCATAGCGGTCTCGGTGATCGACGACGCACCGGGAATGGCGGCCTTGCGTACCGTCGCCATGCTCGCGAATTTCAGTGCCGACGCGGTCCACGCCGGCATCGCGGATGCAGCGGGCGTCGATTTGGCGATGCAGGTCGGATTCAACTATCCGCGCGGGCCCCTGGCCTGGGCCGAACAACTGGGCCTCGTTTTCGTCGTGCGCGTGCTCGACAATCTCGCGCGCACTTACGGCGAGGACCGCTATCGCGCGTCCCCGCTTTTGCGCCGCAAGGCGGCATCGGGCGGAAGTTTCCATGGTTGAACGCGCCTGGCCCGAGGACGTGCGCCGATTCTTGACGCCCGACGGCGGTGCCGCCGGCCTCATGGGCATGCGCGTCGCTTCCTTCGGTCCCGGCACCGCGCGCCTCGCGCTCGTCGTGCGCCGGGATATGACCAATCCGTTCGGCATGTGCCATGGTGGGGTGATTTTCGCGCTTGCCGACACGGCGATGGGCTTCGCCAGCAATTCGCGCGGCGGGGCCGGCGCGGTGACGCAGCATTGCTCGATCAGCTATCTCGTGCCGGCGCGGGTGGGCGACGCCCTCGAAGCCGAGGCCCGCGAGACCGCGCGGTCGGGCAAGAACGCGATCTACGACGTATCCGTGACCAATCAACGCGGCGAAACCGTGGCCGTCCTTCGCGGCACCGCCTTCGAGCGGGCGGGCACCGAGGCGTTCAAGGGAGTCCAAAATGACTGACGCGTTCCTGTGCGACGGCGTGCGCACCCCCATCGGGCGCTATGCGGGCGCGCTGTCGGAGGTGCGCACCGACGATCTCGCGGCCATTCCCATCCGCGAATTGATGGCGCGCAACGCCAAGGCCGATTGGAGCCGGGTCGACGACGTCTATTTCGGTTGCGCCAATCAGGCGGGCGAGGACAACCGCAATGTCGCGCGCATGGCCGCGTTGCTCGCGGGCCTGCCGGTCGAAGTGCCCGGCGCGACCGTGAACCGGCTGTGCGGCTCGGGTCTCGAGGCGGTGGCGAGCGCCGCGCGCGCCATACGCTGCGGCGAGATGGCGTTCGCCATCGCGGGCGGGGTCGAATCGATGTCGCGCGCGCCCTTCGTGATGGCCAAATCGACCGAGGCGTTCCAGCGCACGGCGGAAATCCAGGATACGACCATCGGCTGGCGCTTCGTCAACCCGGCGATGCGCAAGCGCTTCGGCGCCGAAGCCATGCCCGAGACGGCCGAAAACCTGGCGGCGGAAATGCAAATCAGCCGCGCCGATCAAGACGCATATGCGCTCCGCAGCCAGAAGCGCGCAGGCGCCGCGCAAGCCGCGGGATTTTTCGCCGAGGAAATCGTCGCCGTCTCCGCCCCCAAGGGCCGCGAGACGGTTTTGGTCGATAAGGACGAGCATATCCGGGCCGACACCACGTTCGAGGCGTTGGCCAAGCTCAAGGCGCCGTTCCGCGAGGGCGGCTCGGTCACAGCCGGCAATGCCTCGGGCGTGAACGACGGCGCGTGCGCCATGATCCTGGCATCCGAGGCGGGCGCGAAGGCCCATGGCCTTGTCCCCGTCGCGCGCATCCTCGGCATCGCAACCGCAGGCGTGCCGCCGCGCGTCATGGGCATCGGCCCCGCCCCGGCCACGCGCAAATTGCTCGATCGCCTCGGCTTGAAGTTGTCGCAAATCGACGCCATCGAATTGAACGAAGCCTTTGCCGCGCAGGCCCTTGCCGTCTTGCGCGAGCTCGGCCTGCCCGACGACGCGGCGCACGTCAATCCGAACGGCGGGGCCATAGCGCTCGGCCATCCGCTCGGCATGAGCGGCGCGCACCACCTGAAGAAGACGGGCGGGCGCTACGCCTTGCTGACGATGTGCATCGGCGTCGGCCAAGGCATCGCCGTCGCCATCGAACGGGTCTGACATGGCCGCGACCCATGAAGGCGGCTGCCAATGCGGCGCCATCCGTTTCGAGGCAACCGCCGCGCCCCTGGGCGCGGGCTATTGCCATTGCACGAAATGCCGCGGGGCCACGGGCGCGCCCATTTTTCTCGGCGTTGCTTTCCCGCGCGCGGCCTTTCGCCTGCTGCGGGGCGAGACCAAGACCTATCGCAGCTCCGAACGCGGCATCCGGCATTTCTGCGGCGCGTGCGGCAGTCCGCTGTTCTTCGAACTCACCGACACGCCGGACCGATGGGAGGTCCTGGTCGGCGCGCTGGATGATGCGGCCGACATCACGCCCTCGGTACATGTCTGTACCGCGAGCCGCCTGCCTTGGTTCGACGTGCTCGATTCGCTGCCGCGCAAGGCGGCGCTTTAGCCGCCGAGCTTGCGCAAATTGACCACCGGATCGGCGAGCTGATCGGGCGAGACGGCGATGCCCGACGCCATGAGGCGTTCGAGCGTGCGGATCTCGCGGCCGTTATTGACCGCATTCACCGCGACGATGCGCCCCGATTGCAAGTAGAACGCGCTGAAACCGCCCTTCGCCGGATCGCCCCGGAACACCAAGCTGTCCCAGGACTGCGGCGCGCCCAGCATCTGAAGATTGACGTCGTACTGATCGCTCCACACCCATAGCCGGTCTTCGTAGGCCTCGTCCGCTCCCGCCATGTTGCGCCCGACCGCCATGCCTTGATCCTGGGCGTTCTGATAGGACTCGAGGCGCACCCGGCGGTCAAGAAAAGCGTTCGGCTGATTGGCGACGTCGCCCGCGGCGAAGATGCGCTCGTCATCGGTGCGCCCGCGCGCGTCCACGACGATGCCGTTATCGACCGCCAAGCCGGCCTCGGCCGCAAGCTCGGCATTAGGCAGAATACCGATGCCGACGATGGCGAGATCGGCGGCCACGGTCGTGCCGTCGCCGAGAATGACGCGTTCGAGCCGGTCCGCGCCTTCGAAGCGCACGAGTTTGGCGCCAAGGCGCACTTCCACGCCGCGCGCACGGTGCAGGGCCGCGAAGTGCGCGCCGATTTCCGGCGCGACCGCCCGGCCCATCAAGCGGTCCGCCGCCTCGATCACGGTCACCTCGGCGCCGCGGGTGCGCGCGCTCGCCGCGCATTCGAGGCCGATGAAGCCGCCGCCGATCACGGCGATGCGCGCGCCGGGCTTGAGCGCGGGACGAATGGCGAGCGAGTCGTCGAGGGTCCGCAGATACGTCACGCCGGCAAGGTCCGCGCCCGGCAGGGACAAGCGGCGTACGCGCGCGCCAGTGGCCAGCATCAAGCGGTCATAAGCGATCGCTTGGCCGTCCACGCGCACCTGGCGGGTCGCGCGGTCGATCGCCGCGACGCGCGCGCCGAGGCGAAGCTCGATGGTTTTTTCGTCGTAGAAGGTCCGCGGATTGATTTGAACGCGTTCGATTCCGCCCTCGCCCTTGAGCAATTCCTTCGACAGCGGCGGCCGCTCGTAGGGAATCCACGTCTCTTCGCCGATCACGACGATGCGGCCCGCGAAGCCCGCGGCGCGCATCGCCTGGGCCGCGCGTCCGCCCGCATGGGCGGCGCCGACGATTACAAAAATATCGAGCGTGGACATGGCGGCAACCAGGAGACGGTTTGCGTGTTGCGCACCTTAGCCGCCCGTGCCAAAGAGCGCCAAGGGTTCCCCATGGAGGCCAAGGATCGCACATGAAGGAATATCCGTGAACCGGCGCTATCCCGACCGCCCCTTCGTCGGCGTGGGTGTCGTCGTCCTCAAGGACGGTGCGATTCTGCTCGTCCGCCGCGCCCGCCCGCCGCGCCAAGGCGAGTGGAGCATTCCGGGCGGCCTGCAACATATTGGGGAAACGCTCGCCGAGGCCGCGCTCCGGGAGCTGCGCGAGGAAACCGGGGTCGAGGCGCGTCTCACGGGCGAATTGGGCACGGTCGATTCGCTGCGGCACGACGACGTCGGCCGCGTCGAGTATCACTACAGCCTCGTCGAATTCGCCGCGCAATGGGTTTCCGGCGAGCCGCGCCCGGCCGACGACGTGGACCGGGCGGAATGGGCGCCCATCGACGATCTCGACCGCTATGCGCTGTGGAGCGAAACGCAGCGGATCATCGCGCTGGCCCTCGCGCGCCGCTGAAAATTCTCAAGCGGTCGAGGAACCGCGATCGCGCCCCTCGTTCGGCCGGCCGATCCATTGCGCGAGGAAGGCGCGGGCCCAGTCCTCGACCACGGGGTCGTGGATCGCATTATCGGCCAATTGCCGATCCGCCGGCTGGGCCTCGGGCCGCTTCATGCCGATCGAGGAGCTTCCCGTCCAGGCCTCGATGATGGGGCGCGTGACCTCGGGGTGGAATTGCAGGCCGTAGATTTTTTCGTCCAAGCGATAGGCCTGATTGGGAAACATATCGCCCGTGGCGAGCGCTTCCGCGCCGCGCGGCAGATCGAAGCCCTCCTTGTGCCACTGATAGAAGGCGCGCGGCGTATCCAACATGCCGCGCCAGGACGGCAAGGGGCGGATCGTCGTGTAGCCGATTTCGTGGAGTTCCGCGGGATGGAACGCGACCTTGGCGCCCAGCGCGAAGGCCAGCATCTGGGCGCCGAGGCAAATGCCGAGAAAAGGCTTGCCCGATTCGCAGGCGCGCGGCACCCAATCGATCTCGGCGCGGATGGCGGGCAGGGTCGCGTGATCGTGCACGCTTTGCGGCCCGCCGAAAACGACGGCACCTTCGTACTCGTCCATGGTTTCGGGCAAGGAACAGCCGTGCAAGGGGCAACGGATATCGAGGGCATAGCCCCATTCTTCCAACACGCGCCCCACCCGCCCCGTGTCCGAGGTGCGTTGGTGGACGATCATCAAGACCTTGGGCATTCGGTATTAGGCTTCAGGCTTCAAGCACGCGCCAAGCGCGAGCGCGCCCGGTCGAAGCGGATAAGTGATATCCGGGCGGCGCCGCGCGTCAAGTACAACCGTCGCGTCATTTTTTCGCGTCCTCGATCGCGCGCCAGAGCCTCTCCGGCGCGAGCGGCATGTCGATCCGGGTGACGCCGTGCGGGCGCAGCGCATCCAGCGCCGCCGATACGAGCGCGGGCGTGCCGCCCGTGGTTCCCGCCTCGCCCACGCCCTTCACGCCCAGCGGATTGGTCGTGCATGGGATTTCATTGAAGGCGAGCGCGAAGGCGGGAAATTGATCGGCACGCGGCAAGCCGTAATCCATGAGCGAGGCGGTGAGAAACTGCCCCGACTCGCGGTCGTACACGCAGTGCTCGATCAGCGCCTGGCCGAGGCCTTGCACGAGGCCGCCATGGACCTGGCCCTCGACGATCATCGGATTGAGCACCCGGCCGACATCGTCGACGATGGAATAACGCAGGATCGTGAGCGCGCCGGTGTCGGGGTCGAGCTCCACCTCGCACAGATGGCAGCCATTCGCGAAGGTCTTGCCGCGCGGCAGATAAAGCGCGCGTTCGGCGAGACCGAATCCGGTATCCGGACTCCAAGGTCCGGCTTGGAAAGCGGCCTTCACGACCTCCGTCATCGTCACGGCCTTGTCCGTGCCCGCGACCAGGTAGCGGCCTTCGGCGAATTCCAAGTCCGCGGCGGCAGCCTCGAGCAGATGGCCGGCGATGCGCTTGCCGGCGAGGATGATGCGTTCCGCGGCACCCACGAGCGCCGAGCCGCCGACCGAAAGCGCGCTCGACCCGCCCGTGCCCTTGCCGTATGGCACCTGATCGGAATCGCCCTGGACCAGGCGAATCGATTCGAACGGAATACCGAGGGTATCGGCGAGGTATTGGGCATAGACGGTGGCATGGCCCTGGCCATTGGTCTGTGTGCCGATGAGGACCGTGCAGCCCCCGCCCGCCTCGAAGCGGATTTCCGCGAGCTCGTTCGCCGAACCGCCATTGATCTTCACATAGGTCGAAATGCCGAGGCCGAGCGTGCCGCCGCGCGCGCGCGCTTCAGCGCGGCGTGCATCGAGGCCGTTCATTTCGGCCAGCACGAAGGCCTTGTCCATGGTCTCGGCGAATCTTCCGCTGTCGAACACCTCGCCCAAGGCCGAACGATACGGCATGGCTTCGGGCAAGATAAAATTGCGCCGCCGCAACTCCTCGCGCGCAACGCCCAATTCCGCCGCCGCCGCATCAACCAGCCGCTCGACGACGTAGAGCGCCTCGGGCCGGCCCGCGCCGCGATAGGCGTCGGTCATCATGGTGTTGGTGAACATGGCCTCGACGCGCACATGCGCGGCCTCGAAAGCGTAAAGCCCGGTCATGCCCTGGGCGTAGGTGAGGGTCGGCACGGTCCGGCCATGGGCCGAGATATAGGCGCCGAGATTGCCGAGCGTATGCACGCGGATCGCGAGGAATTTGCCATCCTCGTCGAGCGCCAGTTCCGCCCGCGTCCAATGATCGCGCGCCTGCGGATCGGCCAACAGGGTCTCGCTACGGCTCGATGTCCAGCGCACGGGGCGCGCGACCCGCCGCGACGCCCACAGCACGATCGCATGTTCGGCCAGATACGCCTCGCGCACGCCGAAGGCGCCGCCGACTTCGGGCGTCACGACGCGCAGGGCGTGCTCGGGCACGCCCAGCACATGGGTCGCGATGCCGACGCGAAATGAATGCACGCCTTGCGAGGGCGTATGGAGAGTGTAGCGCCCCTCGGCCGGGTGATATTCGCCCGCGATCGCCAGGGGTTCCATGGGAAAACCGCTGATGCGGTTGTTTACGAGATCGACCGAGACGATCCGCGCCGCGTGCGCGAATTCCCGCTCCGTCGCCGCCTCGTCCCCCATATGCCAATCGATCGCCCGGTTTCCCGGCGCGCCGGGCCAGATTTGTACCGCGCCATCCCGCGCCGCATCGCGCACATCGGCGACAGCCGCTAGGGCCTCGTAATCGACCTCGACGAGTTCGGCCGCGTCGCGCGCCGCCGATTCGGATTCCGCAACCATGACGGCAACGGGTTCGCCCACATAGCGCACGCGACCCTCGGCCAGGATCGGGCGAGACGGCGAGAATGGCGTCGAGCCATCGCGATTGGTCAGCGTGTCGGTCGGGCGCATCCGCCCGAGACCATCGGCTCGGGCATCGGCGCCGGCGAACACCGCCAGCACGCCCGGCGCCCGCTTCGCCTCGTCCGTGCGCACGCCTCGTATCTCGGCATGGGCGTGCGGCGAGCGCACGAACCACAGATGGGCTTGGCGCGGCCAGGCGAGATCGGCGGTGAATTTCGCGCCACCGGTCAGTAGACGCGAGTCCTCGCTGCGGCGGACGGATTGCCCGAAGCCGTATTTTCTCACGCAAGAACTCCGATATTGTCGATGACGAGTTTCACGCCCGAAGCGAAGACCATGACATAGCAAATGCGATAAAACGGCACGGCCGGAATCTTGTCGTGCAGCCAGAGGCCCAAGCCCATGCCGGCCGGCGCCACCGGCAACAGGACCAAAGTCGTCCACAGATTGCCTTCGTGGAACAGGCCGAGGCCGGCATAGGGCACCAATTTCACGATATTGACGAGGGTAAAGAACATCACCGCCGTCGCCGCATAGACGGTTCGGTCGAGGCGCTGGGGCAGAAGATAGGCCGAAAGCGGCGGGCCGCCCGCGTGAGCGATGAAGCTGGTGAAGCCCGAAACGACCGCCCAGAGCGAGGCGCGGCCGCGATGGGACGGCTGGGGCGGGCGCGACGAGCCACGCCGGAGGAACCAATCGAGCGAGAACACGACGGCCAGCACGCCGATGAGAAGTCCGATCGCTCGCCCATCGAACAATCCCGCCGTCAGCGTGCCGATCGCGATGCCGAGCACGGCGCCCGGCAGAAGATAGCGGAGCTGCGGCCAGCTCCATTTTCCGCGATAGCTCCAAATGCCCATCGCATCCATGGTGCACAGGATCGGCAGGACGATGGCCGCCGCGTCCATGGGCGGAACGATCAGCGCTAGCATGGGGGTCGCCAGGCTGCCGATGCCGCTGCCGAAGGCGCCCTTCGACACCCCCATCAACATCAGCGCCGGAACGGCTATGACGTAAAAATGAATATCGCCGATCATGCCGCGCGCGGCTTGGGCCAATTATCCTTGAAGTGGTAATAGGCGAGCGCGGGCGGCGCGAACCAGGGCGTGCCGGTGTAAAACGGCCGCGTCTCGAAGGGCAGATCGTCGAACGGCGTGCCCGAATCGGCCTCGCCCAAAATCTTCAGCGCGCTCTTGTGGCCGAGATAGGTGGCGAGCGCGATACCCGAACCGCAATAGCCCATCGCGAAATGGATGCCGTCGTGCACGCCGGTGTGCG
The DNA here is from genome assembly GCA_945860095.1 of Rhizobium sp. Q54. Classification (GTDB taxonomy): domain Bacteria; phylum Pseudomonadota; class Alphaproteobacteria; order CADEGL01; family CADEGL01; genus CAMAPP01. Next base: position 2,588 of record CAMAPP010000034.1, on the reverse strand, counting down.
GCAGGCGGCTGAACGTGAAGGCAATATAGCCCATCCAGGAATGGGTGATGTCCACCCCGGCGAGGTCGGGAAAGGTTTCCACCATCATCGTGTAGAGGCGCGGGGCGGTGGCGCGCGGGTCTGCCTCGGTCATCGAGGCGCGGCCGCCGAAGATGAGGCGCGTCTTGTCGGGCGAAAGGCGAATGCCGTGGATGAGCTTGCGCGTGTCGTGCACCACGCGACCCGTGGGGAGGACGCGCCGCACGATTTCGGGCGCCAGTTTCGCCGTCGCAATGCCGTAAGCCCCCATCGGGATGACACGGCGCCGGAACCACGGCGCGAAGGGCCCGGTTTGGCCGTTGGTCGCGAGCATCACATTGCGCGCACGCACCTCGCCGCGCTTGGTGCGCACGATGAAACCCGCGCCATCGCGCACCAGCGCCGTCACGGGCGTGAAACCGGCGATTCCCGCGCCCGAAGCGCGCACCCGGTCGAGCAAGCCAACGTGGTATTGCGCGGAATGCAGCGTTGCGTCGTCGTGACGCACCTGGCCGCCGAAATAGCCGGGGCTGCCGATTTCGCGCGCCTGTTCGGCCTTGGGCACCATATCGGCGTTGAAGCCGATTTCGCGCTTGAGGATTTCGAGCTCGTGCGCCAACGCCTCGTAATGCTCGGGTCGATAGGCGGCCACGAAACGCCCCGAGCGAACGAAGCTGCAAGCGATTTGTTCGCGTTCGATGAACGACTTGAGAAATTCGACGGCGATCCGCCCCTCGCGGTAAATGGCAACCGCCTTCTCCCGGCCGTAGGTCGCGGTGGCCTCGCTGAAGGACCGCTTAAAGACGGCGCCGATCTGGCCTTGATTGCGCGAACTCGCGCCCGTCCCCGGTTCCTCGGCCTCGAAGACGACGACCGATCGTCCGGCACGCGCGAGGGTAAGGGCCGTCGACAACCCGGTATAACCCGCGCCCACCACGGCAACGTCGATTTCGCGCGGCAGCGCCAATTCGGGAATGGTGGTGCGCGCGACGCCGTCCCACCAAAACGGCTCGTACCGGATGGGCGTCATCGACTCGGACGTTGCGGCACGGCTCATGGCTTGCGCCCCCGCCCGCCGAATTTATCCATCATCCGGTAGCAGAACACCGCCGAAGCCAGGAACCACGGCGTCCCCGTGTAGAAAGGCCGTGTCTGGAATTCAAGCGAATCGAAGGCGTTGGCGCCCTCGCTCTTGCCGAGCACCTTGAGCGCGATTTTATGGCCGAGATAGGGCGCAAGATGCACGCCCGAGCCGCAATATCCCATGGCGAAGTGGATGCCGTCGCGCACGCCGATATGGGGCAGATGATCGAAGGTATAGGCGACAAAGCCCATCCAGGAATGCGAGACCTTCACGGTCTTCAACTCCGGAAAAATGCCGCACATCACATCGTGCAGGCGCGGCGCGGACACCCGCGGATCGCTTTCGGTCGAGGCGACGCGGCCGCCGAACACGATACGGGTTCCGTCCGGCGAGGCGCGGTAATAAAACACCACCCGCCGCGTGTCCGAGATCACGCGCCGCTTCGGCATCAAGCGGTCCATGAGGCCCGCCGGCAACGGCTCGGTGGCGATGATGTAGCTGCCGATCGGGATGATGCGCCGGCGCCAATCGGCGAAGGCCGGCGGGGTGTAGCCGTTGGACGCGATGACGACGTTCTTGGCCTTGATCTTTCCCTTGGCGTGGGTGACGAGGAATCCGGTGCCCGATTTTTCGATGTTCGTGACCGGGCAGTGGGAGACGATGCGCGCGCCCGCCGAAATCGCGCGGTCGAGCATACCCTGGTGGAACTTGGCGGGATGGAGGCTCGCATTGTTGTGAACGTACTGGCCGCCGTAATAGGCATCGGTGCCGATATGGGCGTGTTGTTCCGCGCGCGGCACCATGTCGGCGACGATGCCGGCATCCTTGCGGTAAGCGGGAAGCTCGTGGGCCAGGCTTTCGTAATCGCCCGGCCGGTGCGCGCCGACGAAACGGCCGCACTCGTTCCAATCGCAATCGATGCGCTCGCGCGCGATCAGATCGCCGACATAGTTCCGGGCATTGGTGACTTCCTTGATCATGGCGACGGCCTGGGGCTTGCCATAGGTGCCGCTCAGCTCGCCGAGGCCGAGGCGCAATTTGGTGCCGATTTGGCCGCCATTGCGCGTCGAGCAGCCCCAGCCCGCGTCCTCGGCGTCGAAGGCCACGACCTCGCGGCCCTCGCGCGCGAGGGTGAGCGCGGCCGAAACTCCGGTGTACCCGGCGCCCACCACGACCACGTCCACCTCCCCCGGCAGCGTCGCCTGCGGCAGGACCGGCCGCGGCGCCGCCTCCCACCAATAGGGTTCCATTTTGGCATTGGGGCTAAGGACGTCGCTCATGGGGGCCTCGGTTCGTCCGTCATGGAGGGGGATGCGTCCAGCTGGAGAAGGATTTTATAGCCTTGCGCGAGCGCTGCCGCCACCCGCCCGGTCAGTTGGCGCCGACCGCCTCGCCAAGGACAGGGCCGATCGAGGCGTGGAGGGTCAAATCGGCGTAGTCGTCGAGCGGCGTCGGCTCGCGGTTTACGATCACGAGCGTCGCGCCG
>CAMAPP010000033.1 GCA_945860095.1 Rhizobium sp. Q54 | reverse complement strand
TGCACGAGCTGGACGGGCGCGGGGTCGGCACGGTCACGCTCAATCGGCCCGAGGTTCACAACGCCTATAACGGCGCGCTCATCGCCGGCCTCGCCGCGGCGCTTGGGGCGCTGTCGGGCGCGGCGAATTTGCGCGCGGTCGTGCTGCGGGCGAACGGCAAGCATTTCTCGGCCGGCGCCGATCTCGGCTGGCTGCGCCGGGCGGCCGATTTCTCGCCTGGGGAAAATCTCGAATTCTCCCGGCGCACGGTTGGCGCCGTGCAGGGTCTGATGGATTTTCCCGTCCCGACGGTCGCGCTCGTGCAGGGGGCGTGTTTCGGCGGCGGGGTCGGCTTGGTCGCCGCCTGCGATATCGCCGTCGCGGGCGCGGATTCGATCTTTGCCTTGACCGAGGTGCGCGTCGGGGTGAACCCCGCGCCCATCGCGCGCCAATTGATCGCGGCGACGGGAATGCGCCATGCGCGCCGGTATCTGTTGTCGGGCGAACGGTTCGATGCCGCCGAGGCGCATCGTATCGGCCTCGTGCACGAAGTCGTGGCGCGGGAGGAACTCGAGGCGTTTGGCGCGCGCATCGTGGATGCGCTGTTACTCGGCGGGCCGGAAGCGCTGCGCGAAACCAAGGCGATGGTGCTGTCGGTCGCGGGCCTCGTGCCCGCGCCCGGAGTTCTCGATGGCCTGGCCGAGCAGGCCGCGCGGCGGCGCGCCTCGACCGAAGCGCGCGAGGGGCTCTCGGCATTCATCGAGAAGCGCAAGCCGTCATGGGCGCAAGAATGAGCGCGCCTATGCCGCATCGCGTGGGCGCGATCCTTTTCACTGCGGCCCTGATGGTGCTGGTGGCCTATGCGGTGGCCGAGACGACCGATTATTTTTTCTATGCCACGCTGTCGATCGCGGTGTTCGCCGTCGCGGCGTTTCTGGTTCTTTTCCCGGGAAGTTTGTTTTTCAGCCTGGCGCTGGCGAATTTTCTAGCGGTCTATGCCTCGGTTTTCACCTTCATCAAGATCGCCAATTTCGGGGCCGTCTCGGCGTCCGCGACCGCCATCGGACTCGTTCTCCCGGTGCTCGCCTTCGTGATCGGCTCCGCCTGGCACCGGAAAGAAATTCGCGCCATCGTGACCTCCGCCGTGCCTGTCGAGACGCGCAAACCAGGCCGCGTTTTCGGCTGGCTCGCTTTTGTCGGCCTGATCGCGACGATGACGTTCCTCGTGCCGGTGGCGGAATTTTCGCCCGAGATTCAAGACCGAATATTCCTCGGTTCGATAGCCGTCGCGGCGGTCGTGGTGCTTTTTGCCAGCCGCCACGTCTCGGCCTTCTTGGTCGATGCCGGGTTGTTGTTCGAAGGTTTCTTCATTCACATGTCGCGCCTGGCGATGCCGGCCTTCGCCTTCGTCACGCTGTATTCGCTGTTCGTCGTGATCTTCGCGTGCGTGTACCGGATTATTGACAGGCACGCGCCGTACGCCATGTTTCGGATCATGGGCGAGATGCGGCATATCGAGTTCCCCGAGGCGCTCTATTTCTCGGTGGTCACGCTGAGCACGGTCGGCTACAGCGATATCGTGCCCGTGGGCGCGGTCGTGCGCGTGTTTGCCGCGTTCCAAGTGTTGTGCGGCACTCTTTTGCTCCTGTTCGGAGTGAGCGAGCTCGTGAGCTATGCCCGCAGCAGGCGCGCGCCGTGACGGTGGGGCGCGTGCGATGACGATTCGGACCCTGCTGGTTGCCAATCGCGGCGAGATCGCGTGCCGCATCGTGCGCACGGCGCGGCGCTTGGGCATCCGCACGGTCGCGGTCTATTCCGAGGCCGATCGCCAGGCCCTGCACGTGGCGGTCGCCGACGAGGCGCGCGCCATCGGTCCCGCGCCGGCGCGTGAAAGCTATCTGTCGATTCCCGCCCTTATTGCCGCCGCGCGGGATTCGGGCGCGGACGCGGTCCATCCGGGATATGGCTTTTTGTCCGAGAACGCGGGCTTCGCCGATGCTTGCCGCGAGGCGGGGCTGAGTTTCGTCGGTCCGCCCCCCGCCGCGATTCGCGCCATGGGTTCGAAGAGCGAGGCCAAGGCGCTCATGGAGAAGTCCGGCGTGCCGGTCGTGCCCGGCTATCACGGCGCCGAACAAGGGGCGAAGGCGTTCGCGCGCGCGACGGAACGCATCGGCTATCCGGTCCTGATCAAGGCCTCGGCGGGCGGCGGCGGGCGCGGCATGCGCATCGTGCGCGCACCCGGCGAATTGGCGGCGGCGCTCGAGAGCGCGCGGCGCGAGGCGGAATCGGCCTTCGGCGACGACCGGCTCCTGGTCGAAAAATACCTCGACCGCCCCCGGCACATCGAAATTCAGATTTTTGCCGACAGCCAAGGCCACGCGATCCATCTGGGCGAACGCGATTGTTCGATTCAGCGCCGCCACCAGAAGGTCATCGAGGAAGCGCCGGCGCCGGGCCTCGACGCCGCCCGCCGCGCGACGATGGGCCAAGCGGCGGTCGCGGCGGCGAAGGCCATCGGCTACGTGGGCGCGGGCACGGTCGAATTCATCGCGGATCGGTCGGGCGCGTTCCATTTCATGGAAATGAATACCCGCCTTCAGGTCGAACATCCCGTGACCGAAATGGTGACCGGTCTCGATCTCGTCGAGTGGCAGTTGCGCGTGGCCAATGGCGAGGCCTTGGCGCTGACGCAGGACCAAGTCCGCCTGTCGGGGCATGCCATCGAGGCGCGGCTTTACGCCGAAGACCCCGCGCGCGGCTTCCTGCCCTCGACCGGCCGTCTTGTCCATCTGCGCTTTCCCGCCGAGGACGGCCGGCACGTGCGCGTCGATACGGGCGTGCGCGCGGGCGACGAGGTTTCGGTCCATTACGATCCGATGATCGCAAAACTCGTGGTTTGGGACCGCGACCGCGATTCGGCCGTCGCGCGTCTGGCGCGCGCGCTCGGGGAATGCGAGATCGTGGGCGTGGCCAATAACGCGGCGTTTCTCGGCGCGATCGCCGCCCAACGCGATTTCGCCGCGGGCGAGACCGATACCTTCTTCATCGCCCGCCACGAGGCGGAGCTTCTGGCGGCGCAACGCGAGTCCGACCCGCAGAGTCTGGCGTTCGCGGCCGTGTTCGTTCTGCTGGAACGCGCCCGCGAGGCCGAGGAGGCGGCTTCGCGTTCGGGCGATCCCCATTCGCCCTGGCACCGGACGGATGGCTGGCGGATGAATCATGCGGGCAGCCGCACCCTGCGCTTGGGCGACGGCGAACAAACCCGCGAAATCACCGTCGCGTATGAGGGCGATGGCTGGCGCTTGGGTTTTGGCGGAGCAAGCGTGCCCGCGCGCGGGCGATTTGGCGCCGATGGCGGGATCGAAGCCGAAATCGACGGGGCCAGGCTGTCCGCAAGGGTCGTGCGTCACGGCGGCGAACTGCACGTTTTCGCCGGCCGGGGCGTCCGACGCTATGCGATCGACGATCCGCTGGCGCTCGGGGGCGCATTGGAGAAAGATTCGGGGCGGCTCAGCGCGCCGATGCCGGGGAAAGTCCTCAAAGTGCTGGTGAGCGCGGGGCAGGAGGTCAGGCGCGGCACGCCCCTTCTGGTGCTCGAGGCGATGAAGATGGAACACACGATCGCGGCACCGAAGGACGGGCGCGTGAAGGAGATCCGCTTCGCGGCGGGCGATCAGGTCGTCGAAGGGGCGGAGCTCCTGGTGTTCGAGGCGACCGCGCCATGATGCGCGCGCGCGGTCTTGCGGTCTTTTTCTGCGTGGCCCTGGCCGGCTGCGGCGGGATATTGGGTGGCGGTTCCAAGGCGCCGCCCAATGTGGGCGAGCTCAAGCTAGAATTGCGCGAGTATTACGATTCGGGCAGCTATGCCGTCGAATTCGCCGCCGCCATCGCCGAGGCACGCAAGCAACTCGGGCGTAAATCGCCGCGCCTCGGCCAACGCTTCGCCGTGGTGCTCGACATCGACGAGACGGCGCTTTCCAATTGGGCGGCGTTGCAGGCGAACGATTTTGGCTCCGTGACCGCCGGACCTTGCGCCTTGCCGCAAGGTCCGTGCGGCTGGGAGACGTGGCTCGCGCGCGCCGAGGCGCCGGCGATGGGGCCGACGCTCGAGTTGTTCCGCGAGGCCAAGGCCGCGGGCTTCGGGGTGTTCTTCATTTCCGCCCGCACCGAGCGGTTTCGGGCGGCGACCGAGCGCAATCTCATGGCGGCCGGTTATGCGGGGTGGGCGGGCGTGGTGTTGCGCCCCGACGATGCGTCATCGGGGCCGGCCGCGGCGTACAAGGGACCGGCGCGGTGCCGGATCGAGGCGCTCGGCTGGACGGTCATCCTGAATGTCGGCGATCAGCCGAGCGATCTTGCCGGAAGTTGCGCGGAGCGGAGCGTGCTGGTGCCCAATCCGTTCTACCGGGTGCCGTAGGGGATTTGGGAGTATGCGGCGGCCAGAACGCGTGCGCATCGTCGAGGTCGGCCCGCGCGACGGCCTGCAGAACGAGCCGGGCACGGTCTCGACCGCGTTGAAGATCGCCTTCATCGAGGAATTGGCCGGGGCGGGGCTGCCGGCGGTCGAGGCGGGCGCGTTCGTATCGCCCAAATGGGTGCCGCAGATGGCCGACACGGCCGAGGTCATGGCCGCGCTCAGGCGCCGCGCGGGCACCGCCTATCCGGTTCTGGTTCCGAACATGGCGGGCTTCGAGGCGGCACTCGCCGCCCGCGTCGAGGAAATCGCGATCTTCGGCGCGGCCTCCGAGAGTTTCTCGCGCAAGAACATCAATTGCTCGATCGCCGAATCTCTCGCGCGCTTCGTCCCCGTGATGCAAGCCGCCAAGGCGCGCGGCATTCGCGTGCGCGGCTATGTCTCCTGCGTGCTCGGCTGCCCCTATGAGGGCGAAGTCGCGCCGACCGCCGTGGCCGAGATCGCGGGCAAGCTCCTCGACATGGGTTGCTACGAGATCTCGCTCGGCGACACCATCGGCGTGGGCACGCCGGCGCGGGCGCAGGCGATGATCGACGAGGTATCGGCGCGCGTGCCCATCGCGCGGCTGGCGGTGCATTTCCACGATACCTATGGCCAGGCGCTCGCCAATATCCTCGCCTGCCTCGAACGCGGCATTGCGGGCATTGACAGCTCGGCCGCCGGATTGGGCGGCTGCCCCTATGCCAAGGGCGCGTCCGGCAATGTGGCGACCGAGGACGTCGTTTACATGCTCGACGGCATGGCCATCGCGACGGGCGTCGATTTGGCGGCAGTTGCGCGCGCCGGCTGGCGGGTGTGCGCGGCTTTGGGGCGAACGCCCGCGTCCAAGGTTTCGCTCGCCCTCAAGGCCAAGCTTCCGGCGGACGGTGGCCATTAAGGCGCGCGGCGCGGGTCTGTTGTCGCGCGCGGTCGCCGGCGCGGCCGTGTTGGCCGCCGCCGCGCTGCTTGCCTGGCCGTCGGGCGACCCGGCGCCGTTTCGGGCCGGGGCTTTGCTCGTTTTCGCGGTCGGGCTGTGGGCAAGCGGGGCGCTGCCGGTTCACGTGACGGCCGTCGGGTTTTTCCTCGGCGCGGTGCTCCTCGCCATTGCCCCCGCGCCGGTCGTGTTCTCGGGCTTCGCCTCAACCGCGTTCTGGCTCGTCTTCGGCGGCTTGATCGTCGGCTTGGCGGTCGAGCGCACGGGGCTCGGCCGGCGTCTGGCCGGCGCCTTGGTGCGGACCTTCGCCGGTGGCTATCTGCGCGTCGTCGCGGGCGTGGTGCTGGTCGGCTTGGTGCTCGCGTTCCTGATGCCTTCGACCATGGGGCGGGTGATCGTCCTGGTCCCGATCGTGGCGGCGCTAGCCGATCGGCTCGGCTACCCGCCCGGTACGCGCGGGCGCGACGGCATCGTCATGGCGACGGCGCTCGGTACCTTCATGCCGGCGGCGGCCATCTTGCCCGCGAACGTCGCCAACATGGTCATGACGGGCGCCGCCGAAACGCTCTACGGCGTGCATGTCCGCTACATGGAATATTTGGTTCTGCATTTCCCCGTGTTGGGCATGCTGAAGACCGGCCTGGTCGTGGCGGTGGTGTGGTTGCTTTATCGCGATCCGGCCGCGCGCCCGCCGGCCGCGCCGGATGCCAGCGGGGCGAAATGCGCTCTGCCGCGGGCCTGGACGCGTAACGAGCGCCTGCTGGCCGTCGTTCTGGTGCTGACCTTGATCGCCTGGGCGCTCGATTCCTGGCACGGGTTGTCGCCCGCTTGGGTTGCGCTTGCGGCCGGATTTCTGTGCCTGTTGCCGGGCATCGCGCTTGTCCCGGCCGAGGATTTCGAGCGCAAGATGAATTGGGGTTCGCTTGTCTATGTCGCGGGCATCCTGGGTCTGGCGGCGGTCGTGGATCATGCGGGTCTCGGCAGGGTTCTGGCGGATGCGCTCGTGACCGCGACGGGGCTCGAGCAAGATGCGCCGGCGCGCAATTTCGCGGCGCTTGTCGCCGTCGGCACGCTCTTGTCGATGGCGACGACCATCGGCGGCTTGCCGGGTGTGCTTTCGCCGCTTGCCGAGGGCGTGGCCTTGGCTTCGGGATTGCCGCTGAAAACCGTGCTGATGACCCAGGTGCTCGGCTTCTCGACCGTGATCCTGCCCTATCAGCTTCCGCCGCTCGTGGTTGCCATGCAGCTCGGCGGGGTCTCGGCTTCCTCGGGGGCTCGCGCCACGTTGGCGCTCGCGGCCATCACGCTCGCCGCGCTGATGCCGCTCAACTTCTTCTGGTGGCGGATGCTGGGCTATCTGGGGTGACCGCGGGGCCTTAACGTTTTGTTAGGGCGCCGATGCCACCTTGGGTTGCCGCGCGAAAGCCCGAAGCGCAGCGACGGGAGGCCCCATGGACGACGACCGCGCTCCACAGTCCGCCAGCTACGTCATCCGATCGCCCCACGCGATCGGCGCCAAGGTTTCGCGCGATGGCCCGGGCGAGGCCGCGTTGTTGGCGGCGGCGGCGGACGAAATCGGCGAGCTTAAAGCCGAGTTCGAGACCTGGCTGGTCGACGACATCGCGCGCCTTGCGGCCGCGTGCGATGACATGGCCGCGGGAAAACCCGACGGCCGGGGGAAGGCGGAGGCCGCCGCTCACGATATCGCGAGCCAAGGCGAATTGTTCGGCTTTCCCCTGGCGCGGCGGATGGCCCGCTCGTTGTGCCGGATTCTCGATGGCCGTGAGCCGCTTGGCCCCGGCGATGGGGCGCTCGTGCGCGGCCATGTCGAGGCCTTGAAGGCGGTGGCGCGAGACGATGTGCGCGGCGAGCCCGATGGCGTCGCGCGAACCCTCGCCCTCGAGCTTGAACAACGCACGGCCGGACGCAAGGCCGCGGCCCGATGACGGATTACAACTTCGAAAAACTGCATGTCCTTGCCGTGGACGACAACCGGCATATGTTGACCATCCTCAAGGCGATCCTTCGCGGCCTCGGCGTGCGCAACGTCAAGTTGGCCTCCGACGCCGTCGAGGCATTCAAGGAGATGCAGCATTTTCCGGCCGATTTGGTGTTCGTCGATTGGATGATGATGCCCCTCGACGGTCTCGATTTCGTTCGCCTGGTGCGGACCGCGAAGGACAGCACAAACCCCTATATTCCGATCATCATGATGACGGGCCACTCCGAGATGCATCGCGTCATCGAAGCGCGCAACGCGGGCGCCAACGCCTTTCTCGTCAAGCCGGTATCGCCCAAATCGCTCTACGGACGATTGGTGGAAATCGTCGAGGTGCCGCGGTCGTTCATCCGCACCAACGATTATTTCGGGCCCGATAGGCGGCGGCGGAACGAGGACTACAAAGGCTTCGACCGCCGGATACCCGACACCAGCGCCGTCGAAATGACCGCCGAGCAAGTCGGCCGAATGTTACCCAGTTTCGAGCGTCCGGGCGCCCCGCCGCGAACCTAGCGCGGGCGCACCCGAGGTGCTAAACGGGCGCCACCGCGCACGACTGCTGGCCCGGAATGCCCCTGCACCTCATCAAACTTTGCGTCGGCATCGACGAAGTCGAGGAACTAGAAGAGTGGCGCCGGCGTCGCGCGGCCGCGGCGCGCAAGCGCGGGCGCAAGCCCGTCATCATCCACCGCACGCGAATGATGCCCTTGCGCCGCGAGGAAATCCTCGAAGGCGGCTCGCTTTATTGGGTCATCAAGGGCGTCGTCCAGGTGCGCGCGCCCATCCTCGATCTTGTGCGCGTGACGGCCAAGGACGGCACGCGGATGTGCGAGATCCGCATGTCGCCCAAGCTCGTCCGCACCGAACTCATGCCCCGCCGGGCGTTCCAGGGCTGGCGCTATCTCGCGGACGCCCAAGCGCCCGGTGATTTGCCCGCCGGCACGAAAGCTAAAAACCTTCCCGCCAGCATGGCCACCGAGTTACGCGCCCTGGGTCTGATTTAGCCGCGAATACTCCGAGGTTCCGATGACCGCCACGAAGATGATTTTTCCGACGCCATGGCCGCCCCCGAACGCGGCGCGCGCGGCCATTTCGGCGGCGTACCGGGCGGACGAGACCGCCATCGTCGCGGCGCGGCTGGAGGAGGCGAGTCTGTCCGCCCAGGCGCAAGCGCGCGTCCGCGCGCGCGCGGCCGATCTCGTCGTCGCGGTGCGCCGCGCCCGACACGGCCAGGGCGGCATCGAGTCTTTCCTCCACGAGTACAAGCTGTCGAGCCGGGAGGGCATCGTGCTGATGTGCCTGGCCGAGGCGCTGTTGCGCATCCCGGACGCCGACACGGCCGATCTTCTAATTCGCGACAAGCTCGCCTCCGCCGATTGGAGCCGCCACGCGGGCGCGAGCGAATCGCTGTTCGTCAATGCCTCGACCTGGGCGCTCATGCTGACGGGCAAGGTGGTGCGGCTCGACGATCCCGAGCGCGCGAACCTCGCCGGCACGCTCGGCCGACTGGTCGCGCGCGCGGGCGAACCCATCATCCGCCAGGCCATCACGCAGTCCATGCGCATCCTGGGCCGGCAGTTCGTCATGGGACGTACGATCGAGGAGGCGCTGGCCCGCGCGCGGCCCGCCGAGGCGGCGGGCTACCGGCACTCCTACGACATGCTGGGGGAGGCCGCGCGCACGGCCAAGGACGCCCGGCGTTATTTCGATTCCTATGCCGCCGCTATCGAGGCCATCGGCAAGGCCAGCGGCGGCAAGGACGAGTTCGAGGGCCCGGGCATCTCGGTCAAGCTCTCGGCGTTGCATCCGCGCTACCAGTTCGCCCAGCATCGTCGCGCGGTCGCCGAGACCGGCGGCCAGCTTCTGGAACTGGCCCGGCAAGCCAAGCGCGCGGGCATCGGGCTTGCGGTCGATGCGGAAGAGGCGGACCGGCTGGATCTCTCGCTCGACGTCATCGAGGGCGTGGCGCGGGATTCCTCGCTCGCCGGCTGGAACGGCTTCGGCTTGGCGATCCAGGCCTATCAGAAGCGTTGCCGACCGCTCATCGATTGGCTGGGCGAGCTTGCGCGCGCCTCGCGCCGGCGATTGATGGTGCGCCTGGTCAAGGGCGCCTATTGGGACACCGAGATCAAGCGCGGCCAGGAGCGCGGCCTCGACGGCTATCCCGTGTTTACGCGCAAGGGCTCGACGGACGTGTCCTATATCGCCTGCGCCAAGGCGTTGCTCGATGGACGCGACGCGTTCTATCCCCAGTTCGCCTCGCACAACGCGGTGACGCTCGCGACGATTTTCGAGCTCGCGGACGGGCGCAAGGATTTCGAGTTCCAGCGTCTGCACGGCATGGGCGAACAGCTTTACGCCGAAATCGTCGGCCCGGAGAAATTGGGCCTGGCCTGCCGGGTCTATGCGCCGACCGGCAGCCACGAGGATTTGCTGCCCTATTTGGTTCGCCGCCTGCTCGAGAACGGCGCGAACACCTCCTTCGTCAATCGCATCGTGGACGAGTCCTTGCCGGTCGAGGACATCGTCGCCGATCCAGTGGCCAAGGTGCGCGCGCTTGCCGACAAGCCCCATCCGGGCATCCCATTGCCCGCCGGATTGTTCGGCACCGAGCGCAAGAACTCCATGGGCGTGGATCTATCCGATCCGGCCGCGCTCGTGCCGCTCGGCCAGGCCATGGCGCGCGCGGCCGAGGAGCCGTGGCTGGCCCAGCCCATCGTGGGCGGCGAGGCGCAGCCGGGTGCCACGGCCGAGGCGCACGATCCGTCCGATCTGCGGCGCGTGGTCGGGCGCGTGGCCGCCGCGGCGGAGAGCCATGTCGAGGTCGCGCTGGCCTCGGCCTCGGGGGCGGCGGCGGGTTGGAATCGCACGCCTGCGGTCGAACGGGCCGCCTGTCTCGACCGCTACGCCGATTTGCTGGAGGGCAATCTGGCGCTGTTCATGGCGCTGGCCGTGCGCGAGGCGGGGAAATCACTGCCCGATGCCTTGGGCGAAGTGCGCGAGGCGGCGGATTTCTGCCGCTATTACGCCGCGCGCGCCCGCGCCGAGTTCGCCGCGCCGCAAATCCTGCCGGGGCCCACGGGCGAGGACAATACGATCGCGCTCCATGGCCGCGGCGCCTTCGCGTGCATCAGCCCGTGGAATTTCCCGCTCGCCATCTTCACCGGGCAAATCGCGGCGGCGCTCGCCGCGGGCAACGCGGTTATTGCCAAGCCCGCGGAACAAACGCCCCTAATCGCCGCCGCCGCCGTGCGGCTCATGCATCGGGCGGGCATTCCGGGCGATGTGCTGCATCTTCTGCCCGGATCGGGCGAGATCGTGGGCGCGCGCCTCGTCAAGGATCCGCGCATCGCCGGCGTCGCCTTCACCGGCTCGACCGAGGTCGCGCGCGCCATCGCCGCGACGCTTGCCGCCCGTCCGGGGTCGCTCGTGCCGCTGATCGCCGAGACCGGCGGCCAGAACGCGCTCATCGTCGATTCTTCCGCCTTGGCGGAACAGGTGGTGGACGACACCATCGTTTCCGCGTTCCAGAGCGCGGGCCAGCGCTGCTCGGCGCTGCGTGTACTGTTCGTCCAGGACGACGTGGCCGACAAGTTCCTGACCATGTTGTCGGGCGCGATGGAGGAACTCGTCATCGGCGATCCCGGGCTGATCGAGACCGATATCGGTCCGGTCATCGACGCCGAGGCGAAGGCCATGCTGGAGCGCCACGCCGCGCGCATGCGCCGCGAGGCCAGGCTCGTCCATGCGGTCGAGCTCGGCGCCGCGACGGCCCACGGCAATTTCGTGGCGCCGCAGGCCTTCGAGATCGATGCGATCTCGCGTCTCGACCGCGAGGTGTTCGGGCCGATTCTGCATGTCGTGCGCTACCGCGCCGATCGCCTCGACCAAGTGATCGACGACGTGAACGCGACCGGATACGGCCTGACTCTCGGCATCCATAGCCGCATCGACGAAACGGTGAGGCGCATCCGCTCGCGTTTGCGGGCCGGCAATGTCTATGTCAACCGCAACATGATCGGCGCGGTCGTCGGCGTGCAGCCTTTCGGCGGCGAGGGGCTGTCGGGCACCGGCCCCAAGGCGGGCGGCCCGCGCTATCTTCACCGCTTCGCGACCGAGCGCGTGCTGTCGGTCAATACCACGGCCACGGGCGGCAACGCCGCGTTGCTGTCGCTGCGCGAGGACGACTAGAAGGGCGTCCCGCCTCGGCCGGTGCCGTGGTCGTCGTCGAGGGCGTAGCCGAAACCGTAAACGGTGCGAATGAGGTCCGGCTCGCCGTCGGAATTGAGCGCGCGGCGCAGATGTCGAATGTTTACGTCCACGGTGCGCGCCCCGATCTCGGGCTTATCGGGCCATAGGATATCGAGCAGAAGATCGCGGGTATGCACCCGCCCGGGACGCTCGATGAAATACACCAGAATCCGGAGCGCGGTCGGGTTGAGCTTCAACCGGCGCGTTCCGCGCCATGCGAGGAGGCGCGCCAGATCGACGCGCAAGTCCCGAAACGTCACGACCTCGTCCGCGTTGGGACGCCCGGTCCGAGTTAGCGAGTCCAGTTGGGGCGATGGCTCTCGATCCCAGCGGGGCATCTGTACCTGGGGCCATGGCGGCGCCATTCAACGCCAACCGGCGCGGTCGAAGATGCGCAAGGTTTCGGCCTGGTGTTTGCCGATTTCGGCGAGCGATAGGGTGTCGCTCTTGAAGGCGCCGAAATCCGCGACCACGCCCGAGATCGCCACGCTCCGGCGCACGGGGAACTCGTAAACCGCCTCGGCGTAAAGTCGCTGCGCCTTATCGCCCGAGAGAAATTCGAGAAAGCGTTGGGCCTCGGCCTTGTTGCGCGCGCCTTTGGTCACGCCCGCGCCGCTCACATTGACGTGCGCGCCGCGCCCTTGCTGGTCGGGCCAGAACAGCGCGACCTTCGCCGCCGCCTGCCTGTCCTCGGCCTTCTGCGATTGCAGCAGGCCCGCGTAGTAGTAGGTGTTGGCGAGCGCGATGTCGCACGCGCCCGCGGCTGCAGCCAGAATTTGGTCGCGGTCGCCGCCCTGCGGCGGGCGGGCGAAGTTCGCGACCATGGCTTTCGCCCAAGTCTCGGCCGCCGCCGCGCCGCTCGTCGCGATCATGGCGGCGAGCAGGGATTGATTGTACACGCTCGACGACGAACGGACACAGATGCGGCCCTTCCATTTGGGTTCGGCGAGCGCGGCATAGGTCGAAAGCTCGTCGGCCTTGACCTTGTCCTTGGCGTAGAAGATCACCCGCGCGCGAACCGACAGGCCGAACCATTCGCCCTCGGAATCGCGGAGCTCCGCCGGAATGGCCGTTTCGAGGACGGCCGATTTTAGGGGCTGAAGCATGCCGGCCTGCTTTGCGCGAACCAGCCGACCGACATCCACCGTCAGGAATAGATCGGCCGGGCTGTTCGCGCCCTCGGCGCGCAGGCGTTCGAACAATGCGTCCTCTCCGCCGCTCACGAGATTGACCTTGATGCCCGACTCCGCGCCGAAGGCGTCGAGCAGGGGGCGGATGAGGTGTTCTTGCCGGGTGGAGTAGATGTTCAACTCGGCGGCGCGGACGGGAACCGCAAGGGCGGCGCAGACGGGAACCGCGAGGGCGGTAAGGGCAAGAATCGCGCGACGCATGGCGGAGCCTCGATCGCTGTATTGGCGGCATTCGGGGTCGCACCCAAGGCGCGTTTTAACCGCTCGCCCGCCATTATGGCAATTCGGAACACAATTGCAAGTGCGACTTATTCGCAATTAACCCAGCGGCAGTCTCCTCGAATCTTGGCGGCCGTTGGCGACCGGGCGCGCCCCGCCGGGTCGAGCGAATCTAGGGCAGGCGGCCCGCCAGACTGGCTTCGAGAAGCATGCGGTGCTCGGCATCGCCCACGGGCCGTGGATTGGTGCCGGCACTTGGATCGGCGGTCGCCATGCGGGCGAGTTCGTCCAGGCGGTCCTCGCCGACATCGAGCTCGGCGAGGGTGTGGGGCACGCCCAGGGCCGCGCGCAATTCGAGCACCCAATCGAGGAAGGCCGAGAAATTGGCGGGCAGGCCGATATAGCCGGCTAGGCGCGCGATGCGTTCCTCGATGAATGGCCGGTTGAACGCCAGCACATAGGGCATGAACACGGCATTGGTCAGGCCGTGATGGGTGTCGTATACGGCGCCGACCGGGTGCGACAGGGAATGGATGGCGCCCAGGCCCTTCTGGAACGCCGTCGCGCCCATGGTGGACGCGGCCATCATATAGGCGCGCGCGGTCAGATTGGCGCCGTCGGCGACGGCTGTCGGCAGCCATTCGCGCACGAGACGAATGCCTTCGAGCGCGATGCCGTCGGCTTGGGGATGAAAGAAGGGCGAACAATAGGCCTCGAGATTGTGGGCGAGGGCGTCCATGCCGGTTGCGGCCGTGAGCTTCGCGGGCAAGCCTAGAGTCAGGGCCGGATCGCTGATCACGAGGCTTGGCTGAATCCTGGGATGGAAGATGAGGCGCTTGGTGTGGGTTTCCTCCTCGGTCACGACCGCGACGCGGCCGACTTCGGAGCCCGTGCCCGAGGTCGTCGGCACGGCGATAATGGGCGCGATGGAATCGGCGTTCGCGCGAGTCCAGTTATCGCCGATGTCCTCGAAATCCCAGAGCTTGCGGGTCTGGCCGCTCATGAAGGCGACGGCTTTGCCGACATCGACGGCGCTGCCGCCGCCGAACGCGATCACGCCGTCATGCTTGCCGGCCTTGAAGGCCGCGACGCCGTCCACGACGTTCCGGCCCACGGGATTGGGGCGCAGATCGCCGAACGGCGCCGCGCCGAGTTTCGCCGCTCCGAGCGCGGCGAGCGCGTCCGTGATCATCGCAAGTTTGGCCAGGCCCGGATCGGTCACGAGCAGCGGGCGCGCGATTCCGAGGGCGCGGCAGGCTTCGGGCAATTCCGCGATGCGCCCGGGGCCGAACCAGATGCGCGTCGGATAGTTCCAGTTGCCCTTCAAGGTCTTGGGATCGGGGATCATCGTCCTATCCGCGCTCGAAATAGCGGCGCAGCTCCCAATCGGTGATGCGCTTGTCGTATTCGTTCTGCTCGATATGTCCGGTATGGACGTAGTGGTCGATCACGTCGTCGCCGAAGGCCGCGCGCAAAATCCTCGACTTGTCGAGGGCGTCCACCGCATCGCGCAGGGTTTTCGGAATCTCGCGCAACTTTTGTTCGTAAAGATTGCCCTTGGCCATGGGCTCGAGCTTTAACTCCTGCTCGATGCCGTGGAGGCCTGCGGCCAAAAGGGCGGCGAAGGCGAGATAGGGATTGGCGTCGGCGCCCGGCACGCGGCATTCCACGCGCAGGCCCGCGCCCTCGCCGCAGACGCGGAACCCAGCCGTGCGGTTATCGGCGCTCCACACCGCCTTGGTGGGCGCGAACGATCCCGCCTGGAAGCGCTTGTACGAATTGATGAAGGGCGCGAGGAAAAAGACGTATTCGCGCGCGAGCGCCAATTGTCCGGCGAGATAGTGCCGGAACAATTTGGACATGCCGAGCGGAGCCTTGGGGTCGTGGAACAGGGCGCGGCCGTTTTTTGCGTCCCACAGCGAATTGTGGACATGGCAGGACGATCCCGCCTGAACGAAATCCCATTTCGCCATGAAGGTCACGCTCTTGGCGTGGGCGTGGGCGATTTCCTTGACGCCGTTTTTGTAGATCGCGTGGCGATCGGCCATCTCGAGCGCCTCGCCGTATCGCAGATTGATCTCCGCCTGACCGAAACCGCATTCGCCCTTCGAGAACTCGACGGGGATACCCGCATTTTCCATGAAGTTGCGGATGTCGCGGACGAGGGGTTCTTCCTTGGTCGTCTGGAAGATGTGGTAGTCCTCATTGTACCAGCCGGGCGGTACAAGGGCGCGGTAGTCCTTGGCGCGCGCTTGGGCGAAGCCGTCCTCGAAGATGTAGAATTCCAGCTCCGAACCCATCTTCGAGGTGAAACCCATGGCGCGCGCGCGCGCGATCTGGCGCTTCAATATCGAGCGCGGGGCGTGCGCCAGGTCGCGGCCGCGATGGTCCCGGCAATCGCCGAGCACGAGCGCGGTCGCGGGCAGCCAGGGAATCCGGCGCAAGGTCGAAAGATCGGCCTGCAACAGAAAATCGCCGTAGCCCAATTCCCAGGACGACGCCTTGTAGCCCTGGACGGTATCCATTTCCATGTCGGTCGCGAGCAGGTAGTCGCAGGCGTGCGCCTCGTGCGCGACGTGTTCGAGGAAATAGCGCCCGACCACGCGCTTGCCGAGCAGGCGGCCCTGTTGGTCGGGAAAACAGGTGAGCACCGTATCGATCTCGCCCGATTTCACGAGGCGCGCGAGTGCTGCCATGTCGAGCATGCCGGGAACGGGCGCGCGGGCGGATTTTTTCGATGCGAGACGCGAGTATGGACTCATGGCTTGGCTCCGGGCAGACGGCGGAGCGCGCACTCTAGCGGAGCCGTGACCCGCGCTCCAACGCACTCGGATCCAAAACGCCGGGTTCCCAAACGCCCGGTTCCAATATGAGGGCCGGGCTTGGCGCGTCAGCCGGCGCGCGCGCGGAAATGTGCCCGCGTGGTTTCCGCGAAAGCCTGGGCCATGCGCGTGGGGCGCGCGCGTTTGAGGCGCGCGAGCGTAATGCGCGTCGGCGGCACGGTCTCGATGAGCGGGCGGGCGACGACGCGGCCGCCATCATAGGTCGTATCGGTCGCCGGGCGGGTGTTCAGCAGGGTGTAGCCGTGGCCGTGGGCGACGAGGCCGCGCACCATCTCGTAGGACGAGCTCCGCATCCCGATGCGCGGCTCGAGACCGAGATTGAAGAAGATCGACAGGAAGAACTCGCGGCTCGCCGGCAAGTCCAAGAGGATCATGGGTTCGGCCGAAAGCTCCGCAAGCGCAACGCGCGCCGCCTTGGCCAGGCGATGGCCCGTGGGCAGCAGGGCATAGGTCGGCAGCGACAGGACCTCTTCGGTCTCGATCGCCTCGCTTAACCCCATGTCGTAGAGCAGGGCCAATTCGGTTTCGCCCGCCTCCAGCGCCTCGCGCACGTCATCGAGACTACCCTCGCGCACGCGCACCGCGATCTCGGGATGGCGTGTGCGCAACTCGGCCAAAAGGCGCGGCAGATAGATGGGCGCGAAGGTCACGAAGCAGCCGAATTCGAGCGTGCCCGCGAGACCTTGGCCCAGGCCGCGCGCCTCGGCCTCGAAGGCCTTCGCGCGTTCGAGCAACTCGCGCGCCTCGGCCAAGACACGCCTGCCCGCAGGTGTGAGCGAGGTGCCCTGAGCGTGGTGGCGCAGCAAAAGCTGCACGCCGAATTGAGCCTCGAGCTCGGCGATCGCGGTCGAGACGGAAGGCTGGGAGACGTGAAGCGCGTGGGCAGCGGCCGTGATCCCGCCTTCATCGGCGGCGGCGACGAAATAGCGGACCTGGCGCAGGGTGTAGGGCATACATAAATCCTATTTAGAGTATAATAAACTAATATTTTACCTATACAAGCGCGCGGCGCATCGTCCTCCCCGACGCCAAGATTTGGCGGCGGATGACAGCGAAGGGGTCGGACGATGAGCGAAGCGATGATGTCCCATGCCGTGCCGAAAATGCCGCCCGCGCCGGACTTTTCGGCTTCCGCCTTTGTCGCCGTGGGGCGCGAGGACTTCGTTGCGGCCATGCGCAATGCGCCGACGGCGGTCACGGTCGTGACGACGGACGGGCGGGCGGGCCGCTACGGCGTGACCGTCAGCGCCATGAGTTCGGTCTCGGCGGATCCGCCGGCCGTGCTCGTCTGCGTCCACGATGCGAGCCCCGCCGCCGCCGCGATTGCGCTGAACAAGGCGTTTTGCGTGAACTTGCTGGCGGCGGATCAAGTCGAGTTGTCCGACCGCTTCGCCGGGCGGCACAAGGAAGCGGACCGCTTCGCTGGCATCGGCACCGACGCGCTGGGCACGGGCGCGCCCGCGCTCCGGGATGCTTTGTCCATCTTCGATTGCCGCCTGCTCGAAACCCACCGCTTCGGCACGCACTCGGTGTTCATCGGCCTTGTGGTGGGCGCGCGCCACGGCGAGGGCGCGCCGCTCGTCTATCACAACCGCGCCTATTGCCGACCCACGGCGGTTGCCTGACGCTTCGTCCACGATCACTATTCCACCAACCGTCGAAGTACAGGAGTTCCCTCCATGCTGCGCACCGGCAAGGAATACCGCGAATCGATTCGCGACGACCGCGAGGTTTGGATCGACGGCGAGCGCGTCAAGAATGTGGCCAGCCATCCCATGTTCAAGCCCATCGTCGACGTGCGTGCGCGCATCTACGACATGGCGCGCGAGGACAAGTACCGCGCCGTCATGTCCTATGCCGACAAGGACACGAAGGAGCCCAACTGCATCGGCCACAAGCTGCCCCATACCCAGCAGGATTGGCACGACAAGTGGAAGGCGGTCGATGCGGTCATGACCGATATCGGCGGCGTGGTCATCCGGGTGGGCGACGAGACCATCGGCGAGATGTGGTCGCTGTTCGACGGCCGCGACGTGCTGAACGAGGTCGATCCGCGCTTTAGCCAGAACATCGAGCGCCACATCCAGCTCGCGTTGCGGAGCGACGTGTTTCACGTCTCGGCGAACACCGATCCCAAGGGCGACCGCTCCAAGCGCCCGCAGGACCAGGACCCGGACATGCTGCTGCACGTGGTCAAGGAAACCGACAAGGGCATCGTCATCCGCGGCGCAAAATACGAAACCGCTTCGGCCTATGCCAACCAGGCCTTCGTCAAGCCGACCATCGCCAATTGGGGCGACGACAAGCTCTCGGACTACGCCCTCGGGTGCATCGTGCCGATGAACGCGCCGGGCTTGAAGCATATCTGCCGCACGGGCTTCGCCGGGCGTCGTCCGGCGATCGATTATCCGCTCGCGGCCCGGTTCGACGAGGTCGATTCCCTGATGATCTTCGACAATGTGACGGTGCCGTGGGAGGACGTGTTGTTCTATCGCCACACGCGCGCCGCCGCCTATATTCGCGGCACGCTGCACCGCTACAGCGCCTTCCCGTTCGTGCTGCGCGTGCTTTACGTCGCGGACATGATGATCGGCACGGCCTTGTTCAACGTTCGCCAGACGGGCTTGGACAAGCAGCAGGCCGTGCGCGAGAAGCTGGCGACGCTGGCGTGCTATCGTGAGGGCATCCGTGCCCATCTTCTGGCATCCATCGCGGCGGCGGAAACGAGCCCGGGCGGCCTTCTCATGCCCAACCAATCGCTGCTTTACACGGGGCGCGTGCTGGCGTGTTCGCAACTGCCGGCCATGATGCACCTCGCGCGCGAGCTGTGCGGCGGGCAGATTTGCGTGACGCCCGATCACGCCGCCTTCGTCTCGCCCGATACCAAGGACTGGATGAGCAAATTCTACACGGTGAACGACGCCTGGATTGCCGAGGACCGGCGCAAGCTGCTAGCGTTCGCCCGCGACTTGATCAATTCGGACTATGCGGGCCACCGCTTGACGTTCCAATTGTTCGCCCAGTCGCCGCCGTTCGCCCATTTGAACGCGGTTTACAACAATTTCGATTTCTCGAACCCGCTCGAGTTCGTGCGCAAGGCGGCCGGATTGTCCGAGCGGGTGATGACGTAAGCCGGTTGAGTTCAGGACACCAGGGGGAGAAGGCGCGCATGGCCCATCTGAGAATTCGCAAATACAACACCAAGGAGGTCTGGAAGGGCCAGAATCTCGACAACGATTTGTGCATGGCGGTGCGCGCGGGAAATCACGTCTTCCTGCGCGGCCAGACCGGGCTCACCCTCGATAACCAGCTGGTGGGCGTGGGCGATGCGGGCGCGCAGGCCGACCAGGCGATGAAGAACGTGAAGCAACTGCTCGAGGAGGCCGGCTCCAAGCTCGAGCACATCTGCAAGACGACGATCTATATCACCGACCGCGCCTATCGCGAGGCGGTGTACCGTGCCATCGGCAAGCATCTGAAGGGCGTCCATCCGTGTTCGACGGGCCTCATCGTCAACGGCTTGGCGCGGCCCGATCTTCTCATGGAGATCGACGTCGAGGCGGTCATCCCCCAAGACGAGGCCCGCCAATGAGGAGGAATGCGCCATGACCTTTTCCGTAACGGGCCGCTGTGTGCGCACCGGCGCCTTCGGCATCGCCATCACCACCTCGTCCATTGCCGTCGCCTCGCGCTGCGTGTGGGGTAGGGCGGGCGCGGGCGCGGTTGCGACCCAGAACATCACCAATCCCCTGATCGGCACCTGGGGGCTCGATTTCATGGCCCAGGGCAAGAGCGCGAAGGACGCGCTCGGCGCGGCGATGGCGCGGGAGAAATTTCCCGATTTTCGCCAAGTCGCCATGATCGGCAAAAGCGGCCCGCCCGCCTTTTACGAGGGCAAGGGGACCTTGGCCACGCATTGCGGCCACGCGGCCAAGGATTCGGTCGCCATCGGCAATCTTCTGGCCAACACCGATATCGCCAAGGCCATGACCGGCGGTTTCGAGGCCAATCCGGAATTGCAGATCGGCGAGCGCCTCATGCGGGGTCTCGAGGCGGGCCTTGCGGCGGGCGGCGAGATGAGCCCGGTCAAATCGGCCGGCCTGTTCATCGTCACCGAGCACGCCTGGCCGATCTGCGATTTGCGCGTCGATTGGGCGGACGGCCCCATCGGCGAGCTGCGGCGCAATTGGAACGCGTTCGAGCCGCAAATGATGATGTACGTCACGCGCGCGATCGATCCACCGGCGGCCAAGTCCTACGGCGTCGCGGGCGACCCCTAGGCGCGCGCGACCAACACGCCCATGCTTTTGACCGGCGATGCCTATCGCGAGTCCCTAAGGGACGGCCGCGAGGTCTATCTCGACAACGAGCGCGTCAAGGATGTGACCTCGCACCCGGCGTTCAAGCCGGTGGTCGATATCCGGGCGCGCATCTACGACATGGCGCACGAGGCGCGCTGGCGCGACACCATGACCTACGTGGACACGGCGGGCGAGCGCCAGGCGGTGCCGAACAAGCCGCCGCGCGCGAAGGACGATTGGCGCGCCAAGCGCGCCTGGGTGAACGCCGTGATGGACGATGTTCGCGGCGTCATCCTGCGCGTGGGCGACGAAACCGTGGGCGGTCTTTGGGCCTTGCTCGACGGCAAGGCGCTGCTCGACGAGGTCGATCCGCGTTTCGGCGACAATATCGTCGCACAAATCGAGCGCGCGCGCGTCTCGGACCTGATGACGGTCTCGGCCAATACCGATCCCAAGGGCGACCGGTCCCGCCGGCCGCAAGATCAAGATCCCGACATGTTGCTGCACGTCGTGCGCGAAACCGATGCCGGCATCGTCGTGCGCGGCGCCAAATACGAGACCGCGGCAGCCTATTCCCATCAGGCCCTGGTCAAGCCGACCATCGCCAATTGGGGCGACGAGAAGCTGTCGGATTACGCGGTCAGCTTCGTCTGCGACATGAATGCGCCGGGCTTGAAGCATATCTGCCGTCCGTCCTACGGCAGCTGGCTCAAGGTCGAGGACTACCCGATCTCGACCCGATTCGACGAAATCGATTCGCTCATCATCTTCGACAACGTGCTCGTGCCCTGGGAACGCGTGATGTTCTACCGCCATACGCGGGCGGCGGCCTTCATCCGCGCGATGCTGCACCGCTACACGGGATACCCGTTTCTCCAGCGCATCGAGCGCATCGCCGATCTGTTGATCGGCGTGGCGTTGCACAATGCGCGGCAAACCGGCTTGGACCAGCAACCGGCGGTGCGCGAGAAGCTGGCGCGGCTCGCGTGCTACCGCGAGATGATCAACGCCTTTCTCACCGCCGCGATCGAGGACGCCCAGCCGTCGGAATCCGGCCTCGTCATGCCCCATCCCTCGCTGTTCTATGCCGGGCGCACGCTCGCCTGCGCCGAGCTTCCGGCCATGATGCATCTCGCGCGCGAGCTGTGCGGCGGGCAGATTTGCGTGACGCCGGATCACGGCGCCTTCGTCGGCGCCGAAACCGGTGGCTGGATGGAGAAGTTTTACACCGTCGGCGATGCCTGGGCGGCCGAGGACCGGCGTAAGCTCTTGGCCTATGCGCGCGATCTCGTGAATTCCGCCTCCGCCGGCCACCGCACGACTTTCCAGCTTTTCGCCCAGGCGCCACCCTTCGCGCATTTGAACGCGGTTTATCAAACCTTCGATTGGTCCGGGCCGCTTGAGTTCGTCAAGGGCGCGGCGGGGTTGAGCGACCGCGTGATGAAAGGCTGAACCCGCCATGCCCCACGTCCGGCTTCGCAAATACAACACCAAATCCGCGTTCCCCGAGCAAAGCCTGGACAACGATCTGTGCTGGATTGTGAAGGCGGGCAAGCGAATCTTCGTCCGCGGCCAGACCGGGCGCATCTGGGGCTCCGACGATACGATCGACACGCGCGACATGTACGGCCAAGCCGACAACGCCATGAAGAACATGGACGTGCTGCTGAAGGAGGCGGGCGCCACTTGGCAGGATGTGTGCGGCGTGCGCTTGTATGTTTCCGACCGCGCCTATGTCGAGCCCGTGTGCAATGCGGTCGGCAAGTGGCTGAAGGGCGTCAATCCCACCATGTCCGTCCTCATCATCAAGGGCTTTGCCCGGCCGATCTACGGCATGGAAGTCGATCTCGACGTGATACTTTCGGATTGAGAGTGTGGGCGGACGCGGTTCCGCCGTTGTCCGCCGCGAATCCCGGTTCATGAGCATGCCGCCCGAACCCATCCCCGCGTCCCTCGACGACGACGCGCCTCTCTTCGGCGAGGCGCAGTTTCGGGGCGTGACCGCGCGGCGTTTCGCGGCGCACATGCTCGATTGGTTTTTCTTGCTGTTCTTCATCGCCATGGCGGCTTTGGCGATCGGCACCCTGGCCGTGTTGTCCTTCGGCCTTTTGGCGCCGCCCATGATGGTGGCGACCGTTGTCCTGCCGTTCCTCTATTTCACCGTCTTCACGGGCGGCCATTCCTCGGCCACGCCGGGCATGAGGCTCGTGGGCGTCGAGCTGCGCGATATCTCGGGCATGCGGCCCGATCGGCTGCAGGCGGGCGTGCGGGCATTCTTGTATTTCGTCACCTGGGGAATGACGTGCGGCCTCCTGTTCCTCTGGGTCGCGTTCGACGCGCGCGGGCGGGCGCTCCACGACGTGCTGACTTCGAGCGTCGTCGTTCGTCGGCGCGAGGCCGATTGAGGCATTATTGCGCGCGCTGTCATCCATCCGTAGCAAGTCGTTAGCCTTTCCTTCACCACGGGCGCAGATAATCCCCCCATGGGCCGGGATTATCCGGTCTGCTGTCTGAGGGGAGGAGTCAGATGGGCAATCCGTTTCTGCGGTATTTGGACCGGGGGGACTGGACCGACGGCATCGACCAGGCCCGCGCGCTTAACCTCGACGAGTTTGCCGATGCCGTGATGGGCGCCGTTACCGAATTGCGCGAGGCCTTCGCGGAGGTCAATCCGCTTGTAGGGCGCGTTCGAGTAAATCCAATCGATCCTGTCCCCAATACGGCTGGTCTTTGAAGAAGTACATCGGTAGGCCGAACACCTGACGGGCGATCGCCTCGTCCGTGTTGGCGTCGTATTCCGCCAGGACGTCGAGGTCGGAAGCTGCTTCGACGAGCGTCCGGCCGACGGTGCCGATACTTTCGGCGATCTCCTCGCAGGTCGCGGCATCGGCGATGTTTTTGTCTTCCGCCCAGACCGCGCGGAGGAAGGCGTTGGCGAGCGGTCCGACGTCCTGGCCCTTCTGGCGGGCGGCGATGATCATGCATGCCGCCAGGCGCTGTTCGACCGGAAAGAACTTGGGTTCGAGATTGAGCGCCATACCGAGAAAATCGCGCCAACGGCGAAGCTCGACCAAACGATAAGTCTTGCGCGCGGCCGGGCGGTCCTTGAGATGGGCCGTGCCCGCGGCCGCGAACACGCGCCCCACATCGACCGGCTTGTAGGCGATGGTGGCGCCCGTGCGCCGGGTAATGGCGATCAGGCGCTCGCCGCCCAGATAGGTCCAGGGGGACGGCAGGGCGAAATAATAGTCGACGGTCTTGGTCACGGCTTCTCTCCCTTGCGTTCGCGCTCGCGCAGCACGCGGCGCATGATCTTGCCCGTCGCGGTCATGGGCAAGTCGGCGACGAATTGGACCGCGCGCGGGTATTCGTGCGCCGCCAGGCGGGTTTTGACGAATCCCTGAATTTCGGCGGCAAGCTCGGGCGTGGCCTCGATGCCGGGCTTCACCACGACAAAGGCCTTCACCACCTCGGTACGCAATTCGTCGGGTGCGCCGATGGCCGCCGCCATGGCGACCGCCGGGTGTTTCAGCAAGCATTCCTCGATCTCTCCGGGTCCGATGCGGTAGGCGCCGCTGGTGATCACGTCGTCCTCGCGCCCCATGAACCAGAAAAATCCGTCCGCGTCGCGGCGCGCAAGATCGCCCGTGAGCAGCCAGTCGCCCGCGAATTTTCGCTGCGTCGCCTCGGGGTTGCGCCAATATTCGAGGAACATCACCGGATCGGGCCGGCGGATCGCCACGTGTCCCGTTTCCCCATCGGGCAAGGGCCTCCCGGTTTCATCGACGACGGCGACCTCGTGCCCCGGGATGGCCACGCCCATGGAGCCAGGCCGGGGCGCGAAAAGGGCGGCGCAATTGCCGAGCACCAGATTGCATTCGGTCTGGCCGTAGAACTCGTTGATCGTCACCCCGAGCGCGGCGCGACCCCAGGTGATGAGCTCCGTGCCCAAGGGTTCGCCGCCGCTGCCGACGCTGCGCAGATTCAAGTCCGGGGCAGGCCTCGTTTGGCGCAGGAGCTTAAGCGCGGTCGGCGGCAGGAAGGCGTTGCGCACGCCGTGCCGCGCCATGAGGGCATAGGCCGCATCGGGATCGAACTTGCGCACGCGCTGGGCCAGCACCGGCACGCCGTGGTGCCAGGACGGCCACAGAACGTCGAGCAGGCCGCCCGCCCAGGCCCAATCCGCCGGCGTCCAGAACAGATCGCCCGGCTGGGGGAAGAAATCGTGCGGAAACTCGACGCCCGGCAGATGGCCGAGTACGACCCGGTGGCCATGCAGCGCTCCCTTGGGCGGGCCGGTCGTGCCCGAGGTGTACATGATGAGCGCAGGATCGTCCGGCCCGGTATCAACCACGGTAAAGCCGTCGCAAGCGCGCCTGGTTTCGCGCCAAAAATCGCGCGTACCGGCGGGATCGCCGCCGACCACGAAACACGCAGCCAGCGCGGGCAGCTCGGCGCGAAGGGCCGCGACCTTGGGCCAATTCGCGGTATCGGTCACAAGAGCCTTGGCGCCGCTGTTTTCGAGGCGGTATTGGATGGCGTCCGGTCCGAACAGGGCGAAAAGCGGCAGCACGACGGCGCCGAGCTTGTAGGCGGCGAGATGGGCGACCGGCAATTCGAGGCTTTGCGACAAGAGCACCGCCACCCGGTCGCCCCGGCCGATGCCGTTTGCCGCGAGTACATGGGCGAACCGGTCGCTGGCGGATTTCAAGTCGCGGAACGAGTGGCGGCTGACCGATCCCGATTCGTCCTCGACGACGAGGGCGAGGGCATGGCCGCTTGCGTGCCGGTCACAGACATCGGCGGCGATGTTGTAGCGCGCGGGCACGAGCCAGCGGAATTTAGCCCAGACCTCGGCATAGCTGTCCGCGCGCTCGATCATCCGGTCCTCCCGATGCCCTTCCGCGCCCGTCACGAAGCGGCCATGATAGCCGCGCGTATTTGAATTGTCCGTTCGCCGCGCCCGCGATTTTCAGGACCCGTGATTTGCAGGAAAGGAAGCACCCGTGTTCCGCGCCGATCTCCTCGAAGGCAAGCGCATCCTCATCACCGGCGGCGGCACCGGCTTGGGCAAGGCCATGGGCCGGCGCTATCTCGAACTCGGCGCCGAATTGTTCATTTGCGGCCGGCGCGAGGAGGTTCTTGCCGAAACGGCCAAGGAACACCGCGCGGCGACCGGCGGGCGGGTCGATTTCGCGGCGTGCGATATCCGCGACCCCGAGGCGGTCGAGCGGATGATCGAGGCGGGTTTCGCGGTCGGACCCATCGATATTCTGGTCAACAACGCGGCCGGCAATTTTCTCGCCAAGGCCGAAGACGTGTCGCACCGCGCGCTCGACGCCGTCATCGGTATCGTTTTGCACGGCGCCGCCTATTGCACGCTTGCGTGCGGCAAGCGCTGGATTGCCTCGGGCAGGCGGGGCGTCGTGCTGTCCATCGTCACGACCTATGCATGGACCGGATCAGGCTACGTGCTGCCCTCCGCCATGGCCAAGGCCGGCGTGCTGGCCATGACGCAGAGCCTCGCGGTCGAATGGGGGCCCAAGGGCATTCGCACGGTCGCCATCGCGCCCGGGCCGTTTCCGACCGAAGGCGCCTGGTCGCGCCTCGCGCCGCGCCCGGACATGGCGCGCGAACTCGAGACGCGCAATCCACTCGGCCGCCCGGGCGAACACATCGAGCTCGCCAATCTCGCGGCGTTCTTGGTCTCGGACGAGGCCGGCTACATCAACGGCGATGTCGTCACAATCGATGGCGGCGAGTGGCTCAAAGGTGCCGGCCAGTTTTCTTGGGCGGGCAGGCTCACCGAGGCCGAATGGCGGGCCATGCGCCCGAAAAAGAAATGACCGTCCGCCGCCGGCGCCTTGCCGCATGGGTCTTGGCCCTCGCCGTCCTGACGGCCGGATCGGCGCTCGCGCTCGATTACTCGATTCTCCGCCAATGGCGGAGCGAGTTTCCGAAGAACGCATTCGCCAATTCCCGCGTCGAACTCGAGGGCGTGTTCGATATCGCGCACCGCGACGCCATTCCCGCGATCGAAGATCCGAAATTCGTGCCCGTGGCCAAGAGCGCCAATATCGACGAACGCGAACCCGTAATCGGCGTGACCATCGGCGGGGCGGCGCGTGCGTACCCGCTGCAGGTCATGACCTGGCACGAGATCGTCAACGACGTCGTGGGCGGCGTGCCCATCGCCGTGACCTATTGCCCGCTCAGCAATTCGATCATCGTCTTCGACCGCAGGCTCGACGGCCAGGTTCTATCCTTTGGCGCGACCGGAAGGCTGCGCCATTCCAACCTCGTCATGTACGACCGCGAATCCGAGACTTGGTGGCAGCAATTCACGGGCGAGGGTCTCGTCGGCGAACGCGCGGGCGCGCAGCTCGAGATTCTGCCCGCCCGCCTCGAATCGCTCGCGCGCTTTCGCGCCCGCGCGCCCCAGGGCGTCGTTCTGGTGCCGCGCAATGCCGGCATGCGCCCCTACGGCCAGAACCCCTATCCGCACTACGATTCGATGCGCCGGCCAACACAGTATTTCCAGGGCAAGCTGCCCGCCGGCATAGCACCGCTCGCGCGCGTGGTGGCGGTCGGCGGCCAGG